>CADEGN010000049.1:32441-37081 GCA_902826865.1 uncultured Myxococcales bacterium
CACGGCGGAGCACCAGCGGGCGGAATGCACGGCGGAGCACCAGCGCCCGCGATGCTGGAGGCCCCGCATCCGGCGATGCCGCAAGCAGGGCTGCCATCGGCCGTTCCTACGGCGCCCGGGGTCCCATGGCCGCAACCGCCAGCGTTAGCGCAGCCGATGGGAACGCTTCCTGCGCAACCGGAGTCCGCGCGTGATCCCGATGCACCGCAGTTCTATCGCCGGCGCCACGGTGGCGCGGCGATCCCCGAGTCGACGCCGGCGCCCGAACACACCGTGTTCGAGGGGCATGCCGATCGAAGCCCCACACCTGCTGTAGCGCCGACCGAGCCGTGGGCTCCGCCCGCCGCCCCGATGCCACCCGGGTCCTCGGCACCACCCGTGGTGATGCAGCCACAAGCCCCGCAGCCGGGTATGCATTCCCCGGGACCACAGGCGGGGGTGGATGCCTTCGGCCGTCCCATCGCAGCGGCTGGCTGGGGCGAACCGGCCGCCGTTCCGATGGAGGGGAGCCACCGCGAGACTTCGCCGGGGCAGTCCGGTGCCGACCCCACCGGCGGAGGCTTCGTGCGTGCCGATGCGCCCACCGCAACGTTCACGCAACCGTTTCCAACGCGGGTCGCCTCGCTGATGATCCGCTCCAATCGACTGATCTGGGGCGCAGTGATCGCAGCGGCCGTGGTGTTCGCTGGCGTGATCGTCGGCAAGTACGTGATCGTTGGCCGGGACCACGCCGATGTCGTTGCAGCCTCGGCCGAGCCGTCGCTCGAAGCCGAGCCAACCCCGATCGTGACGCCCGAGCCCGCGCTCGACCCCTCGCAACCCCCCGCGTGGGCGGCGGAGCTCGAGGGCAAGACGGCGGCCAGCGCGGCGTTGCCCGCAGTCGCTGCGCCCGAGGTGTCTGCCGTCCCCGGTGGCGAATCGAAGTTGGCGGCGACCGCCGCGTCGCCCGCCGAGGCGTCGCCCGCCCAGGCCGCGTCCCCCGCGGGCGACGCGGCTGCCCCCGTTGCGAAGGCCCCCGTTGCCGTGCCGGCCAAACCGGTGCCGGCGCCAGTCGGTGCGTCGCCCGCCAAGCCCGAGCCCGAGGTCTCCCTGAAGCTGCGCCTCGACTGGATCGACAGGGCCGAGGTGAAGATCGGGAAGCGGACCTTCTCGCTGCCGCGGGATGCCGATGCCCGAATCCCGCCCGGTACGTACGACGTGTCGTGGCGCGAGACGCCTGGCGCCAATTGGGTCAGTGCCGGCAGGTTCGATCTGTCGGCCGGCAAACGGCATCTGCTCCGCTTCGGCAAAAATGGCGGCGGCAATGGCGTGGCCCACGAGACGGAGAAGTAGAGAAGTGGGACCCAGGGCCACATTCTGGCAATCTGAGTCGGTCACGGCCTTCGCAGGCCCGCCCGACCGAGCACGAGGGATGACGGCCGCGCCAGAGGACACGGGGGCAACCCGGGTTGGCTACGAACCCAGCGCGACCGTCGACGATCCAGTTGCGCTGCTGCCCGCAGGCACGCTGCTCGTGGGCGGGCGCTATCGCATCATCGACAAGATCGGCGACGGTGCCATGTCGACGGTCTACGCCGCGGTCGACACCATGGCGTCGGCCCAGGTGGCCCTGAAGATCCTCACAGGTCGCTACCGCACGCGGCCCGACGCCGAGCAGCGGCTGCAAAACGAGGCCGAATACGCCGGACGCCTGCCCGACCACCCGAACCTGGTGCGCCCGCTGGCGGTGGGTCGGGTGCACGAACTGCTCGATCGCCCGTACCTGGCGATGGAGCTCGCCCACGGTCCGCTGTTGGCGATGGTGATCATCTTCGAGACGCCGATGGCGCTCGCGCGGGTGTGTTCGCTCGTCGGTGGTGTCGCGCGTGCGCTCGCCGACTTGCATCGCTTGGGCATCGTCCACCGTGACATCAAGCCGACCAACGTCATCGTCGTCGACACCCCGGGGGGTCAGGTCGCGAAGTTGATCGACTTCGGACTCGCGACGATCGTCGGGGAAGGGCGAACGAGCGCCCACGAGCTCACGGCGGATCACGAACGTCCCGGAACGAAGCGCTACATGGCGCCGGAGCAGGCGGCGGGTGTGAAGCCGACACCGGCGTTCGACGTGTACGCGCTCGGGGTGACCCTGCACGAGGCGCTGACGGGCGTGACACCGTGGCACGATCATCCCGAGGAAGAGGTTGTCCGCCGCAAGGCGGATCCGGACCAGCCATCGTTTTCCCTCGGCAGTGCGCGCACGGATGTGCTGCCGCTCCTACGCGACGTGGTCGATCGTTGTCTCGCGTGTGAGCCGGAGCAGCGGCCGACGGCCCAGCAGGTGGCGCTCACCCTCGATGCCGTGCTGGCTGAGCTCGAGGGTCGCGCGGGCACGACGGTGGCGGCGCGGATGGCAGCGGCCCCGCGCACGGTCGACGGCACCGAGGTCGTGCCGAAGGGGCCAAAGACCGAGCCGCGCGGGATCAAGGTGGTGGGCGAGGGGGCCGTGGTCGAGGAGATCGTGGTTGCCGCGAGTGGGCCGGAGGCCGCGCCGATTCTCCCGCGCGTGGTGTCCGAACAGGTGATGAGCGCGCCGACTGGGCGGCATCCGAACGTCCCATTGGAGGCGACGACCCGCTCGTCCGCGGTCTGGATCGGCGTAACGGCGCTGCTGCTCGTGGGGGCTGGCCTCATCGGTTGGAAGTTGCTTCGCGGACCCACCGAGGATCCGCACCGCACCGGGCTCGGCGAGAACTCTGCGCCGAGCCCCGCGGCCGCCGGAGCGCCCGACGGCGCGCGCGGAGCGAGCCAGGCCGCGAGCGACGGTGTCTCGCGCGATACGTCGGCGGCTGTTCCCGGCGCGCGGGATGACGGGCCTGCGGATGCGCCGGCTGAAGCGCCCGGCGATACGCCCGGCGATGCGCGAGGTGAAGCGCCCGGCGGTGCGCGAGGTGAGGCGCCCGGCGATGCGCGAGGTGAAGCGCCCGGCGATGCGCGAGGTGAAGCGCCCGGCGATGCGGGTGCTAAGTCGCCGGAGATCGCAAGCGACCCCGGACAGCCGTCGGCCCCCCGCGACGTGACGCCGACCAGGCCGAGCGACGATAAGGGACAGGTGCCCACCAAGCCGAGGGCCGGGACGCGGCCACCGGCGCCCGCCGCCGGGACCCAAAACGATAGTCCAAGGGAACCCACCCGGGCGTCCGGCACCGCGTGGGATACCGATGCGTGCGTGCAGACGCGCAAGCAGGCCGAGTCCGCCATGGCCAGCGGCGACTACGCGGCGGTTCTCGCCGCCGTCGCCGACAAACGTTGCTGGAACGACAAGGTGGCCCATCGACGCCTTCGAGTCGCAGCCCTGGCCAACACCCGCAAGTTCTCGCAGTGCGTGACCGTCGGGCAGGGATCGAGCGATCCCGAGGTGGTTGCCTACGTCGAGTTGTGCAGATCCAAAGAGTCGAGCCAATGATCCGATCGTCGTTTCTCGCCGCCGTCCTTGCGGGCGGCATGGTTCCCATGTCCGCGTTGGCGGCCGTGCCCGGTGCTTCGACCCTGCGAGCGGTCGCGGCTGACGATCACGTACGGGTGGTCGTGCGTTCGCGCTTCGACGGGAGCTTCGGCAAACACTCCGACGAAGTCCGCGCCACGCTGGACGCGAAAACCAACGCCGCCGTCGCCGATTCGAAGATCAGCGACGCCTGGACGGTGCATGTCGACGTGCATGTGTTCAAGCCGGGCACGTATGAGTTCGAGGTGTTCGCCAAAAAGGAAGGCGCCCCGCCGACGAACCCGATCCAGGACCGTTGCGACATGTGCCTGGTCGACGATCTTGTCGCCCGCGTGAACGCCGACATCGTCGAACAGCTCGCGGCGATCGAGAAGTTCGAGGCGTCGGCTGCCGCCGCACCGCCGTTCGTGGAGGCGAGCGAGCCGCAGCCGTCGTTGGCGCCGGTGCAGGCTGATCCGCCGCCAACAGAGGATCGCAAGCCCAATACGGTGGCGCTCAAGGCCACGTGGATCGGGCTTGGGTCCGTCGGGCTTGGGGTCATCATCAGTGGCGTCGTCCTCGCCGCGTTGCCCGACAAGAAATCGTCGCCGACGAGTGAGATAGCGAGGGAGCGAAGCACGCGCCAACCGGGCTTCGCGTTGCTCGGCCTTGGTGGGGCACTGCTCATCGGATCGATCGCGGTGCTCGTGATCGAACGTCAGAAGTCCAAACGTTTGAGTTTTGCGCCGGAGTTTGGTCCGCGTCACGCCGGACTTTCGGTGGGTGGTCGATTCTAGCTTCCGCAACCTGGAGAACCTTCATGCGTACCATTTTGATCCTCTCTACCGGCATGCTCCTTGGTCTGGCCGTCGGCTCCGCCTGCTACTCGACGGTGAAGAACGACCACTGCGCCAACGCCGAAGGCGACGCGTATTGTGCGGAGCGATACGGTAGCGGCGCCGACGCGTTGCCCTACTGCGTGCGCGGGATCGACGGATGCTCGGGTTACACCAACAACGGGTGTGCCGACGCTCGGCCGGAGGAGGACATGTGTTACTCGCCGTGCGGCAACCGGATGTCGATCTTGGATGACAACGGCCAATGCGATGGCGTTGCGGAGGGAACGACGGTGGGAGAGACGTCGGTGGGAGAGACGACGTCTGGGACGACGAAGGGG
>CADEGN010000050.1:0-32950 GCA_902826865.1 uncultured Myxococcales bacterium
CCGTCCCCGGGCTCGGAAACGCCGACAGCGCGCGGTCCCTCGGCCGCCGGCGGCATGACCTCTACGGGCGACACAACCGCCACGACCGGCCCGAGCGAAGGGTCGAGCACCAGCGGAGCCGCTTCCACCTCCGCCGTCACCGACGGGTCCGCGGCCGGCACGCTCGACGTAGCCGGCGGGAGCGGCGGTTCGTTCTGCGGAGACGGCGTTCCCGACCCGGGCGAACAATGCGACGACGGCAACCCCAACGATGCCGACGCCTGCAGCAACGATTGCGTCGCGGCGTGCGGGGTCATGTGGCAGCGCGACCTGCCAGCTGACTCCGCGATCGATGCGGCGGTCGGGGACATGACGATCGCGGTGCTCGTTCAGGCAGCCGCGACGCCGCAGGTTATCGCGACGGACGACGCCGGCGTCGTCGCGTGGACGCACTCCGGTCCGCCGGGAACCTCTGGCCGCGCCCTCGCCGTCGGGAGCGACGGTACGGTCGCCCTGGCAACCGATAACGGCGGCGGCATGACGATCGCGCTGCTCGAGCCAGACGGGACACCGCGATGGTCTGCGTTCGAGATCCAGCGCCGCGCGGGCGGCATCGCGATCGCACCGAACGGGGCGGTCATTGTCGTCGGCAATGCCCCCTCGATCGCGGCGGGTCGCCAGGCGTCCGTACACGCCTACGATTCGGACGGCGTCCACCTCTGGGAAGTCTTCGACAGTGGTGGCGATCCCGATCTCGACGATCTCGCGTGGCGGGCCGTGGTCGACTCCGCTGGCGATATCCACGTGGGCATCGCCCGCGACGACGTCGGCTCCGGGATCGCGGCCGCCCTGGTCGTGCTCCGACTCGATAGCACCGGGGCAATCCTCGACACGACCGATCCGATTCCTGCGGGCGCAGGCCCTTGGCGAGGACTGGACCTCGTCTCGCTCCCCAGCGATCAGGTACTCGTGCTCGCCAGTAGCCCAAGCGATGGTGCCTGGTCGCTCACCTGGATCGATGGTGGCGGCACGATCACAGCTCGCCACGACGCCGCGGACTTTGGCTTGGCACAACTGCGCGATCCCACCGGCATCGGCACCGACGCCGTCGGCATCGTCGGGCTAGCAGGCCTGCGCGATCCGGGCGGGAGCGAACGTGTGTTCCACGCGCGCGTCGACGAGACCAGCGCGGTCCACTGCGATCTCTCCCTGGGCGGCTCCGACGGGCTCATCAGGCCGGCGGGGATCGACGTCGATGCCTTCGGCGATGCCTACGTCACCGGTACCCGCGAGGACGGAAACGGGCCCGTGGCCTGGTTCGCGCGTTTCCGGTTCTGACCGCGCCGGAGGTGTGCGCGCACGGCCGGCGCCCGAATCGGTGGCCGAGCCGCGTCGTTGCGGCCCGGCCACGCGGACGCAGCTAGAAGGCCTGGCAGCAACCCGTGAGGCAGAACTCGCCCTCCGGGCAGGGGTCCTGTCCGGCCTGGCCGCACAACGCCTGCCCATCGGCGCAGACCTGCACGCCTCCGCACTCGGGCGGCAGCGGGCCGGGATTGCCGAAGCAGATCTCGCAGTCGGCACAGGTGTTGAGGCACGCGGGTACCTGCGTGCATGGATGGCAAAGCGCCGGATCATCGATGACATCGATCGAGCACGTCGACTCGCCGTTGCCGTCCACCTTGCTGCCGAGGTAGACGGTGACGGTCTCGTTGCCAAGGTCAACCTCGCAGCACCCGAAGCAGTCGCAACCATTCGGGCTGAGCACCTCGCAGTACGATTCGCACTGCGCTGACTGGCTCATCAGTGCGTTCGTGCAGTCCATGTTGCCCGCGTAGCCAGGAATGCCCGCATTCGGATCGTACTCGCAGGTCGTCGCGGATGGTTCGAGTGGGTCGCATTCGTGACTCCAGTAGCAGTCGTCGTTTCCAGATCCCGAGTTTCCATCGAAGTAGCAGTCATGCTTGCACGGCGCGTTGTCCTGACCAGGAATCAGGCCATCGAGCCCCGACTCGTTGTTCGAACACGGACCGAAGCAGTTCGAATCGTTGTCATCGACGTCACAGTCGCCATCGTTGTCGACGCAGTCGCCGCACCCGTACAGGTGCCCGTCGCACATCGCGATGGCGCAATCGCTGCCGCAGCCACCCAGCGCAACGCTGCACTCCTGCCCACACGGACAGAGATCGTCGTTGGGCGGGTGGATGCAGCCATTGAGCGTCTCGTCGCAGATGTCTGCCGTGCAGGCGATGCCATCACTGCCGCAGACGACCGGCGTGCCGGCCTGACAACCCGCGGTCAGATCACATGCCTCGGCGCCGTTGCAGAAGGTGCCGTCATCGCACGCAGCGTCCGACGGGAGGTAATTGCAGCCGAAGTTGGTGACGCAGACGTCCGTGGTGCACGCCACGCCATCGTCGCAGTTCAAGTCTGCACCGTCGACACAGCCGAGACCGACAGCACAGCTCTCCACGCCGTCGCACGGGTTGCCGTCGTTGCACAAGCCGTCGATGGGCGCATGCGCGCAGGTTCCCGGCTCTTCGCAGCTATCGACGGTGCAGGACAGCCCGTCGTCGCAGTCGATCGGCGTACCCGGGCTGCAGACAGATCCGCCGGGCCCGGCGACGCACAGCTCGGCACCGTTGCAGGCGTTGCCGTCCTGACAGGTGCTTGCGTCTATACATGGGACACCGTCGATGCAACCTAGCATCGAGCAGAACTGGCCCGCGCCGCACGAGCCGTTGTCGAGGGTTGTCTCGCACATACCCGTGAGTTCATTGCAGGCGTCGACGGTGCACACGATGCCGTCGTCTCCGCAGTTGACCGGATCGCCGGCGCCGCAACCCATGACTGTGTCGCAGACCTCGGCACCGTCGCAGACAACGTCGTTGTCGCATACGCTGTCGTCGGGTGCATGGACGCAAGCATCGGCATTCTCGTCGCAGGTATCCACCGTACAGGCCACCAAGTCGACGCACGTAAAGTCATCATCAGGTTGGCAGCCCAACGCAACGTCACAGGTCTCGGCGCCGTTGCAGAACGTTCCATCGTCGCACTGAGAGTCGTCCGCGACGAAAGCACAAGCGTCCGCGGTCTCGTCGCAGCTGTCGTCGGTGCAGTCGATGTTGTCCGTGCAGTCGATCATCGCCCCGGCCTGACAGCCGAGCGCGGCGTCACACGTCTCCGCGCCGTTGCAGAACGTCCCGTCGTCGCAGTTCGAGTCGAGCGCGATCGCCACGCAGCTCGCCGTATCCTCGTCGCACGCATCGACGGTGCAGGCCACGCCGTCGTCACAGACGACCGGATCGCCGGCGACGCAGAATCCTCCCTCGCACGTCTCAACGCCGTTGCACGGCAAAAAGTCGTCGCACGCCGTGTTGTCTACGCACGCGATGCCACCGGTGTCCGCGCCCGTATCGGTCCCGGTGTCCGTCGCCGAACCCGTCTCGGTGCCTGAGCCTGTTTCGGTCTCAACCACGCCGGTATCGGTTGATCCCGCCCCGGTTGTGTCCGCGCCCGTCGATCCACCCGCGGATCCCTCGACGCCGGATACAGTGCCCGCGGTGGTACCGGTACCATCCGCGCTGGTGTTCTGCATCGTGGTCGCCGCGGTAAGTGAACCGATGCCTGAGCCCTCGGATTCGGTGGATGCCGCTTCACTGAGGTCGTTGTTGCACGCTGAGGCACAGAGGAAGATCGCGAGTGCAGCACGGGGCAACGTCCAACGGGGCATCGCGCTATTGGACATTAACGGCCTGCACAATTCTAGGGGCGTCCATGTCGGTTCGCACAGGTTTTTCATCAATGTGTGTTCGGCCCTGAACGGTACAGTGGACGCGTTCGGAACACGATAGACACAACTGCACACACGGCCGCTGCATCGCGAGTGTCACCTTCGTGGGATCCTCCTGCTCGGGTTGACACCACGCGCACGCGATCCGTTACGCGGGGTGTTGCGCAACTCGTCGGTCTAGCCGCGCGCCTGATCGCCGCGGTGTCCGGCCGGAGACGATCGTGGCGGGCCAGGGACTTCGAACCGCGGCGGCGTCGCGGTTCGATGCGGGGCGAATGCGAGCGACGCCTGATCCCGCGCGCGCCGAGGCCTTCACGCTCAGCCTGCACATGTCGCGCCCCTGACGCCTTTGAGCGGTCGTGTGGGATCGCGTCCGCGGGGCTGGATGCTTCATAATGATCGGGTGCGCGACAGTGCCTCGACTCCGGGGCCGACCAACGACTCGGGGCCCAGAGGTGGCGACGGCGAGACGGTGCGGATGCCGGCGTCCGAGACCATCGAACCGGCGTTCGGCGTCGGCGCAATGGTGTCGCGCTACGTCACGCTCGAGGAGCTCGGCCACGGTGGCATGGGGCGAGTGGTGCGCGCTTACGATCCGAAGCTTCAGCGCGAGGTGGCACTTAAGGAGGTTCGCAGCGACGCCCTCGATGCGGCCGCAGCGCAACGGCTCGTCGCCGAGGCACGGGCGATGGCAAAGCTCTCTCATCCCAACGTCGTGGCCGTCTACGACGTCGAGCTCGTGTCGCCGACGCAGGTCGTCCTGGTGATGGAGTACGTCCCCGGTTCCACCCTCAAGGATTGGTTGGAGCGCCGACAGCGAAGCTGGCCCGAGGTGATCCGACTGTTTGCAGCCGCTGGTCGCGGCCTCGCCGCCGCCCACGAAGCGGGGTTGCTCCACCGCGACTTCAAGCCCGCAAACGTACTGGTGGCCGACCTCGACTCGGGGAACTCCACCACGGGCGCCGATCGGTGGATCGTCAAAGTCACGGACTTCGGGGTCGCCAAAGCCGCAGCGATCCGCGCTCCGCTCGAGGACGCCGCATCCAGCGAACGTTCCGTCGATGAGCTGACCAAAGTGGGTTCGGTGATGGGGACGCCGCGGTACATGGCGCCCGAGCAGCACCGTGGGCGCGAGCTGACCGCGGCGGCCGATCAGTACGCGTTTTGCCTCGCGCTCTGGGAGGGGCTCTTCGGCGAGTCGCCTTTCGGGGACACGTGGACCGTGGAAGCGAAGCAGGCCGGCCCTCGCCCGCGGCGGGCGGGCGAAATGCCGCGACCTATCCTCGATGCCTTGGCGCGTGGGCTCGCGCCGAGACCCGGGGATCGCTGGCCGTCGATGGCGGACCTAATCGTCGCACTCGAACGGGGCCCGGCCCGCAGGCGCTTCCGCGTTCTCGCCACCGCTGGAACCCTTGTCGCTTCGGGCCTCGGTTTTTTCGGGTACCAGTGGTGGACGCTGCAGCGAGCCCAGCGGTGCAGCGGGGCCCAGCAGCAGATCTCCGAGGTGTGGAGGGAGGACACACGCGCGCAGATCCAGGCTGCGTTCGCCGCGATCGCCAAGCCCTACGCCGATCAGGCCCTCGCCCAAGCCGAGGAACAACTCGACGACTACGCCCAAGCCTGGGCCAAGATGCACACCGACGCGTGCACGGCGACAACGATACGCGCGGAACAGTCCCCACAGCTGCTGGATCTGCGCATGGCATGCCTCCATCGCGCGGCGGTCGAATTGCGCTCGGTGATCGCGGTATTGGCGGATGCCGACGCGAAGGTGGTGCAGAAATCCCACGAGCTCACGAGCGGCCTGCCACCACTGGCAAGATGCGCCGACACCGATGCACTCGCGGCCGAGGTCGAGCCGCCGGATGATGCCGAGGCTGAACGGGTCGAAGCCGCGCGGGTCCGTTTGGCTGAGGCCGACGCGCGCAACAAGGCAGGTCGCTTTAGCGCAGCGAACGAGGCGTTGGAAGAGGCACGGGAACTGCTACACGGGGTCCGGTACGTGCCCGTCCAGGCCGAGATGGCGCTGACCGAAGGCCACGTGAAGGAGCGGCTCGGTGACTACACCGCTGCGGAGGCGGCCCTAACGAATGCGATTCGCCTGACGGCGAAGCTGCGGCAGTCGACGATCATGCGGGAAGCGTCACTCCGCTTGCTGGTGGTGCTAGGAGAGCGCCAGAAACGGATCGACGAGGCGCTGCGACTGCTCCCGCTGACCGAAGGACTCTCCGAAGGAGACCCTCGAGCGGAGGCGCGGTTGCGCAGCTCCCTCGCCATTGTCCTCTCCGCCCAAGCCAGGTACGCCGAAGCCGAGGCGTCGACGCGCGCCGCGATCGCGTTGCTCGAGGCAGAGTTCGGGCCTCGCAGCTCGGAAGTGGCGGGCTTGCATGCCAATCTCGCGACCACGCTCTACTATCAGGGGGACGCGGCCGGGGCGGCTGCGGAGTACAAGGTGGCGTTGGCGGTGTTGGAGACGACGCTGGGTCCCCACCACCCCTTCGTCGCTGGGACCCGAGGCAACCTGGCGAGCGCCCTCTTCGCCCAGGGCAACTACGCACTGGCGGAGGCCGAGCATCGGCGGGCTGTGGCCGTGATCGAGGCGGCGCTGGGACCCGATCACCCCCACACCGCCACCAGTCGAGACAACCTGGGGCTCGCGCTCGCCGCCCAGGGCGAGTACGCAGAAGCAGAAGCCGAGCATCGTGCCGCGCTCGTGATTCGCGAAGCGGCGCTCCGCACCGACCATCCCGACCTGGCACAGTCGCGTGACAATCTAGCGGGGGCCCTCTTCGCTCAGGGGATGCTCGCGGAGGCAGAGGCGGAACATCGCAAGGCGCTTGCGTCCTTGGAGGCATCGCTGGGCGCCGATCACCCCTCGACCGCAGCGTCACGCAATAACTTGGCGCGTGTGTTGTCCGCGCGTGGAAACTACATCGAGGCGGAGGCGCACCACCGCAAGGCCATCGCCGCCCAGGAGAACTCACTTGGTGCTGATCACCCCGACGTCGCCCTTGCTCGCGACAACCTGGGGCTGGCGTTGTCCGCCCAGGGCAAGCTAGAGGCGGCCGAGGTGGAGCATCGCAGGGCATTGGCTGCCATCGAAGCCACGCAGGGTTCGGATCATCCCGACACCGCGGCGCTGCGCACCAGTCTCGCCCAGGTCCTTCTCAAACTCGTCCGGCCCGCTGAGGCGTTACCGCTGGCTGAACTCGCGTGGTCACGTCAGCAGCGCGACGACACGGTTCCGCCGCTGCAGCGAGCGCACACCGGCTTCGTGCTCGCGCAAGCTCTGTGGCAGGCGGCCGCGGCCCCGAACGATCGGGCTCGCGCGCGGATCCTCGCCGAGTCTGCACTTCGAGCGTACGTGGCAGCCGGCGACGCGCACCGCGACGATGCCGAGCGGGTGAAGGCTTGGATCGCGTCCCCCTCTTAAGCAACCTGTGGCTGCGAGAGCATCGCGGAGCAGGCCCCCCGGGGAGGCAACGCGATCGTGGTGGAACTTGGCGTTGAGCGAGCTCACGCCAAAGATCGGCCGACCACGTGCACGCGGAGACCAGCCGCCGCATCCCTCTCGTGCCCATGCTCTCCCAACTCGCACTGTTCGTCGCGCTCACAGCGCGAGCACAACCCTCCGAAGCCGCCCCCGAGGATCCCGCGTCGCCCTTCGCCGCGGCCGAGGGCACTGTGGTCGACCCCCCGGCGTCGGCACCGGCGCCAGTTCCCCCGTCTCCGGCAATCGTCCAGGTGGTCCCGTCGCGGGTGGAACGCTTGCTGTGGGAGCGCCGTGCCCAATGGTGGACAGCTCGCGACGAAAAGCTGCGCAAGATCACCGTCGGATTCGCGCTCACGACAATCCTCGCCGGCGGCGTCGGTGCCGGCTTGCTGGCCGCGCGCACGCAGGCCTCGAGCGTCGGCGCACTCCGGGCGCTGTCGGCGTTTGGAAGCCTCTTGAGCGCGGGGGCGGTCGTGTCACTCGTCGGCACCAGCGTCGGCGGCGTCACGTGGGGCAACCACCGCAACCACAAGGGCGACTACGTAACCGACCGCGAGCTCATCGACGCGCCGATCTGACGGCAGGCATATGTAGGGTCGCATAGGCTGAGTCCGCCGAGCGACACTTGGTTCGTGGCCGGCGGCTCGTCTACCCCTGGCGGATCAAATGACTCATCTCTCGGGGTCGGCGAGACGACACTGCGACTGCCAGAGCACCAGCAGCCGCGCAGCCTGACGCCGATCGGCGCGGCGATATCGCGGTACGTCGTGCTTGAGGAAATTGGGCGAGGCGGCATGGGGCGGGTGCTTCGCGCCTACGATCCGAAGTTGCAGCGCGAGGTCGCGCTCAAGGAAATCCGCCGCGAGGTTCTGGATGCGGCAGCAATCCAACGACTGGTCGGAGAGGCCCGGGCGATGGCCAAGCTCTCCCACCCCAATGTCGTCGCTGTCTACGACGTCGAGATCCTCCCGCCGACCCACGTGGTTCTCGTCATGGAGTACGTCGCGGGCGTGACACTCAAGCAGTGGTTGGCACAGCGGCCACGCAGTTGGCGGGAGGTGGTTCAGCATTTCTGTGCTGCGGGTCGTGGGCTCGGCGCCGCGCACCAAGCCGGCTTGCTTCACCGCGACTTTAAGCCGGCGAACGTCCTCGTCGCGGACGTCGACGCCGAGCACCCTGAGACAAGTCGCGCAGATCGGCGGATCGTCAAGGTCACCGACTTTGGCATCGCCAAACTATTCGGAGCGCCGGCCTCGTCGGAGTCGCACGCGTCAAAGGATAGCTCATCCGACGACCTGACGGCGGTCGGCACCATCGTCGGCACGCCGCGCTATATGTCGCCTGAACAACATGGTGGCCAAGAGCTCACTGCGAGCGCCGATCAATACGCATTCTGCCTGGCGCTTTGGGAGGCGCTGGGCGGCGAGTCGCCGTTTGGGGCCAACTCTACGGTCGAAGCGAAGCGCGCAGGCCCGCCTCCTTGGCGCGGCGGCGATACGCCGCGTTCGATCGCCAACGCGGTCATCCGCGGACTGGCCCCGCGGCCTGAGGATCGCTGGCCAAGCATGGCGGACCTTCTCAACGCCCTCGAGCGAGCCCCGGGCCGCCGACGCGCACGCGTGCGCTCGACCGTGGGCGCGATCGCGGTCTCAGGTATTGGGATCTTCGCCTATCAGGCCTGGTCGCAGGCACGCGCGCAGCAGTGCAGCGGCGCCGAGCGGACCATCGCCGAGGTCTGGAACAACCAGCGCCGGGCCGAGGTGCAGTCGGCCTTCGCTGCAGTCGCGCGACCGTACGCCGATCAGGCGTTTCTCCGCGCCGCCGAGGTGATCGATGGCTACGCACGTGACTGGACAACGATGCATACCGAGGCCTGCGAAGCCACGACGGTGCGGGGGGAGCAGTCCCCGCACATGATGGACTTGCGCATGGCGTGCCTCCATCGCGCCGCCCTCGAATTGCGATCGACCGTCGACGTGCTCGCGGGGGCGGATGCCAAGGTGATTCAGCAAACCCACGAGCTCACCGCCGGTCTGCGACCGCTTGCGGGGTGCGGCGATACGGACGCGCTGGCGGCCGACGTCGCTCCGCCCGATAGCGCCGAGGCCGATTCAGTCGACGCCGCGCGCGTCCGTCTAGCGGAGGCCCAGGCACGCAGTCAGGCCGGACGTTACCAGGCGGCGAGAGAAGCCCTGCAACAGGCGCGCGCTGTCCTCGAAGGGGTCGAGTACGGACCGATCCTCGGCGAGCTGGCGCTCGCCGAGGGGAATGTTCTCGAACGATTGGGCGAGTACGCCGCGGCAGAAACGGCGCTCACCGAAGCCGTGCGACTCACCTCGAGCTCGCGGCAGTGGACCTCGATGCGCGACGCCCTGAAGATCCTCCTCGTGGTTGTCGGCGCCCGCGAGCTGCGACCGCAAGACGCGCTTCGGCTGCTGCCGTTGCTCGAGGGCCTCTGCGACGGCGACGTCGAAGCGCAGGCGCTCTTACGCGCAGACGTTGCGATGGTCCTGCGCGCGCAGGGCAAGCACGCTGATGCGGAGCGAGAGGATCGTGCCGCCTTGGCCTTGCTTGAGGCGGTGCCCGGCGCCGATCGGGGTGAAATCGCCCGACTGCACAACAACCTCGCCACTGCGTTACTCAACCAAGGCAAGCCGGCGCGCGCGGCGGTGGAGTACCGCGCGGCGTTGGCAGCCTGGGCGGACACGCTGGGCTCCGATCATCCCCACATCGCGCTGGTCGCCGCCAATCTCGCGAGCACGCTTGTCGCCGAGGGCAAGTTCGCTGAGGGTGAAGCCGAGCACCGCCGGGCGTTGGCCGCCCTCGAAGCCGCGCTTGGGCCCGACCACCCCAGCGTCGCTCAGCAGCTCGGGAATCTTGGAATTGCGCTCGCCGCCCAACAGAAGTTCGCCGACGCTGAGGCGCAGCACCGCAAGGCGTTGGCGATCCAGCAAGCCATTGTCGGCCGCGATCGCCCCGAGACCGCCAAGTGGCGCGACGCCATCGGGGCAGACCTCGCCGCCCAAGACAAGTTTGCCGAGGCAGAGGTCGAGTATCGCGCTGCGCTGGCGACCCGCGAGGCTTCGTTGGGCCCCGATCACCCGCACACCGCTTGGTCGCGTCGGGGCCTGGCAAACGTGCTCGCTGCTCAAGGAAACCACGCCGCCGCAGAGGTCCAACTCCGCGCCGCCGTGGCGGTGATGGACGCGTCGCCGATGCGCGATCACCCCGATACGACGATGGCGCACACCGATCTTGCACGACTCTTGATGGAGCTCGACCGAGCGGCTGACGCCCTGCCCATCATCGAACGCGCGTGGGACCGGCAACAACGTGACGACGAGTTTCAGCCGGTTCATCGCGCGTACACGACCTTCGTGCTCGCGCGAACGCGTTGGGAGCTGGCGCGCAGTCACAACGACCGATCCGAGGCGCGGCGCCTGGCCGAGGACGCGCTGGAGGGGCTGCGCGCGCTCGGGCAAGCGACGCGCGGGGATGTCCTGGACGTGGAGGCCTGGTTGGCCGCACATCCGCGACGTCGTTAACGCCGAGCCCTGCGCGCACTCGCGCACATCCGCGCAGACGCGGCCAATCGCCGGCTCCGCTCCCGCCAGCGGGCGTTCTCGCGGCGCAGTCATGTAGGGTCGTCTCCCCGGGGCGAACGCGTAATACTCCGGCCGTGGCTGAGCGCGCCCCCATCGCTGCCGAAACCGGCGGGCCGTCGCAGGACGCCGGCGACGACGAGACCGCGCGCGTACCGGGGCTCGACGTCTCCGCCGCGACGGTCGGGATCGGAGCGACTGTGTCGCGCTACGTCGTCCTCGCAGAGGTCGGCCGTGGCGGCATGGGGCGGGTTTTGCGTGCCTACGATCCCAAGCTGCAGCGCGAGGTGGCGCTCAAGGAGGTCCGCAGCGATGTCCTCGACGTGGAGGCCACGCAGCGACTCGTGGCTGAAGCGCGCGCAATGGCCAAGCTCTCCCACCCGAACGTCGTGGCGATCTACGACGTCGAGCTCGTTTCCTCCGACCACGTCGTGCTCGTGATGGAATTCGTCGCGGGCTGCACGCTCAAGCAGTGGCTGGCGGAGCGACCACGGGATTGGCAAGACGTCGTTCGTCGGTTCGTCGATGCCGGCCGCGGCCTTCATGCCGCCCACCAAGCGGGTCTGCTGCACCGCGACTTTAAGCCGGCGAACGTCCTCGTAGCGTCGGCGGACCAGACTGACGCGACGACGCTGCGTACTGAGCAATCGATCGTCAAGGTCACGGATTTCGGCATCGCCAAGGCGTCGATGAGTCGCCCTTCACTCGATTCGTCGCAATCGAGTGAGTACTCCGTCGACGAGTTGACCAAAGCTGGCTCGGTAATGGGAACGCCGCGCTACATGGCACCTGAGCAACACCGCGGACAAGATCTCACCGCGGCGGCCGACCAGTATGCGTTCTGCATCGCACTGTGGGAGGCGCTCTGTGGCGAGTCACCGTTTGGCGCCAACGCGACCGCCGAGACAAAGCTGGCCGGCCCGCCTCCTTGGCGCGGGAGCAAGGCGCCGCGGCCCATCGTCGACGCCATCGTTCGTGGGCTCGCGCCGCGACCACAGGATCGCTGGCCGTCCATGGCGGACCTGCTGCTGGCGCTCGACGGCGGAGCCGGGCGCAAACGGACGCGTAGATTCGCGGCACTGGGTGCCGTCACCGTCTCCGGCCTGGCGTTGGTCGCCTACCAAGCGTGGACGCAGCAGCGCGCCGAGCGGTGCAGCGGCGCCCAACAGCAGATCTCCGAGGTCTGGAGCGAGGACGCGCGCGCACGGGTGCAGCAGTCCTTCGCGGCCATCGCAAAGCCCTACGCCCATCACGCGCAGGTCCACGTCGAGGAGACGCTCGACGGCTACGCGCGCGCGTGGGCACAGATGCACACCGAGGCCTGCGAGGCCACGACGGTGCGCGCCGAGCAATCCCCTCAGATGATGGACCTGCGGATGGCGTGCCTCCATGGTGCGAGCATCGATCTGCGCTCGGTCATCGACGTGCTAGGCGACGCGGACTCCAAGGTCGTGCAGAAAGCCCACGAGCTCGTCGGGAGCCTTCGGCCCCTGGCGCGGTGCGCTGACACCGAGGCGCTCGCCGCCGACGTTGAGCCACCGGACGTCTCCGAGGCCGACGCGGTCGAGCAGGTCCAGGGGCGTCTGGCCGAGGCCCGCGCGCGCTTGAATGCCGGTCGATACTCCGCGGCGAAAGAAGCGGTCGAGCAGGCGCGAACCCAACTCGAGGGGGTGGAGTACGGGCCGGTGCACATCGAGTTGGCGCTTGCCGATGGGCACGTGCTCGAGAAACTCGGTGACTACCCAGCCGCCGAGGCCGCGCTCACCGACGCGCTACGGCTCGCGTCGAAGTGGCGGCAGTGGACGGCGATGCGGACAGCGGCCACGGACCTCCTTCTCGTCGTCGGCGCACGCGAGAGACGGATGGAGGACGCCCTGCGCTTGCTTCCCGTTGCCGAAGGGCTTACGCAAGGCGACGCCCAAGCCGAAGGGAGACTCCGCGCCGGTGTTGCGATGGTGCTCGACGCACAGGGCAAGCATGCCGAGGCTGAGCAGGAGGCTCGCGCCGGGCTCGCGTTACTCGAGAAGGCCTTGGGCAGCGATCACCGTGAGGTCGCGGGAGTCCACAACAACCTGGCGACCGTGCTCTACCACCTGGGCAACGCACCCGAGGCAGCGGTCGAGTACCGGGCCGCGCTGGCGATCTGGGAGGTGGCGTTAAGCCCGGATCACCCGCTCATCGCGCTGGTCCGCGCCAACTTGGCGAACATGCTCTACACCCAGGCGCTCTACCCAGACGCGGAAGCCGAGTACCGAAAAGCTCTGACGGCAGTCGAGGCAGCCCTCGGCGCCGATCACTCGTACGCCGCGAAGGTGAGGGCGAACCTCGGGGGCGCGTTGGCTGCCCAAGACAAGTATTCGGACGCCGAAGTCGAGCTCCGCGCCGCACTGAGGATCCAAGAGGCGGCGCTCGGTCCGGATCACCCGGACGTCGCGAAGGCACACGATCAAGTCGGCGAGGCCCTCGTGGGACTGGGCCGATTCTCCGAAGCCGAGGCGGAACATCGCCGGGCGATCGCGGCGATGGAGGCTTCGTTAGAAGCGGATCACCCGTTCATGGCATCGGCTCGCAACAATCTCGGACGCGCGCTGTTCGCCCAAGGCAAGTTCGCTGAGGCCGAGTCCCAGCATCGCAACGCGTTGGTCGCCCAAGAGGCAGCGTTCGGTACGACACACCCCGACGTCGCGATTACGCGCGATCGTCTGGCGACCGCATTGTCGGCCCAAGGCAAGCTCGTCGAGGCCGAGGTTGAACGTCGCGCAGCCCTCACGATCAGCGAGACGTCTCATGGCTCTGATCATCTCAACGTCGCAATTATCCGCGCGAGTCTCGCCGGCCTGCTACTCGATCTCGAGCGAAACCAGGAGGCTCTCGCACTCGTGGAGTTGGCCTGGTCACACTACCAACACGGAGATCAGGGGTCACCGCAAGATCGAGCCGACGCCGCATTCGTACTCGCCCGCGCGCGCTGGCAGATGAGCGATGAAGCGAACGAGCGCGCCCAGGCCCGCCGCCTCGCCGAGGACGCCTTGCGGACCTACCGCGCGGCAGGGCCGGCCCGTCGCCCTGACGCTGATGAAGTGCAGGCTTGGATCACATCTCATTCCTAGTCACCTGCGGCGAAACCCGACCACTCCGTCCCGAGCCAAGTCGACGAATCGTGGCGCCAGACCCGGTGATGACGCGACGCTGTACGCGTTGCCGACGCAGCGACTTGTTGCTGAAGCCTGGGCGATACGGACGCTGGGCGACGACCGCAGATCCAGCCGCCCGGGCGGAGGCGCGGCGACTCGCCGAAAATCGTTGGCGGCCAATCGCGTTCGCCGTACGCCGGCGGACAATGTCGCGGCGTTGCTGGGGCGTCGGATCCTTGAAATGCGCCCGTGCGACGCCACCGATGGCATCCTTCTCGCACGTCCATCGCCCGGCGGTGAGCGGCATCGCGCTCACGCATCGTCTGGGCGCGGAACTCCGCCCCTTGCCGTTGGCCAGCACTCACGACCATCTGTTACTTTCTAAGGTAATGCGCATCCTCGCGATCGCTACGCTCGCGCTCGCGCTCGCGCTCGCGCTCGCGCTCGCGTGCGGTGGTCCGGGCGTATTCGCGTGCGAGGGCGATCAGGCTTGCCCGGGCGGAAGGTGTGAACCTCCGGGGTTCTGTAGCTTCCCGGATGCTACGTGCCCCTCGGGGCATCGTTACGGCACCTATTCTGGATCTGAACTCGCCAACCAATGCGTCTCTCCTGTCGCTGTTGGCTCTGACACCTCCGAAGGGGCATCCGCGGAGGGCTCCGTGAGCAGCGGCACCACCGCGACGCCGACGACCGGCATTGCCGACTCGACTGTGACCGTCGGCGTCGTCGACGGAAGCGACGCGGGCAGCAGCGTCGGCGAGGTAAGCACCGCGGGACTGACGCCCGACGTCGGCCAGCCGGTCACCTGCCAAGTCGAGGAGTTCGAGGACGTTATGCTCGAGGGCTGGGAGCCCTGGACCGCGGGCAATCCGTACGAGATCGCCGATGGTCACTTTACCGTGACCATGAGCAGCACCGAGATCGCCGCGGGCGGCATCTCTGGAACGAACACCGGTTTTACCGATGCCCTCTTCGAGGCGGTGTGGGTTCAGTTCCCGGAAAGCGTGCAGGGCGCCCAGGTGTTGATGGGCATCGGGACCGGCACCGATAGCGCAGTATTGGTCCTCGAGGCAGATAGCGTGTTCTTGCGCCACTTCGTCAACGATGCCGCCACTGACGGAGAGCGCGTCCCCTTCGATGCGACGTGGACCCACTGGCGCGTCCGCACAGACCCGAGCGGCCTCGTATTCGAGGTCGGCGACGGCGCAAGCTGGAACCTGCTCGGCGCCTTGGAGCCATCGTTTGATCTCGCGCTCGCAAGCCCATTCATCTTCATCGGCACCTGGAAGGTCACGCCGATGCCTGGCATCGGACAGGTGGAGAGCGTCTCGCTCTGCACCGCTAGCTGAGGCGAGTGTTAGAGCAGGGTGCCAGGAGGGACAATCGCGAGCATCGCTCGCGACGCGAGGGCAACGATCCGCGCGCGGGTGATCCGACGACGTTTGCGCCCGGGCTCGATCCACTGCAGCGCGATCGCCTCGACGAAGCCGACCCACCCATACATCGCGACGCGAAGCTCCTCGTCGTCGTCAACGCCAAGGGCGACAAGATCACGGTGAATTGCCGCCACAAACTGTGCGCGTGTAGCGTCGACGATCGCGGCCGCGCTTCGATCGGACCCGACACCGCCTCGCAGGAGCGCGCGGTACGGCCCGGCTCGTCGCTCGACAAACTCGAAGTAGGTGGATAGTCCGGCGTGAAGGCGCGCGAGGGCGTTCTCGCCGGGGCCCGCCAATGCGGCCGAGATCAGCTCGCTCGCCGCGGCGCGCAAGACCTCAAGATAGTAGTCGCGCTTGGTCGCAAAGTAGTGGAACACCAGGCCGTGCGAGATCCCGGCCGTGGCGGCGATCGCCTCGATCGAAACCTCATCGTAGGGCTGGCTACCGAAGGCCTCGAGGCCGAGTTCGAGGAGCTGGCGGCGCCGGGCCGTTGTTGACAGTCGAGTGCGAGGACGGGCCGCGCGCGCCATGTAGAGGCCAGTATGCTTGGCTATTGACACACACTCAATAGCGGTGGGACCGTCCGGTCGTGTCTGCTCGCGCACCCCACGTCCTCGTGGCGATCATCGGGAGCGGCTTGTCTGGCTTGGCCATGGCCGCCGAGCTTCAAGACGCCGGCATCGAGGACTTCATCCTCATCGAACGTGCGTCGTCGCTCGGTGGGACGTGGCGCGACAACCACTACCCCGGGTGTGCATGCGATATCCCATCGCACTTGTACTCGCTGTCGTATGCGCCCAATCCCGATTGGTCACAGGTGTTCGCGCCGCAACCGGAGATCCGTGCCTACCTCGAGGCATTCGCCCATCGCCGAGACATCACGCCGAGGCTCCACTTTGGCCAGAACATCGTCGAGGCCAGCTGGGATGAGGGGGCAATGGTGTGGGCGCTACGGACGGCGACTGGCGATACGTTCACGGCCACGTGTTTGGTCAGCGCTGTCGGCGGCTTGAGCAATCCCGCGTACCCGACGATACCCGGGCGCGCATGCTTCGCTGGGCCGCAGTTTCACTCGGCGCGTTGGGATCACGCCGTCGATCTTCGGGGCAAGCGCGTCGCAGTCATTGGCACAGGTGCCAGTGCGATTCAGTTCGTCCCGCAGATTCAGCCGGTGGTCGAGCGTTTGTTTCTCTTCCAACGCACGCCGGCGTGGGTCCTCCCGCGGCCAGATCGCCCGTACTCGGCCCTGGAGCGGCGAGCGTTCGCGCGGATTCCTGGGCTGCGCTGGCTGTACCGGCAGTCGATGTACTGGCGCTTTGAGGGACGGCTCGTCGCCTTCACGACGTTCCCAAGTCTGATGAACATGGTGGAGCGCGAGTGCTTACGTCACATGGCCCACGCCATCCATGATCCAGCACTGCGCGAACGCTTGACGCCCAAGTATCGGCTGGGCTGCAAGCGCGTCCTCATCTCGAACGACTTCTACCCCGCCGTCGCCCGACCAAACGTCGAGCTCATCGATCAACCAATCGACCACATCCTCGAGGACGGCGTCAGCACTCACACGCGACATGTGCCCGTTGACGCCATCATCTACGGCACGGGCTTCACCGTGCACAACTATCTCGGGGGGATGATCGTCCGCGGTCGCGGCGGCTCGCGTCTCGACGACCGATGGCGAGAAGGCGCGCAGGCATACCTCGGCACCACCGTCGCGGGGTTTCCCAATCTGTTCTTGTTGCTCGGCCCAAACTCGGGACTCGGGCACAACTCGTTGACCGTGATGATCGAAGGCCAAGCCGGCTACGCCGCCCAAGCGATCGCGCTGCTCAAGCGTCGCGGGCTCGGGGCGATTGAGGTTCTTCCTGAGGTTGAGGCCAAGTTCAACACCTGGCTGCAGGATCGACTCGCCGACACCGTGTGGGACTCGGGTTGTCGCAGCTGGTACTTCGACGAGCGTGGCAAGAACACGACCTTGTGGCCCACGTTCGCAACCACCTTTCGCATACGGACCGCGCGGCCGCGCGAGCGTGACTATCGCCTGCAGGCGAGGCACTATCGCGCATCATCCGGGCGGTGATACCCTCGCTATTGATGTCGGACACCGATGCGTTCATCGTCTTGCCGGCCGATCCGATGCGGCTAGCCGCGGCGGTCCAGATGGTCGCCACAGAGGATCCCAAGCGCACGGCCTGGCTGCGAGCCGGCGCCGAGCAATCGCGATCAGCGGAACCGACGGATCCGGGTGCGGCACGTCGCTTTCAAACCGTGCTTGAGCTGGCGTTCCTCGTCGCATCAGCCGATGGCCTTGCAACGGCCGAGCGAGCGTCGTTGTCGCTCCTACTCGAGTCAATGATCGACGGTGCCTTGGATCACGCCACCCTCGAGCTTCACTTCGCCGATCTCGACTCCGCCGTAGCCATGTTTGGGCGGCATGAACGACTCGCCCGCGCCGCGTCCGACGTCAGCCCGGACGCGTGCGAAGATGCCCTCGGCCTCGCAACCATCGTCGCCCTGGGGGACGGCAAACTGTCGCGACCCGAGCTCGACGCACTCGTCGAACTCGGCTCCCACCTCGGCGTCAATGAGGATCGAGTTCGCGACATCGCTAGGGGGTTCGCTGCCCGCGTCCAGGAGCGACTGCGATGAGTTACGTCAATCACCTCGCGCGCGAGATCAACTGCAAGATCGTCTATTACGGTCCAGGTCTGTGCGGAAAGACCACCAACGTTCAGCACATCTTCGATGTCAGCAAGCCCGAGATGAGGGGCAAGATGATCTCGCTTGCGACGGAGAGCGACCGCACACTGTTCTTTGACTTCATGCCGCTCGACCTGGGCACGGTCAAGGGGTACAAGCTCCGTTTCCACCTGTACACGGTGCCGGGGCAGGTCTTCTACGACGCCAGCCGCAAGCTCGTGCTACGCGGCGCCGACGGGATCGTCTTCGTCGCCGATTCCCAGGCAGACCGCGCCGAGGCCAACAGCGAGAGCCTCGAGAACCTGCAGACCAACTTGGCTGAGACTGGGCAGGCGCTCGAATCCGTCCCGTTCGTGATTCAGTACAACAAACGCGACGTTGCTGACGTCCTCTCGCTCGAAGAGCTTCGCGCCGCCCTCAATCCCCGCGGCGTGCCCGAGTTCGAGGCCTCCGCGCGAACCGGCGCGGGCGTGTTTGAGACGCTGAAAGGGCTGTCGCGCCTGGTCCTCTCGCGCCTCGCCACGCAAACCTGACGACGCAAAAGAGACAGCGTGTGCCTCCGGGCTGCAGCCGAGCCGGGGTCCAACCGCTTGCGTTCTCGTCATCCACCACCGACATCACGCGGTCGGAGCGTGACGATGGTTGCTCCCCAACCGCCTTCCCCGTGGCCCCCGAGCCGATATCCGACCACGGCAGGATGCCGAGCAAGAATGGCGTGGACCGTTCGACGCAACTCCCCGATGCCTTTTCCATGCACGATGCGCAGGTCGAGAACGCCGCGGACAAGGCTCTCTGCGATGTACGCCTCGATCAAACCTCCGACCTCGCGGGGCGGAAAGTTGTGAAGATCTAGCTCTCCGTCGATCGGCAGAGCGAGCGGTGCGTCGGATCCCGCGCTCGCCAGGATTCCGGACCACGGTGTCCGGGGGAGCATTCCGCCCGGTCCGAGGGCGATCCCGTGCAACACCACCGCGTTGCGAAGCTCCTGTAACTGCGGACGCGTCTGCCAGGGCCAGCGCGTGCGCGTCATCCGTTCAATCGCGCGGACGTCAGCATCAGGACCGATCCAGTCAACCGCACGCGCCTGCGCCCTCCCCTCCTTGGTTCGTGCTGAGCGCACACGTACTCGGCCCACCAACGCGGCTGCAATTAGGTCGAGCGCGAGCGCGACGTCGTCCGGATCCGTCGGGTTCACGTGATGGATCCAGGAGGCGAGATCAACAGCGAGGCCCTGCGGCGTGGCCACTGCGATGATTTCCAGGGGGTCGGCACCCTGCGCAACATCCAAGGGGTCGATCCGCCAGCCGCCCGGGATCTGCTCGATCCGGACCCGCTCCCGCGCGGCTTCGACCAGCGGCTCGAGGCCCGGGAGCTGTGGATCCATCTGCATCACCGTCGACGAACGCGCGGGGATCGTGGAGTCATGGCGCAGCGTCAGATGTCGCCGTCACCGCCGAGGGCGCTACCACGCCGTGGGGTTTGACAACGTCGACGATGACGTCACATCCCGGTCGTCGTCGCTGCCATCCCCGTGGTGGCCCCGCCGTCGATGCCGGTGTCGACCGGCCCGGTGTCGACCGGCCCAGTGTCGAGACCACCACTCGAGCCCGCGCCGCCGCTGTCCATCGGACCGACGTTGTCGGGCAGGCCACCGTAGAAGGAACACACGAACGGACGCGGTTGCACGCAGTTCATCCCATCGCACTCGTACGGCGTCGCGCAGGCACCGAGCTGGCAGGGCTGCCCGGCCACCGGCAACGACTTACACGTCGGGGGCGCTTCCGCCGGGTCACAATACAGGTCGCGATCGCAGATGTTGTTGATGCAGGGGGTTCCCGCCTGCGGAAGCGCTGCGCAGACCGGTGCGGCTGGATCGGTCTCGTCGCAGATCAGGTCTTCTGCGCAACGCGAGGCCGGGAGCTGCGGGTCGAGGCAAGGCTGGCCGACGAGCGGCAGTGCCCCGCAGGTCGGGAACAATGGCGTCGTTCGGTCGTCACACCACGCGCCCTCGGTACACCCAAACTGTGGCGCACATGCTTGACCGATCCGCGGCAGGTTCGGCTCGTCGCAGGGGTCGACGCACACGCCGTTTTGGCACGTGAGGCCGGGCTTGCAATTGTCGGCGTTGCCAACACCGGTGCACGAGTTGCCCCTGCCCTCTGGCCCGTACCAGATCTTGCACGGCCGCTCGCACGCCGCGTCCGGATCGGGCACGACGACACCGCAACCGAGCTCGTTCACCTCATCGACGAACTTCTGGGCGCAGTTCCCGTCGAAACGCAGACCCTCCACCGAGTTAATCTCGGCCCCACTCGAGGCGATCACGCCGAGCTGAGCCCGGCAGTGTTCGAGCTGGGAACCGTTCGGGTACTCGCAAGCACACTCGATAATCGCGCCGCACACCGTCTCCGGCCAGACCTCGACGTAGTGGCCAACGCCGGGCGCTCCGTCCTTGCACGCGAGCGGGGCGACGGACACGGCAACTAGGGTGAGCAAACGACTGTGGAAGCGCATGCCCGATGGATAACATCTGGCCGCCCGGGTGCGCGAGAGATCCGCTCAATAGAGCAGGTGCGGCGCTCGGGCCTCGCGCCACGCCGTCTCGTCCGGCTTGGCCAATACCTCAAGATCCCCAACTCCCGCGTGTGGGTCATCGACCCACTGGCGCAAGAGCTCGCCCCCGTTGATGAGGTCGATGGCCAGCCGGTCATGTTCGTATTCGTAGGCGAACGCTCGCCAGAGCGGGTAGTCCGGCCGAAGGCGCCGAACCGCCTTGAATGCCAGGGCGACCAGCCGCCATGGGCGAAACTCCCCGTGACGATAGGCCGCGTCGTCAACGTGGATCTGGACACCGCCACAGAGCTTGCCGGCGTGCTTGTGAAACGTGGGCTCGAACCAGCATGGGCGCAACCGGCATCCCGTGAGCCACTCGGGGGCGAGCCGCTCCATCTCCCGAAGCAGCGCGTGGCCGTCGAGGTCCGGCGCACCAAACAGCTCGAGCGGCCGTGTCGTCCCTCGCCCCTCCGACAATGTCGTCCCCTCGAGCATGACGGTTCCTGCGTAGCAGCGCGCCATGCCCAGCGTCGGGGCGTTGGGGCTGGGATTGATCCAGGCCCGCTCGCCGATCGGCCAACCGAAACCTGGCCCGACCTCGGGCTTCCACCCACGCATCGGCACCACCCGCAGGTCGAGGTCGATCCCGTGCGCGCTGACAAACCACTTCGCTAGCTCGGCGATGGTCAGGCCGTGCCGCATCGGCAGCGGACCGGCGCCGACGAAACTCTCCCAGCCTTCCCGCAGGATCGTGCCTTCAATCGGACGCCCGACTGGATTCGGCCGGTCGAGCACCCACACCGACCGACCGTGAGCCGCGGCGGCCTCGAGCACATAACGCAGCGTCGTGATGAACGTGTAGATTCGGCAACCGAGGTCCTGAAGATCGACGAGCAACACCTCGAACGTCTCCATCATCGCGTCGGTCGGGCGCCGCACCTCACCGTAGAGGCTAAACACAGGGATCTCGTGGGTCGGATCGACGAAGTCAGGCGACTCGACCATGTTGTCTTGCTTGTCACCGCGCAGGCCGTGCTGAGGTCCGAAGGCCGCGGTTAGCTCAACCTCGGGCAGCTGCGCAAGGGCGTCGATGCTGTGAACGAAGTCTTGCGTGACCGACGGGGGATGGGCGAGCAACGCAACGCGCCGCCCCGCCAGCGCTGCGCGCAGTTCGGGTTCGTGGAGCAGCCGATCGATGCCAAACTCCATGGGAGGATCGAAAAGCATCATCGCTCGGATCCGAGGTCGACGCCAAGCGTGAAGCTGGCCGGATCGTGGAAATCTGGCACGTCGCGGCCGTGCGCCAGCGCCCAATAGGCAAGCGCGCCGTCTTCGGCCTCGATCACCGTGGCGATGGCGACCCGCAAAACCGGGCCGAGCTGCGCCGGAATCGCAACGCGGGCGTCAAGGACGAGCGCGTCCGGGGTGCGCACAACTGCAATGACTTCCGACGTCGACTCGGGAGCCGCCACGCACCGCCGGCGATAGCCCGCGAACGCGAAGTGGGCGGTTTGGCCGTTGGGCGAGAAATTCCACTCGTCGTAGGGGGCGCCGTGGCGCGGGCCAACAAACACCTCGCAGCAGGTGTTGGCCCACAAGCGCGCCGGGTCGAGCGGTGCCTCCGGGATGCGGACATGGGTGAGATCGCCGACGATCCGGTAGCGCACGTGGATCTCGCGCGGCCCTGGTAACACCGTGACGGTGATCGCGGTGACCTGCGCGTGCGCACCGCCGGGATGGGGCCGGAGCGAGACTTCGATCGTCACGACAGTGACCTCATCTTGCCACGCGCAAGGACGAGGAGGCATCACGTTGCTGCGCCACCGAGTCGTGCTTTAGTAGGCCAGTTGGACCGCGCGGCAACGGAGGGCTAACCGAACGACATAGCTGCCGGTAGACAGGTGCAGGCCAGTCGCGATCTCGCCGTCGCCGCAAGCGATCGGCCCGACCACATCGCCGCCGTCATTGCCCACCGGCCCGACCGCAGCGCCGGGCCCGAGCTGGATCTCGAGCTGTCCCCCGCCACCCTGCACAACCGCCGGCGTGGCGCAGTAGATCAGGAGGCGATCGAGTACCGAGCCCCCCTGTCCTTCGGCGCCAACCAGCAGCTGGCCGTGGGGGCAGAGCACCTCCCAGGGACCACCGCCGTCCTCAATTCCGTACTGCGGCAGCGCGGTTCCGGGTGCGGTCACGAGCGCCGGTGGGTCGGCATTGGTGAGATCGACCGTGGCGCAGCGACCACGCGCCGTACCGATCCAGTCCTCGTCTTCGACCAGACCACCTGAGAGGCCCACGAGCACCTCGCCGGCAGGGCAGTCGGTATCGCCGTCGAAGAAAAATCTCCGGTCATCGCCGCCCATGTCCTCGGTCGCCGAGGCGGGACCAAAGGCCAAGCCGGTGGGCCCGACCGCGCACGCGCTGGTGCAACCGTCGAGCTCGTTCGCGTTCATATCGTCGCAGTCTTCAGAAGGGTCGATCATCCCGTCGCCACAAACGGCAACCCCATCCGTCGACGACGTAGGGGCTTCGCTGTCTGCCCCGGCGCTCGTGGTCGCGGTCGCGCCCGAGGTCGTTTCACCGGTGTCTTCGAGCGGCGAACCCGTGCCCAATTCGCCGCTGGGCGTCGTCATCGTGGTTGTGGCGTCGGTGCTCGCCGTGCCCGAGGTCTCGGCGCGCGTCGCCTCGCTCCCATCCGCGGGGGCATCACCCACCGCCGTCCCCTCGGGGAGCGGGGCCCCGCAGGCCGCGAGTAGCATCAACGCTGTCATGACGGCAGGCGCACCCAGCGGCGCAAAGCTGTTGCGCAGACAGGAGCGCATGCACAGAGGTCTCATTCGAAAAGCCAGCGTAGCACGCGCTTCAGCACGCCAGCGAGAAGGTGCGGCGGACTCTAAGCCCGGAGTCCACCCCACGCATCTGATGTGTGGGAGACGACTTGTGTTTCGCTGAGCATGCGCAAGGTTGGCCCCGAGCGCACTCCTAAGCGCCGCACGGGGCCGCCGCAGGTTGCCGCGAGTGCCGGAGCTGTCACGCCGCGCGACGCGACCCGAGGTGTTCGCCAAGTGTTGCGAGCATGACGGCCGCCCGTGCGTCGTAGGTGTGATCGCGCAAAACCCGTGCGCGCCCACGATCAGTAAAGCCGCGTCGCCATTCTTCGTCCCCCAAAGCCCGCCGGATCTTGTCCACGAGATCGGCGTCACCATCGAACAGACACAGTTCGCTGCCGACTTTGAGGTATTGATCCACGCCCAGCGGACCGAAATCGAGGTGCTGATCCGAGCGTCCCAGCACGAATGCGCCGCAGGCCGAGGCCTCGAGGACCCGCGGATGCAGATTGCAGCGCGTGTTGATGTGCAGGATCACCTTGTGGCGCTGGTACATCTCGCGAAGCTGCGGACCAGGCGTGACTTGGCCGCGATGATGCGCCTTGAACCGCTCGATCGACTCCCAGCCACGCCCGTACAAGGCCAACGGTAGACCTGCGGCGAGTACGAGGTCAGCGATGCGGACGCGGTCGATGTGACGCGCGACCATCAGGCACTGATACGCAAGCTCGTTCTCTTGCGCCGGGGACACGCGAAGTCGGAGATCGGAGAGAACTTCCTGCAGCAGCGGGCGCAGCGGCCCGATTCCTGAGGGCACCTCCGCCATTTGGAGCATGCGGCGCTCGATCGCGCGAAACAGGCCTGGGGCGGACGGCGAGTCGGTTGGAAACGACAGGTGCGTTGCGTACGCAACGCTGTCGTCCGCGACGATCTCCGGCTGATGAAAGTAAACGGCGGGATCGACCGCGAACGGAAGAGCGACACAGTGAGGATAACCGATCTGCAGGTAGTGATCACGCAGCGGCAAGCTCCATGCGAATGCGAGATCATTTGCACCCAAGCGACCGATCGTTTTCGCGTCCGCTAGGCCAGGCAGCTCGTCGAGGATCCACGAGAGCACCGGCACATTTGAAGGCACAAGCGACCCGTACTCCGGTCGGATGTGGTCGAGAAACACCACAAGATCCGGCCGAAACCGCTCAAGAGCGCGAACGATTTCTGTGGCTTCGAGCTGCTCGCTAGCGTGGTTCTCGATCAGGATCTCGGTCTCGTGTCCGAGTGCCGCGAACCCAGCCATGAGGCTGCGGGCGACGTGCTGCAACACCGTGGTATGGATCGACGTCCACGTCCAGATGCGCAGCTGACCCCCGGTCTCGAGCTTCGCGATCGTGTCGGCGGCGTCGCGGTCCGCGTACGCCGCGTGAAGAGATCGTGCAAGTCCGTCACGTTCCACCGCACGCTCGGTCTCGAGGGCCGTGAGCTCATCGAGGAGTACTCGACTACACGCCGCTCGGACCCGCGGAAGCGGGTGACGTGGGTGGTTGCGAAACCACGCCACGGCTCGTGCTTCGGCATCCGACCCGATCTCGATCCACTCGAAGCGGTCTTGGCGCAATACGTCGCGCAAGTCGATCGCCGCGCACAACTCACCGAGCAGTGCGGGAGTCGACTCGGTGCCGACCACCGCCTGCCGCCAGTTCGGCGTCTCCGAAAACACGCGATTCTCGGTGACACCGACAAGAGCGGCGTAGTTCGACAACTGACCGATGAAGGCGTGTAGACGCCCGAGCGGCGCGCGAGGGTCGAGCTGGGCGCGCAGCGCAAGCGGGCGCTCTGGCGCGTTTCGTGCTTTCCATCGTCCACCCTCGTTCGTCACCACGAGGGGGTATTCGCTCCGGTCCACCTTGAAGCGATCACCGACACCGCGGAGCCGCCATGGAAGTTCGCACCACAGGACCTCGGCATCGAGCGGTTCCGCCTCAGCGATCGCATCGGCCAGGGCGGGCCATTCGCCGCCCAAATGGGCGAGGTTCGCCGACAGGATCGAGGCGGCACTTGCCGCGATCTCTTCGGCCGCGGCCGCGAAGTCGAGATCGGCAGCAACGCGAGCCGCCTCGGGCACGTCGGATCGGGCGAGCCAGTGCCGTGCGCGACCTGGTGCACCCAGGCTGGCCCATGTGACCGCGAGTCGGCTGGCCAGTCGTGGCGACGGAGACTGCCTCTCGATCGCGAGGTACCAGAGCAGCGCCGTATGGAACACTTCCTGGTCGAACATCAGATCAGCCCAGGCGTGCGCGGCAGCGAGGTGCGCCGACGTGACCGTCTGTCCGTCCAGAAGCGCGTCCCGCATGCGCGCCCCCCCCTCCCACAGCAGATCGCTAACGGCCGCGTTCAGCCGTGACGCGGCCGCGAAGTGCCGCGGTGCTACCTTCGGGTCGACGATCCAGATGGCGCGACTGAGTTCGCAACGCTGGCTCGTCCACCACTGCAGCAACGCATGCTCGGGATCACACGCGTCCTCGCCTGGTGCCCAGTACATCGCCCAAACTGCAACAGGTCCGGTCGATGCTTGGGCGCGCTCAACCAGATTCGCCCAGGACTCGTGATCCGGCTCCAGTAACACGACTCGGCGGAGCTGCGGCAACAGCTCGCGCAGCGCCGAGATCGTGGCACCCCCGCGCGACCCGATCGCAATCGCGCAGGTGATTTCGCTAACCGGGCAAGCGCTGGCGATGACGGCGTCGGTGATCGACTTCAGGATTCCGTCGCGCGGGGCGGCCGGCAGCGATACGGGGTCGGCCGAGGGAGCAGTGACGAGCTCAGAAATACGGCGGATCATCGGCGTGGAAGTTCCTCAGAGAGCATCAGATTTGGGCCACGTCGCGTAGCACTTCGTGCGCACGATGCGTCCACGTGTGGCGCTCGCGGATCGCTGCGGCCGCGTTTCTGCGGATCCGCTGGGCCCGTGCAGGGTCTCGACGCAGCTCGGTCAAGCGCTCGCCAAGGGTCTCGAGGGAGAAGGGAACGTAATGGACGAACGGCTCGAATAGGGATGCGATTCCACCAGGGTAGTGATCGCTCTTGGTCTCGCGCCACAACAAGAGTCCGCCTTGCCCCATCACGTCCATGGAACGAAAGTGGATGCCGGTACCCTCGTGCAGGTTGGCGGCGGCGGCAGCATAGGCCCTGCGCATTTCGTCCGGCCGGCTGAGCCAGCCGCGGTAGTACGGGGCGTACTTCGACCAGCGCGACCAGTTGACCGGCCCATACAGCGCGACGCTGTCGGTTGCCGCGAGGGCGGTGTCGACCAGCTCCGTGCGATTGAGGTGGCGAACCACCCTCCCTGTAATGTCGTAGCGAAGCACGTCGTCGGCCACGAGCGGGTGCCCGCACGCCGCCACGCACGCCGCCGAGACGACATCGAGAAAACTCTCCACGGACTGCGGCGCGTCGCGGCCAGTAATCAGCGCGTTCTCGATCGCGGGCAGCAGTTCTCCGAATGTCAGCGCGCCGCAGCCGGTGACATCGCGGGCCAGCTCCGCGGGTGACCATGGATTGGGGATATGCCCAGCGAACCCGACATCGACTTCCTGGCGCAGCGGCGTCTCGACATACTCGCGATCACAGGTGCCGGGACCAAACCACCGGTGGTAGCCCGCATCGTGGGGATAGTGGTCCATCCACGACTCCCCGAACAGGTATGTCACCTCGCTACCGACGAAGTGCTCGAGCGGACGGCCATTGAAGTCGACCACCCAACACACATGGGCAACGTCGCGCGGCAAGAACTCAGCATCGCGGCGCGGACGGTTCATTTCGAACACGAGATCGGGCTTGTGCGCCGCGCACCACTCGGCCATGTCCGCGGGACCGAGGTGAGCAAGGGCTCCACTCGCCTCCACACCCGCGCGGGCGAAGCCCCGGACGATTTGCCGCAAGAGCCCCCGGTAGAAATCGGTGTCGCGGGGCAAGAAGACGGAGACGCGACGTATGCTCATTGAATCGTCTCCAGGAGCGCCAGCCCATCCGCGCACGTGCGCTCGGCGGTGAACATCCTCTGGGCCCGAGCCACGTTTGCCCGCAGGCGCGACCAATCTGCAGCATCAAGAATCGCGGACAGCCTTGGGATGTCGTGCGCGCTGACGACGAGGCCGACGCCAAGACGCTCGATCAGCGACGCCATGAACGTCAGCTCAGGGCTCACGACCACCGGCAGTCCGGCCGCGAGGTAGGCGAACATCTTGCTCGCAAGCGCGGTCTGGAGGTGCCGCCTACCAACCACATGGTCGGGCGGAAATCGGTAGAGGAGCAACCCGACGTCCTGTTGCTCGGCCATCGCGGCCATGAGTTCACGCGGGGCCAGGCGTGGCACCAGCGTGAACGCGTCGGCGACCCGAGCGTAGGCGGCGTATTCCTCCAGCTCTCCTGGGCCGGCACCGGCGCCGACCAGCGCCGTGACGCGCATGCCCTGTTCGACGAGATCTCGAACCACCGGCAGCACATTTAGGTCTCCGAACACGCGCGGTGCGCTCGTACTGCCCTTGATCTGACCGGCGTGAACGAGACGCCACGGACCATCATGATGGGCGCGCGGCGGATGCATCCATGCCGCGGGCGGTGCCGGGAAGATCCGTAACTCAGGCACACAGCGATCGGCCACGACTGCATCGAGCAGCGGGCCCCCATGCTTGTGCACGAACGCCGCAACGTGCCCGCGAATCCAGCGCTCCGCCAGTCGCATCAGCGCGATCTCGCCGGCCGCAAAAACCCCCTCGACCACGAACACGTCGGCGTGCTCTGGATCGATGAACACATCCATCCAGTCCCAGAGCTCCTGGACGACACGCAAGCCCGGGTTGGCGGACATCATCAACTGCGAGAGAAACGACCAGCGACCGTGGGCTTGTAGCCAGACCGCTCGCTCTCCCAGGCGTCGGGCGAGTTCAGCCAAGCGCGCCAGGGATCCGCCGCAATCGTAGACAGCATCGAACGTTCCACTCGGCGGCCCGCCTTGGAGGTACACAGCAACGGCGGGCCGCCCTTGCGCGCGTAGGACGGTGGCCAGGTACTCGAGGCTCGGGAAGTTGCCGTGGTGCACGGCGACAAACACAACGGCGCGAGGGTCGGCGGCCGCGTGCGAAAATGCGTCGATTGCAGGGATGTCGCCCGCGTCGAGCTGCCATCGACTCCGCAGCAGGTCGCGCACGATCGGCGCACAACTCGGCACCTTCGCCAGCGGCAGCCCGAGTGCTTCGGGATCACGGAGCACCCCTTCCTCATTCCATCGCCGGCAGCCCCCGACCGGCCCGATGCGGGGCAGGACGGGCCTGTAGGTGCACCGGGGCTCGGCTCGCCCCGAGATCAAACGGGCCGGTGGACCAACACTGGCCGACGGCCATCGCGATCACTACATGGCGGGTACGGTCATGACGACCCGCAAAGTCATCGTCACCGGCGGGGCCGGTTTCATCGGCAGTCACCTCGTCGAGCGTCTAGTCGCTGAGGGGCACGAAGTTCACGTCGTGGACGACTTCTCGACCGGACGACGCGAGAACCTGAGGGGCCTCGTTTCGGAACCGCGCCTGATCATCCACGCAGCTGACGTCGCCCATCTCGACCGCGTCGTCCCGATCGTGCGCGGAGCCGCGCACGTCTACCACCTGGCCGCATTGGCGGACATCGTGCCCTCGATCGAAAACCCGTTGGCGTATACGCACGCCAACGTCGACGGCACCATCGCGATGCTCGAGGCCGCGCGCCAGGCCGGCGTGCAGCGGTTCATCTACGCCGCGTCGTCGTCTTGTTACGGGATCCCCGATGCATATCCGACGGCAGAACCCGCGCCTTGTCGTCCGCAGTACCCGTACGCCCTGACCAAGTACCTGGGTGAACAAGCTGTGCTCCATTGGGCTGCGGTCTACGGCCTGCCGGCCTTGGCACTGCGCCTGTTCAACGTCTACGGCCCGCGCTCGAGGACGAGTGGCACGTACGGGGCCATGTTCGGGGTTTTCCTGGCCCAGAAGCTCGCCGGCGAACCCTTCACCGTGGTCGGCGACGGCAACCAAAGCCGCGACTTCACCTTCGTGAGCGACGTCGTCGACGCGTTCGTCCGCGCCGGCGCGAGCGACCTCGTTGGCCGCGCGTTCAACGTTGGCACCGGCTCGCCGACCACGGTGAATCGCATATGTCAGCTCCTCGGCGGGGAGGTTGTTCACGTTCCACGGCGCCCCGGAGAACCCGACTGCACGCACGCGGACGCGAGCGCGATTGGCCGGGAACTGGGCTGGCAGCCGCGCGTGCCCATCGAACAAGGCGTGGCGGAGATGCTCGCGCGCATCACCGACTGGCAAACCGCGCCCGTCTGGACGCCCGAGACGATCGCGGTCGCGACCTCGGCGTGGTTTCAACACCTCGGACGAGGGCGTGATGCCGCCTAAGATCCTCGACTTTGCTGCGCTCGCTGCCGAAGTTCGCGAGCGCCGCATGCAGGGTCAGCGGGTCGCCTTGATCCACGGGCGCATTGCCGACGCCTCCGACCTCGATCGCCACATGTTGCGCTCGGTCCGGGCGAGCTCCGACCTCGTCGTCGTGACCGTCGCGGAGCACTACGACGGGCCGAGCGCCAACGAACGCACCGGACTTGCCGCGTCGCTCGACGAGGTCGACCTGGTGGGACTGGTGGGCGATCCGAGTGCGGCGCGAACCATCGCCGCGCTCGAACCCGATGTCTATGCGTTTTCGACCATGGGCAACGCCGATGGTCCGACATCCGACGAGCTCGATGCGCTGGCGGCCGCCGGCGCCGAGCTGTTCACCCTCAGCCGCCGCGGCGACACGCTGGTTGAGTGGCGCCAACGCGCAGAGCCAGGCAGCCGCGAGCGCCAACGATTCGCTGCTTCGCTGCGAACTCGCTTTGGTATGCCCGACGTTGTCGCCGGACTCACGGCCATGCGTGGGGCCAAAGTCGCGGTGTTCGGCGAGACGATTATCGATGAGTACGCGTATTGCGACGCCATCGGCAAGAGCGGCAAAGAGCCGATGATCGTCAATCGCTTTCTCAGCTGCGACGCCCAGGCCGGCGGCGTTCTGGCCGTCGCCAACCACCTCGCCGACTTCTGTGACCACGTCGAGGTCGTAAGTGCCCTCGGATCGGTCGATCGGCGCGAGTCATTTGTCCGCGCCGGCCTGCGCCCTGAGGTTCGGCCAACGTTCGTGACCAAGCATGGTTCGCCGACGATCGTGAAGCGGCGTTATATCGACGCCTACAGCCGCGCGAAGATGATGGGCGTCTACCACATGGACACCTCACCGATCGCCGGGGCAGACGAGACCGCGCTCGTCGAGGAGATCGAGAGCGCGCTTGAGCGTTGCGACGTCGCGATCGTCGCGGACTACGGCCACGGACTTCTCACGCGTCGGGCGGTTGACGTCCTCACCCGGGGCGCAGGGTTCCTGGCCGTCAATACTCAGCTCAACGCCGCAAACGCCGGCTACCACGTCCTGTCGAAATACCCGCGGGCTGACTACGCGTGCCTGCACGAGGGCGAGCTCCGGCTCGATGCCCGTGATCTCCACGGCGACCTGCCGCAAATGCTCAGCGAGACCGCGCGGCGCATGGGCGCGCGCGCGATCATGGCGACCCAGGGGCGTCAGGGCACAATGATGTACGCCCAAGGCCAGGGCGTCGTCCATTGCCCCGCGCTCGCCCAGATCGTGGTTGAGCGCATCGGCGCGGGCGATGCGGTTCTGGCGATTTCGTCGGTCGCCCTCGCCTGCGGGATGGCACCTGAGCTGACCAGCGTGCTCGGCAATCTAGCGGGGGCGCAAATGGTGGCGGTGATGGGCAACAGCGCGTCGATCCGTAAGAGCCGGTTGGTAGAGAGCGTGCGCCACCTGTTGAGTGCACCGGCTGAGGGTGACGGCGAGGCCCGTCGGGCCGCTGGGAGCTGAACATGGCAGAGCTCGCCCGCGCTGTGTTTCTCGATCGTGACGGCGTACTGGTCGAGGACCGCGGCGCGCTCACGTCGACGGATCACATCCGCGTGTTGCCTGGAGCGGCCTCGGCGCTGCGCGCCCTGCACGACGCGGGCTGGGCGCTGGTCGTCGTCACCAATCAGCCGGCAGTGGCCCGCGGCTTGCTGTCGACCAGCGAGGTGTGGAGCCTGCAGCACGCGATCGAGCGCGAACTCCATGACGCGGGCGCGCCAGCCCTGGACGGCTTCTACTTCTGCCCGCACCACCCGCGGGCAAACCTTGCCGCCTATCGCAAGAGCTGCGACTGCCGCAAACCATCGGCGGGGATGATCTCGGAAGCGTGCCAAGCGCTAGGCCTCGACCCGTCTGCAAGTGTGATGGTCGGGGATCGACCATCGGACATTGCCGCGGGAGCGCGCGCTGGATGCCGCACGGTGTGGGTGCAAACCGGCCGCCACGCCGATCCCCCGATCGAAGTCGAGGGCGGCTTTTCGACCCCAGCTGCTGATCACACGTGCGCCGACCTCAGCGCGGCCGCGCGGTGGATCCTCGAGGGGGCGACATGAAGGCGCTGGTCTTGTGCGCCGGCTTTGGTACGCGCCTGGGCGAGCTCGGTCGCGAACAGGCGAAGCCGCTCCTTCGAGTCGGCGACCGCAGCATCGTCGAGCACATCCTCGGCAGCCTCGCGACAGCTGGGTGCGACGAGGTGTATGTGAATCTGCATCACCACGCCGACCGCTTCCCAGCGACGCTGGGTGACGGCTCGCGCTTTGGTCTGCGGATCCACTACCTTCACGAGCCCGCGCCGCTCGGAACCGCCGGCACCGCGAGACGCATCGCTGGCGCCCTCGGCGATCAGCCACTACTGGTGCACTACGGTGACATCCTGACGGATCACGATATCCGTGGGCTTTGGGATCGCCACCTCGTGAGCGACGCGTGGGCAACCATCATGGTCCACCACCGCCCCGGATCGAACAGCTTCGCGATGTTCGGCGACGGCGATCGCATCGCAACCTTCATCGAGCGCCCAAGCGCGGCGGTCGACCTCGGAGGACGCACCCCGTGGGCGTTCTCCGGCGTCTGCGTGCTCACGCGCGAAGCGATGTCGGCGATTCCACGCCAGGTCCCCGCCGACCTCCCGGCGCACCTATTTCCGGAACTCGCGCGGGCAGGTCGCCTGCGCGGCGAGTCACTGGCGGGGTTCCGCTGCGCCATCGACTCGATCTCTCGCCTCGAGCAAGCCCGCGCCGCATGGCCGACTCGAAGCTCAGCTCCGTGACCAGGACACGAACATGAACGTACCCGCAACCACACTACGCGACCAACTTCACGACCTGTTCGTTGAGCAGTACATGCAGAAATTCCGCGATGCGCTCACGTGCATCTCCCCAGATTCGATCGCCGCGGCCAGTGCCGCACTACTCGCCGCGTTCGAACGCAAATCGTGGGTGTTCATCG
>CADEGN010000050.1:32960-36988 GCA_902826865.1 uncultured Myxococcales bacterium
TGCGACTTGGAGAAGACAGTGTGCGGCAAGGACCCCCGACGCACGCGCGAGCGTTTCCGTGTGCACTCCCTGGTCGACAACGTAGCCCGCTTGACAGCATGGGCCAACGACGAAACGTACGACTGCGTGTTCTCCGAGCCGCTGCTGAACCAAGCCAGCCAGAACGATGTCCTGGTCGTTATCACCGCAAGCGGAAACTCGCCGAACATCGTCGCTGCCCTCGAGACCGCCCGCAGCATCGGCATGGCCACGATCGGGTGTTTGGGCTTTGATGGGGGTAAGGCCCTTCCACTCTGCGACATCCCGCTGCTCGTGCCCAGCCGCGACTACGGCGTCGTTGAGGGCGTTCACGGCATTCTCACCCACGTGCTCACGGCCTGGCTAACGCGAGCCGTCGGGCGAATGCAAGTGAGTCACCGAGTTCTCAACCTCGACGGCGCGGAGGGCGAGTAATGCCCGACTTCGAACACGTGCTCGTGACCGGTGGAGCCGGTTACGTCGGCTCCGCCCTTGTTCCGGCGCTTCTCGCCGCCGGATACCGCGTCACCGTGCTCGATCTCTATCTCTACGGTCGCGACCTCTTTGCCGAGCACCGCGGGCCGTCGCTGCAGGAGACGGTGGGGGACATTCGCGATCCCGCTGCCGTCCAGCAGGCGATGATGGGAGTTGACGCGGTCATCCACCTCGCCTGCATCTCCAATGACCCGTCCTACGATCTCAATCCCGAGCTCGGCCGGTCGATCAACTACGAGGCGTTCCGCCCGCTGGTTCGCGCGGCCAAGAGTGCTGGCGTGCGTCGATTCATCTACGCCTCCTCGTCGTCCGTCTACGGGATCAAAGCGGAGCCCAATGTCACGGAGGACCTCCCGCTCGAACCGCTGACCGACTACTCCAAGTTCAAGGCTCTGTGTGAGACCGTGCTGAGCGAGGAACGCGAACCCGGCTTCGTCACTGTCACGGTCCGGCCTTCGACCGTGTGCGGCTGGGCCAAGCGTCTGCGCCTCGACTTAGTCGTCAACATCCTCGCCGCGAACGCGTACTTCAACCGCAAAATCAGGGTGTTCGGCGGGGTTCAAATGCGCCCGAACATCCACATCAAGGACATGGTCGCGATCTACCTCGATCTGCTTACCCAGCCGGACGGCGCGATCGACGGCCAGATCTTCAACGCTGGACAGGAGAATCGCACGGTCAGCGAGCTCGCGACCATGGTTCGCGACACAGTGGCGGGCGACGTCGAAGTGGAAACCGTTCCGACCGCCGACAACCGCTCGTACCACGTTTCGTCGGCCAAGATGCGCGAACAGCTCGGATTCGTCCCGCGTTTCACCATCCAAGACGCCATCACTGATCTATGTGCAGCGTTTGCGAACGGCCAAGTAACGGCGATGAACGATCCCGTCTACCACAACATCGCGTTGATGCAGCGGGTCGACCTGCGATGACACAGACAACCATGCGGCCAACACTCACCAGCGTGCTCACTCCCCACGCGCGCATCGACCTCTTCCGCCAGATGCTGCGAATTCGCCGCATCGAGGAGGAAATTGCCCGGCGCTACGCCGAGCAGCAGATGCGCTGCCCGGTGCATCTTTCGGTCGGCCAAGAGGCCGCGGCGGTCGGGGCCTGTTGCGTGCTTCGAGCGACGGATCAGATCGTCAGCACCCATCGCTGCCACGGCCACTACCTCGCCAAAGGGGGAAGTCTCAACGCGATGATCGCGGAGCTCCATGGCCGCGTGACCGGATGCTGCAGCGGACGCGGAGGATCGATGCACCTATTCGACGCCGCCGCAGGCGTCCTCGCCAGCGTGCCGATTGTCGGCGGCAATGTTCCGCTCGCCGTCGGCGCGGCGCTGGCCGCCAAACAGCGTCGGACCAACGACGTGGCGGTTGCCTTCTTTGGCGACGGCGCCCTGGAGGAAGGCGTGGTCCACGAGAGCGCCAACTTGGCTGCGACGCACGGGCTGCCGATGGTGTTCTTCCTCGAGAACAACCGTTACTCGGTCTATACGCCGCTCGACCAACGTCAGCCGGCACGACCGATCGTAGCGTTCGCCGACGCTCACGGCATGCCGGCACGCTCGGTCGACGGCAACGACGTGCTGTCGGTTCGCGAGGCGATGATCCATGCCGTCGCGCGCGCACGCCGTGGCGATGGTCCGTCGCTAGTGGTGGCAGAGACCTATCGCTTCCTCGAGCACTGCGGGCCGGCCGATGACGACGCGCTTGGATATCGTCCGGCCGGAGAGCTCGCACGCTGGCAAGCGCGTTGTCCAATCACCAGCTTCGAGGCCTACCTTCGCGAGCTTGGCGAACTCGAGGACGCCATCATCGAGGCGTTCAAAACCACGATCGCTGCCGAGATAAAACTCGCGTTTGCAGACGCACTGGCAGCACCGGTGCCTGCCCCGGAAACCGCCCAGGAAGGTGTTTATGCCTGAGCTTGCACGTGCGCTCGAGCCTCGGATCATCTCCGCTGCTGAGGCGATCCGCGAGGCCACCGTCGCCGCGATGGAACGAGACGAGCGTGTCTTTGTCATGGGTGAGGGCGCCACGGATCCGAAGGGCATCTTCGGCACAACCTCGGGCCTGCGCGAGCGTTTCGGCGCCCACCGGGTCCTGGAAATGCCCATCGCCGAGAACGGCTGGACGGGCATGGCAATCGGCGCGGCTCTGTGCGGGCAGCGACCGATCCTGATCCACCAGCGCGTCGAGTTCTCGTTGCTCGCGATGGAGCAGCTCGTCAACAACGCGGCCAAGATCCACTACGTGTCGGGTGGCCGTCACCGCGCGCCGCTCGTCATTCGCCTCATCGTCGGCCGCGGCTGGGGGCAGGGCCCAGCCCACTCGCAGAGCCTCGAGGCTCTGTTCGCGCATGTGCCGGGCCTGAAGGTGGTGATGCCGTCGTCGGCCGCTGACGCCAAGGGTCTTCTCCTTGCCGCAGTTGCCGACGATTCACCGGTGGTCTTCATCGAGCACCGCTGGATGCACTACGCCAGTGGTCATGTGGATCCCGAACCACGGGCTGTGGCGCTCGATGGCCCCAAGCGCGTGCGCGAGGGCGACCGCGCCACGGTCGTCGCGACCTCGTACATGACGCTGGAGGCCCTGCAGGCGGCGGAAGCGCTGGCCGCGGCCGGCTGCGCGGTCGATCTCTTCGACCTGCGGGTGCTGCGACCGCTCGACGTCGGAGCTATCACGGCGTCGGTGCGGAAAACCGGACGGCTCATCACCGTCGACACGGGTCATGCGACGTACGGGATCGGCGCCGAGGTCTGCGCGCGCGTTACGTCCGCCGCATTCGAAGACCTTCGCGCCGCACCCGTGCGCATCGGCTTGCCCGAGCACCCGACGCCCAGCGCCCGAAGTTTGGCCGAGGGCTACTACCCGCGTTCGCCGCAGATCGCTGTGGCCGTCGGCCGGGCCGCCGGAGTCTCCGCCACCGTCCTCGAAGAGGTGTGCGCCGGCCTCGCGCGCGAGCGCGATGCAATGCCGCTCGACATCCCCCACCCCAGTTTCAAGGGCCCGTTCTGAGGAACGCCATGCACGTCCGCTACTCCTACCTGCCGCAACAGTTCGCCGACATCAAAGAGCTCCTGGCCGAGATCGAAGCCCTCGTTCAGTCCGGCGACTTTACCCTCGGCGAGCCGCTTGCTCGCTTTGAGCACAGCTTCGCCACGCTGCTCGGGGCCCGGCACGCCGTCGGCGTGGGCTCGGGAACTGACGCACTCAAGCTGCCGCTGCGGGCGATGGGCATCGGTCCTGGCGACGAAGTGATCACCGCCGCAAACACCTTCATCGCCACCGTCGGGGCGATCGCCGAGATCGGTGCAACACCGGTATTCGTCGACTGCGATGACACGTTCTGTATGGACGTGTCGAAGGTTGAGGCCGCGATCACGCCGAGGACCAAGGCGATCATGCCGGTGCACTACACCGGCTACATGACGGACATGCCACGGCTTCTCGAGGTCGCGAAAGGCCACGACCTGCCCCTGGTCGCGGACGCCTGCCTGGCAACCCTTC
>CADEGN010000051.1 GCA_902826865.1 uncultured Myxococcales bacterium
TTCGACACCAGCGGGGCGATGACTGCCAACACGCTGGGCACCGTGAACATCCCGTGGGCCGGCGCCGCCGCCGGGGTGATCAATCTCGACCTCGGCACCGCGACCGGCGCCGGAGGCACCGGTGTCGATGGCATCACTGCCTACGCGACCGAGTCCGGCGCCTCGGGGATCGACCAGGATGGCAACTCGACAGGCGAGCTGACCGACTACCAGGTCCTCCAAGACGGCACCGTGCAAGGCCGCTACTCGAACGGAGAGAGCCGCGCGCTCGCACAGCTTGTCACCGCATCGTTCCGCTCGCTCGACGGACTTCAGCGCCGCGGCAGCAGTCTGTTTTCGTCATCCATCTCGTCCGGTGATGCGGTGATCGGTACGCCCGGCGAGGGCGGTTTTGGCTCGATCCAGGCCGGGAACCTCGAGGCGAGCAATGTCGATCTCGCGCGCGAGTTCGTCAGCATGATCACGATTCAACGCGGGTTCCAAGGCAACTCGCGCACCATCACCACCGCCGACGAGATGTTGACGGAGGTGGTGTCGCTCAAGCGGTAATCATCGCCACGGCGTCGACGCCCGCGTGCCTCCCTAGGGGACGATCGCGCGGGCGTCGGCGCGTGCTCGCTCGCCGAGCTCACGATCGCCCCGAGGTTTGGCGGTTTCTCGACCAACTTGCGCGGCGGTGTCCCGTTTTGGATCGCGTGCCCGCAGGCGACCCGTCGGACACCGAGCGGCACGACACGTGCACCACCGTGTTCCAGGACCGCCGTCACGATGTCCGAAGCCGCGCCAGCAGCCGAGCCAAAGAAGGGCAAGAAGCCCGTCTTGTTGATCGCCATCGCGCTCGTCGTCGTCGCCGGCGGCGCGGGTGCGTTCTTCGTCCTCAAGGGCGGCGGGGGTGGCGGTGAAGCCACGGCCGGTGGCCACGAGGGCGGCGGCGCTCAGAGTGGCGCCGCTGGAGGCGGCCATGCCAGCGCACCGCCGGCAAAGGGCCCGATCATCGAGTTCCCACCGATCATCGTGAACCTCAACGAGCCCGAAGGCACACGCTACCTCAAGGCAACGATCGCCATCTCGCTGGGCGACGACCGGGTCCAGGGGGAAGTCGATCGGCTCAAGCCGGTCTTGCGCGACAGCTTCATTCGCGAGCTGTCCGAGCTCAACTTCCGCCAAACGATGGGCGCAAAGAACAAGCTTGCGGTCAAGCGCCGCCTGCTCAAGCGCTTCAACGAACTACTCGGCACCGATGCTGGCGTCGAGATCTACCTCACCGAGTTCATCGTCCAGTAGCCGCACGCCGCCATGCCTCGCCTCGAGCCGATCCTCAGCCCCGCCGAGATCGAGTCCCTGCTGACCGAGTCGAGCCGCGCGCGCGCGCGCCTGCCCGCCCTCGACGTCGACTTGGTGGCCGAGGACCGTCACTTGCGCGGCTTGCTGCCCTTGGTCGGCGTCGGGTTCTCGCGTCTGGCGGAGAGCCTGCGCCGTGTGCTGACCTCGGTGCTTCGAACGAAGGTCGAGGTCGTCGACGAGGAGCCCGAGATCGTTAGTGGGCGCGGTATGGCGGCGATTGCGAGTCGAGCCGCGTGCCTCACCGCCCTCGCCACCCGCACACCTGACGCCGCGAGCGGTTTCGCGGTGCTCGCGTTCGACCCGGTCATCACATTTCGCATCATCGAGCGGATGTTCGGCGGGGGTGGCGGCCCGCCGCAGACGCCAGGTGGACGCAGTCCGACCGCCTTGGAGCGGCGCATGCTCATGCGGGCGATCGCTCCGATGATCGATGCGCTCAACACGACGCTCGAGCCAGCCAACTACTTCTCATTCGCCGTCCACAGCGTCGAGAGCCGCCTCGATCTCGTGCCCGGCTACAACCCCGACACTACGGCCATGCACGTGCCGTTCACCCTCAAGATCGGCGATCAGATCGCCAGCTTCTCGCTGGCATTGCCGGGTCCACTCCTTGAGCCGCTGCGCGCGCACACGGCACCGGCGGCGGCGGACGCTCGGCCCGGTCCTGGCATGTCCGAGCTCATGCATGAGGTTCAGGTCACTGTCTCGGTCGTACTCGGCCGCGCCAGCATGAGTCTGCGCCGGCTCGGCCGGCTCGAAGTCGGCACCGTCATCACCCTTGATCGAGGCCGCAACGACGAGCTGCCGGTCCAAGTCGAGGGCCGGACCAAGTGGGCCGGACAACCGATCCAACAAGACGGCATGGTCGCCGTCGAACTGACGCGGAGGACCCCATGAGCTTTGTGAACGACGATCTCGCACTCGTGCTGGACGTTCCCGTCCAGGTTTCGGTGGAACTCGGGCGCAAGACGATGTCGATCGGAGACCTGATCCACCTCGGGCCGGGCGCGGTGATCGAGCTCGGCAAGGCCGCCGGCGAGAGCCTCGACTTGCTCGTGAACGGCAAGCTGGTGGCCCGCGGCGAGGCCGTGGTCGTCGGCGAGAAGTACGGGATCCGCATCACCGAAGTGATGAGCGCCGAACCAGTGTTGACCGCGGCCAATGATGGGGCCGCAAAGGTGAAGACCGATGCCGCGTGAATCGAAACTCACTTGGTTGCCCGCCGCCCTCACCGTGTTGTGCGGCGCAGGTGTTCCTCAACTCGCCAGCGCCGGGGACGTCTCGATCGCGCTGGCCGAGGACGATACCGGCGTAACGGTGCAGATTCGGGGCGTCGATCCCGACACGGTGCCGCAACAGGTCGTGACGTCGAAGACCGGCGCCTTGCTGTTTGTCCCGGGGGATCACAACGTCGCCGAGCGCATCCGCCCGCGCGGCAAGCACCGGCTCGGCTACGTGCAAGTTGGCCGCACCGGGACGCGCGTAGCCGTGCGCTTGGCCCAGGCCAAGCGGGCGAGCGGGCGGATCGCTCGCTACCTCCACACCCACTCGGTCCCGGGCGGGATCGATGTGCGTATCGACGACGCCCCACCGCGGCCGGTTCACGCCGTCACGACCCCAGCACCGACAAGGCCGACCGAGACCTTGGCCGCCGCGACCGCTTCCGATCGCCAAGCCGCGCTCGATCGGCTCGCCTCCCCCTCGATTTCACCGCCGAGCACGTCGACCTCGTTGGCCCAGCCGCTCACGGTCGCGGCAACGCCGATTGCCCTGGCCGCCCAGCCACCCGCACCGGCGGCCGACGAAGGCGACGCGTTCGCCCATGCCCCGCGGCGTGCCGCCACCGCCGGCGCCGACGAGATCGTCGCGGACACCCCGGCACCGGCACCGCGACGTGCGGCCCTCGGCCTGGTCGCCGCCCTCGCGTTCGGCACGACGCTCGGACTTGGGCTGTGGTGGCGTCGTCGCCGTCGCACTCCATCTCAACTTGAGGGGCTGCGCGTGCTCTCGCGCGTCAACATCGGACCCAAGCAACAGATCCTGTGGATCCAGGCCGGCGATCGCTCCCTCTTGGTCGGCGCAACTGAGCACAGCATCTCGCTTCTCACGGAGGTCTCGGCCAAGGGTGCGGCCGCGGCACCGGCGATCTCTGCGGTCGAGACTCCCGCGCCCTTGCCCAGCTTCGCCGAGACGCTCCCAACTACGACCGCACCGGCGCCGACACCGGCAATGACCGGTGAGCACCGCGTTGCCGCGTTCAAGCAGCGCCTGCGCGCCGCGCTCGGCGACGAACTCGCCGGCCGCGCAATGACCGACGCAACGCTACCGCCGCACCTCGAGCTGATGACCCGCGACCCCAAGTGGGCACAGCGTAAGGAAGCCGCGTGAACGAGATCGTCGACGTCGCAGCGCCGGCATCGGGGGCCTCTTCGGCCCTGCAGATCCTGTTGCTGATGACGGTGCTGTCGCTTCTGCCGGCGATCGCACTGACGATGACGTGTTTCACGCGCATCATCATCGTATTTTCGTTTCTGCGCCAGGCGCTCGGCCTGCCGGGTGCACCGCCCAACCAAGTGCTGACGGGCATGGCGCTGTTCATCACCGCCTTCGTCATGACTCCTACCCTCCATCGGGTTCATGACGAGGCGCTGGCACCACTTATGCGCGATGAGATCGCCGCGACCGAAGCGCTCAGTCGTGCCAGCAAGCCCATGGCCGACTTCATGATCAAGCACACCAGTGAGGACGACCTATTGCTGTTTCACGAGGTCGCCCGCGTCGAACGCCCGGCCGTGCGCGAGGACGTGTCGTTCTGGGTGCTGGTACCCGCGTTCGCGCTCTCGGAGGTGCGAACCGCCTTCACCATGGGTTTCCTCGTGCTCGTCCCGTTCCTCGTCATCGACCTGGTGGTATCCAGCGTGCTGATGGCGATGGGCATGGTGATGCTACCGCCCGCATTGGTCACCCTCCCACTCAAGGTCCTCGTGTTCGTGCTGGCCGATGGCTGGGGGTTGGTCGTCGGTAGCCTCGTACGGAGCCTCGCATGACCCCCGAGGCCGTCCTCGACATCATGCGGCGCTCGATGTGGCTCGCCGTCGAATGCGCCGGTCCCCTGCTCGCCATTGGCGTCGCCGTCGGCCTGGTGATGGGCCTCATCCAGGCCGCCACGCAGCTCAATGAGCCGGCGATCGGCTTCGTGCCCAAGATCTTGGCCCTCGGGGCCGCCCTGCTCGCGATGGGCGGCTGGCTGATGTCGCGGCTGGTCGACTTCGGTCGCGAGATGCTCGGCGCGATCGCCCACATCGGCACCGGCGGCGGATCTGGGTTTGGACCCTAGTCCCGTGGAAACCTGATTGGCGATGCCGACGGTCGACGCCCTGCTGCCGCTGTTGCCCGCGCTCGAGCCGCTCGCGGTGGTGGCCATGCTGGCGGTCGCGCGGACCACCGGGCTCATGCTCGCACTTCCCCACGCCGCGGCGCCCGAGGTACCACGACGCGTGAAGGCCCTCGTCATTCTGTCTCTGTCCCTGGCGATGGTGGGACTCGGCGAGCCGATCGGGCTTGCGAGCGCACATCCGCTCGCGATCGTCGTGGCGATGATCACCGAACTCGTCCTTGGTCTCGCTCTCGGTTTCGTCGTGCAGATCGTACTTGCATGCGCGCGGATCGCCGGCGAGATCATCGGCATCGAGATCGGACTTTCGTTTTCGGCCATCGCCGACCCGAGTTCACCTGGCACATCTACGGCCACGAGTGCGGTGCTCGGGCACCTGACGGTCCAGTTGCTCTTCGCCCTCCAGCTCGATCGAGCGTTCGTGGTCGGGCTCGCGCACAGCGTGCGGCGCGTGCCGTACGGAACCGCGAGCTTGCGCGGCGCCACGGTCGCCGAGCTTTCGGACGCCGTCGGTGCCACGTTCTTGGCGGCCTTGCAGCTCGCCATGCCGGTCCTCGCCACCGTGCTCGCCGTGAAGTTGGCGTTGGCGGTGCTCGCCCGCTTCGTCCCTCGCCTCCAGATCTTCTCGCTCGCATTCGCAATCACCCTCGTGGTCGGCCTGAACGCGTTCTGGGCGGCCCTCGGCGGCCTCGGCACGGCGATCGGTGGCTACCTCCGGGACGCCCTCGTGCGCATGGACCGGGTGCTCGAGACGTTCGCGCCGCTGTAACGGCCGTCGCGCACGAGCGCCGCGATTTGGGTCCGCCGGTTGCAATGAACGTCCGTGACCGGTGGCCGAAGAACAGGGCACAGAGGATCCGACCGCCAAGCGGCGCGACAAGTTCCGCAACGACGGGCGCATCGCCCAGAGCCGTGACGTCGCCGCCGTGGTGGGCGGGTTCTGCATCCTCGGGGCGATCGTCGGGCTAGGACCCTCGGTGTCGGCCCGCTTTGGCGCCCTCCTGCGCAGTGAATTCGCGCGTCTCGCCCAAGTGCCCGGCCGCGGTCGGCTCGCCACCGACGACGCCCTCCGTGCGGCCGCCGACGTCGCGATTCCGATCGTCGCGGCCACCAGCGGGATGCTGCTCGCGATCGCGGTTGCGGTCGGCGTGGCGCAGACGGGCGGGTTGTGGTCGAACAAGCTACTCGGCTTTCGCTTGGACAGGATCTCCTTGGCCAACGGGCTCCGTCGGGTGTTCTCCGGCGGCGAGACCGTGGTCGGCCTGGTGATGTCGCTCGGCAAGGCGGCGGCGATCGGAGCGGTCGTCTGGGGCGTGCTCGCCGACGAGCTTGCCCGCATGCCATTGCTCGCCCTGGTTCCGGCTGACGCGGCTCTCGCCGAGCTCGGCCGCATGCTCGTGCGCATCGCCGCCGCGGCCCTCGCCGCAACCGCGGTGCTCGCCGCCGCTGACTGGTGGCTCAACCACCGCAAGCTCGAGCGGCAGATGAAGATGACCAAGCAACAGGTCAAAGACGAGCACAAGCAGCAAGAGGGCGACCCACAGGTGAAGAGTCGCATGCGCCAGCGCATGCGCCAGATCGGCCGCAACAGGATGATCGCGTCGGTTCGCCAGGCCAACGTCGTTGTCGTCAACCCCACCCACTACGCGGTCGCGATCGCCTACGAGCTAGGCCAGGCCGGGGCGCCGAAACTTCTGGCCAAGGGCGTCGACCACCTCGCCACCAAGATCCGCGAAGAGGCCCGCAAGCACGGCGTGCCGATCGTCTCGAATCCCCCGGTCGCGCGGGCAATCTACGCCACCGCTCGCGTCGGCCGCGAAATCCCGCCGGAGCTCTATGAGCTCGTCGCCCGCGTCCTCGCCTACCTCTACCGCATGACTCGCTGGAGGCATTCTGCGTGAGTGAGCCCACTCGCAACGGTCGCATCGTCGCGTTCGCCCTCGTGGCGATCGTCATGATGTTGGTCCTACCCCTGCCGGCGGCCCTGCTCGATCTGCTGCTCACGCTCTCGATCACCTGCGGGCTGCTGGTCTTCCTCCTCGCCGTCAACTTCGGCGATCCCGCGGAGTTTTCGACCTTCCCGTCGGTCTTGCTGATCACGACGATGCTGCGCCTGTCGCTCAACATCGCCTCGACTCGGCTAATCCTCCTGCACGGTCACGAGGGCACGGACGCCGCCGGCCACGTAATCAAAGCGTTTGGCGCATTCGTGGTTGGCGGCAGCTACGTCGTCGGCATCGTCGTTTTCGTCATCCTTGTGATCGTCAACTTCAAGGTGATCACCGCCGGCGCGGGACGCATTGCCGAGGTGGCGGCCCGCTTCACCCTCGACGCCATGCCGGGCAAGCAGATGGCGATCGACAACGATCTGGCCAACGGCCACATCAACGAAGCCACCGCACGGGAGCGCCGCCAGGCCATCTCCGATCAGGCCGACTTCTACGGCGCGATGGACGGCGCCAACAAGTTCGTCAAGGGCGACGCGGTCGCCGGCCTCATCATCACCGTGGTCAACGTTGTCGGTGGCATCATCATCGGCACGACCCAGCAGGGCTTGTCGCTCGCGGAGGCGGCGAAGACCTACACGATCCTGACGATCGGCGATGGTCTCGTCTCGCAGATCCCGGCCCTGCTCACCTCGACCGCCGCCGGTCTCATCGCCTCGCGCACTGCAAGCGGTGAGGACTTCGGTACCACGTTGATCAAGCAGCTCCTCGGGCGCCCCGAGCCGCTCTTCGTCGCCGCCGTGGCCCTGGCCGCGATCGGGCTCGCCCCGGGAATGCCGACCCTCGCGTTCCTCGCCCTGTCGGTCGGCTGCTTTGTCCTCGCCCGCCGAGCACGCACTGCGGCCGCGGCACCCAAGGTCGAGCCTGCGGCCAAGAAAGCCAGCGACGAGGAGACTCCGCTGCACGACCTTCTCAAGGTCGATCTACTCGCGCTCGAGGTGGGCTTCGATCTCGTCCCGCTTGTCGATCGCAATCGCGGCGGCGATCTACTCAAGCGCATCTCAGCCGTGCGCCGCCAACTCGTCCCGGAGCTTGGGATGGTCGTCCCGCCCTTGCACGTGCGCGACAACCTCCGCCTACCCTCCTCGACTTATCGCTTGCTGCTCTCAGGCGCGCCGATCGGCGAAGGCACCCTGCGCCCCAACAAGGTGCTGGCGATCAACCCCGGCGGCGCCGCCGGTGAGCTCAAGGGCGAGCGCACCAAGGAGCCCGCGTTCGGCATGCCGGCGGTGTGGGTCAGCGCGGGCGACAAGGACCGCGCGGAGATGCTCGGCTACACCGTGGTCGATCCGGCTTCGGTCGCAGCCACACACATCACCGAGCTGCTGCGCGCCCACGCGGCTGATTTGCTCGGGCGTAGCGAGACCCAAGAGCTCCTCGATGCGTTCTCGCGCACCAACCCCAAGCTCGTCGAGGAGATCATCCCGACGCTGCTGCCCCTGGGCGAGGTGATCAAGGTCCTGCGGAACCTACTTCGCGAAGGGATCGGGATCCGCGACTTGCGGACCATTCTCGAGGCGATCGCCGACCACGCGGCGACAGTCAAAGACGCCGACGTTTTGACCGAGCACGTCCGTGAACGGCTCGGGCGTCAGATCGCCGGGCGTCACCTTGATGACCGGGGTTCGTTGTCGGCCCTCGTCCTCGGACCGGACGCTGAGGCGGCACTGCGCGGGCGCGGCCCAGCGGGGGCCGTCGAACCCGGCGTTGTGCCCCGGCTGGTCCGCGGGCTCGAGGCCGCCTTGGCCGCTCCGGGCCGCGGAGGCGCAGATCCGCTTCTACTCGTCGCGCCAGAGCTTCGTCGCACCGTCGCCGCCTTGGCGGCACGACATGCACCGGGACTTGCAGTGATGAGTCTTCGCGAGCTCGACCCGAAGACCAAGATCACTACCGCCGGTGTGGTGAAGCTGTCCGCCTGATCCCTCCGCGATTGAGATGCACACCATGGAGACCCGCACCTTCCAAGCCCGAGAGATCCGCGAAGCCCTGGCGCTGGTGCGTCGTGAACTTGGACCTGACGCCGTGATCGTTGAGACCAAGCGCGTACCCGGCCGTGCGCTGGGGTTGCTCGGCGGGAGCTTCTTTGAAGTCACCGCCGCGCCGGTGCCCGGCGGGCAACCGCCGGCCGCCAAAGCCGACGCCGCGGCCGATCCGGGACCCATTCGTGCCCTATTGCCCGAGCGTCGGGCGGAGCGCTTTCGTGATCGTCCTGCGCGCGCCCCTGTGCGCGAGATGATCGAAAGCGAACCCCAGCTTGCGGTCGCGGCCGCGGCCGCACCGCTTCTGCCCCACGCCGCACTGCGTCGGCGCTTGCTCGCGGCGATGGTTCCGCGCGATCTCTGTGAAGCCTGGCTGCGCGGGCTGACCCCCGCCGGCACCGTCGGCGACCCCGGCGGAGCCGAGGCCGGTCTGCGCGCAGCGCTCTTGCGGCTCATCGGCCCACCGGTCCCACTCACCCTGGGCAGCCGCCGTGTGGCCGCGCTCATCGGCCCAACCGGCGTCGGCAAAACCACGACCGTGGCCAAACTCGCCGCCCATGCGACGCTCGTCGAGGGGCGCCGCGTCGCGCTCGTCAGCCTCGACGACGGACGCATCGGTGGCACGGCAGCCCTACGCGCCTACGCCTCGCTGCTCGAGCTCCCGATCATCGTGGCGCCACCGCTTGGGCTCGCCCAGGCGCTCGCCCAGGCCAAAGACGCCGAGCTCGTCATCGTCGACACACCCGGCCTTTCTCCGGCCCACCCCGAGGCGTTCGCCGAACTCGGTCGCCGCGTGACGCGTGCGGGCGAGCCGGTTGCAACCCATTTGTGCGTCGCTGCGGCCACGCGCAGTGAGGAGCTCGAGCGCATTGCTCATCTGTACCGCGTCGCCGAGCCCGCGGCTCTGCTCGTAACCAAGGTCGACGAGGCTATCGCCGTCGGCAGTGCGGTTGCGCTGCGTGTCCGCGCCGATCTCCCACTGTCCTTTCTCACCACCGGTCCGTCTGTCCCCGACGACCTCCGCCCCGCAAACCCGGAAGTCCTCGTCGATCTCCTCCTCGGAGCTACACGCGCATGAACAACGACGCCCCCAACCGCGACGGCGCGCGACCGATCGCCATCGCCCACAGTTCGAACCCGAACCCCCAAGAACCGTCCGAGATCGGCGAGGTGATCCCGATCCGCACGGCCGTGCAACCGATGTCTCCGACGGTCATCGCCGTGACGTCCGGCAAAGGCGGAGTTGGCAAGACCAACATCTCCGTCAACCTGGCGATCGCACTCGGCCAGCGCGGTGCTCGCGTGCTCGCCATCGATGCCGACCTCGGGCTCGCCAACATGGACATCGTGATGGGCCTGGCGCCGACCTACACGGCGGCCGACCTCATCCGCGGCGACGCCACCCTCGACGAGGTGATCCTGCCCGGGCCGAGCAACGTATGGCTGCTCCCAGGCGCATCCGGGCAACACGATCTCGCCGACCTCGATGACGCGGCCCGGCGAAACCTGTTCACCGCGGTCGACTCCCTCGACGATCGCTTCGACGCCATCGTCGTGGACACGGGCGCTGGAATCGGGTCCAACTCGGTCGGATTCGCAGCGGCGGCCAAGGACATCGTCCTCGTTGTTACGCCGGAACCCACGAGCGTGGCCGACGCCTACGGGATGCTCAAGGTGTTGTGCACGCGCTGCGCGGTGAAGCGCGTGCGCGTGCTGGCCAACATGGTCGGAGGCCCGGCCGAGGGCGAACAGGTATTCCGCCGCCTCTCGTCTCTCGCCGAGCGATTCCTCAACGTTGGGCTCGACTACCTCGGCGCGATTCCTCGCGATCCCGCGCTCAGCCGCGCGGTGATGCGCGGCGAACCTCTCGTGTTGGCATACCCCAAGAGCCCAGCGGCTGCGGCGCTGGAACGCGTGGCCGAGACCCTGGCCGCAAGCGACCACAAAGACGAACGCCAGGGCGCGCTCCGGCTGTTCTGGCGCCGGCTGCTCCGGCAAAAGGGAGCGTGAGCGAACGTGGCTAGACGCAGCGCACTTGCAGAACGACGCGGCCGGCCTCGGCCCGGCACGGTACACGAGGAATCGATCGCCGACGCCCTCGATGAGCCGCCGCCGGACTCGTCGGAGCCGAACAACAGCGGCGGCCCAGCGAACGCCGCCCCAGTGCCAGAGTTCGGGCAGGCAACGACGACCGACGTACCCGCGGCCAACGATCCGCCACGGCCCAAGCTCGACGCCACCCGTTACCTTGACTTCGTCCGTCGCATCGCGACCCGCATGGCCCGGAACCTGCCGAGCCACGTCTCGCTCGACGACCTGATCGGCGCGGGAACCCTCGGACTTCTCGACGCGATGGGCCGCTACGACCCCGACAAGACCGAGCGTTTCGAGACCTTCGCGGAGTTTCGCATCAAGGGCGCGATCCTCGACGAGCTGCGCCGCTACGACCTGATGGCGCGAAACGCCCGCCTGACCGCCAAGCGGCTGGCGCGTAAGAGTCAGGAACTGACGGCCAAGCTCGGACGCCCGCCGACCGACGCTGAAATCGCAAGTGCCCTCGAGATGCCCCTCGAAGATTATCGCAAGCTCGTCGATCGGATCGGTTCGGTGCGTGTGCTCAGCCTCGACGATCTTCAGCGCACCGACGATGGCGCCCCCGCCGACCGCATCGGCGAACTCTCGGCCAAGACGCTGGGGCCGGATGAGGCCGCGGGGATCCGCGAGCTCCACGCCCGGCTCCACTCGGCAATCGCCGGGCTGCCAGAACGCCAGCGAATGATCCTCGACATGTACTACCAGCGCGAGATGACGCTGAAGGAGATCGGGCAGCGTGTCGGCGTAACCGAGTCGCGCGTGTGCCAGATCATGGGCGAGGCAACTGGCCGCCTCCGCCACATCCTCCGACAGAGCTGAGATCGACACGATGGCAAACGGCATCTACATCCCCATGACCGGCGCGATCGCGGCGCAGCAGCGCCTCGACACGGTCGCGCACAACGTCGCCAACACCGACACGCCCGGCTTCCGCCAGCAACGCGCGCAGTTCTCGGCTTTTTTCGTTCCGAGCCCCGATGCGCGCCCGGTCGAAAAGGGCTTCGTCTCCATGACGGACAACCGCATCGACGACACCCCTGGCACGATCATGACGACGGGCAACCCGCTCGACGTCGCGATCGACGGCCCCGGGTGGTTCGTGGTCGGCGGCCCGGACGGCGAACTCGTGACCCGGAGCGGCAACTTCCGCATGGAAACCGACGGAACCCTGGTCGACATCGGCGGCAACCCGGTGCTCGGCGGCGCGGGGGATGGCCGTTCGCCGATCCAGCTGCGGCCCGATGGCGGCCAGCCGAGCGTCGGCCGCGACGGCACCGTCACGCAGAACGGCACGCAGGTGGCAAGGATTGCGATCGTGACCATCGACCCAGCTGCACTCGAGCCGCGCGGTGACACCCACTACCGAGCCGAGGCCGAGGCAATGGAGCCCAGCGCGAACGCCCGCGTGATTGGCGGCGCAATTGAGTCCAGCAACATGAACCCGGTGCGCGGGCTGGTCGAGCTCGTGCAACTCACCCGGGACTTCCAAAGCGCTCAGAAAGTCATGAGCGAGTACCGACGTCTCGACCAGAAGCTGTTGGCCTCAGGCTGACTCAAGGGAAGGAAACCCGACCATGATTCGTGCACTGCACACGGCTGCGACCGGAATGGAAGCGCAGCAACAACGCATCGACGTGATCGCCAACAACATGGCGAACGTCAACACCACGGCGTTCAAGAAGCAACGCGCCGACTTCCAGGATCTTCTCTACCAGACGGTGCGGGCACCCGGCGCGGCCACGGTGCAGGGAGTCAACGCGCCTTCGGGCCTGACCGTCGGCACCGGCGTGCGCACGGCGGCCACCCACCGCAGCTTCGTCGGCGGCGACGTGATGCAGACCGGCAACCCACTCGACGTGGCGATCCAAGGCAACGGGTTCTTCCAAGTCACCCTCCCCGGCGGCGAGGTCGGTTACACCCGCGCGGGCAACCTCGAGATCGACGCCCAGGGCCAACTCACCACCAACGATGGATTTCCGCTCGACCCGTCGATTGCGCTGCCAGACGGCTATCAATCGGTGACGATCGGACAGGACGGCACCGTCAGCGTGACCGTGCAGGGCGAGACCGCGGCCCAAGAGGTCGGCCAGATCCAGCTGGTCAACTTCGCCAACCCCGGCGGTATGCAAAGCATCGGTGGCAACTTCTACAAGGCCACCAACGCCTCGGGCGATCCGCAGACCGGCGTGCCTGGCCAACAGGGCCTAGGATCGCTTCTGCCGCAGTCACTCGAGATGTCCAATGTCAAGGTCGTGGAGGAGATGATCAACCTCATCTCGAGCCAGCGCGCCTACGACATCAATTCCAAGGTGATCCAGGCCTCCAATGAAATGCTCCAGACCACGTCTCAGGTGGCTTGAACGCGGCTTGCTCGCGCTCGTCGTCGTCACCGCCCTCGGGGCGGGAGACGCCGAGGCGCGCAAGGCCGCGGTTGTCACCGGCGAACGCATCACGCTCGGCGACATCTCGCCGACCGCACCACGCGAACTGTGGGCGGTGGACATTGCGCCGGCGCCACGGCCGGGAACGCGCACTGTCATTACTCGGGCCGCCATCGCCGAGGCGCTTCGCCGCGCGGGGGCCGAGCCCGAGCTCGCCACCGCGTTTCCGGCCAAGCAAGAGGTCATCCGCGAGGGCAAGACGCTCGACGTGTCCGCGGTGGAGGCCGAGATCCGCGCGGCAGCGGCGGCGGAGATTCCCGTCGGCGTCAGCATCGACTCGATCGTCGGAGCGCGCGCGGTGACCTTGCCTGCGGTGCCACACACCGTCGCGATTAGTCTCGGAAAGCTGCGCGCGTCGACCCGGGCCAGCGTCGTCGTCAGCGCGGGCGGCAAGCGATGGGCGGCGTTCGACGTCACGCTCGGTTTGGGCGGGCACGCGCGCACGCCGGTGTTGCGCGACAACCTGCCGAGCGGGACGACCATCGGTGCTGAGCACGTCGAGATGCGCACGGTCGAGCTCGGCGAGTTGCCAGAGGGCAGCATCACTCGGACCGATCAGCTTGTCGGCAAGCGTTTGCGCGCGCGCACCGGCGGTCACGCCCCGATTCGCGCCACCGTCACCGAAGCTACGCCGATCGTCGCCAAGGGTGGCACCGTCGTCGTGGTGGCTGCTGGCAAGGGTGTGCGGGTGACGCGGCAAGCAGTCGCGCAGCAAGACGGCGGTGAGGGCCAGATGATCCGCGTGAAAACAGCCGACGACAACACCGTCTTGCGCGGCAAGGTTCACGCATCAGGTGAGGTCCGCATCAACCTGGGAGGTGGGCGATGAGGCTGCGCACAGCGATCGTCCTGCTGGTGGGGATATTCGTGGCGCTTGGTGCATGCAGCGGCCCAATTGTCCGTTACAAATTCCCGCAGCGCGACTACGCCCCGAGTAAATATGCCAACGACGCGTCCGGCGGAGACGGCCTACTGTGGGGCGAGCACACCGCCAACGTGCTCGAGGATGCACGCAGCCGACGACTCGGCGATCTCGTCCTCGTCCGCATCGAGGAGGCCGCAGACGCGGTCAACAACGCGACCACCAAGACCTCGCGCAAAAGCACCGTCGAGGGTGGGATCAACAACTTCCTCGGCCTGGTGGAGCGCTTCGCCAAGCGTCACCCTGGCATCGACACGACGGCCCTCGTCAAGTCGGTCTTTCAATCGAGCTTTGAGGGCGACGGCTCGACCAAGCGCGGCGGCACGATCACCGCGATGATCCCGTGCCAGGTCAAGCAGGTGCTACCAAACGGCGACCTGTTTATCGAGGGCACCAAGACCATTCAGATCAACCATGAAGAGACCCACCTTTATCTCTCGGGTGTGGTCCGCCCATTCGACATCGACATGGCAAATACGGTGGCCTCGGGGAGGATCCTCGACGCTCGCATCGATTTCAGCGGTCGCGGAGTCGTGAGCGAGAAACAGCGTCCGGGCCTGTTGCACCGTGGATTGGATCACGTATGGCCGTTGTGAAGCGTCGCCCGCTCCGGGCACTGTCCATCGTCGGATTGCTTGGCCTGCTGCTGTGGGTGGGGTTTGTTAGCCCTGTCCGCGCCGAGCGCCTCAAGGACCTCGCATCGATCCGCGGCGTCGCCTCCAACCCACTTGTCGGCTACGGCTTGATTGTCGGCCTCGCCGGCACCGGCGACAACCTTCAGAGCACCCAGACCCAGCAGATGGTCGCGAACCTGCTCGGTCGCCGGTTTGGAACCATCATCACACCGCAGCAGATCAGAGGTCGCAACGTCGCGGTCGTGATGGTCACGACGCGTCTACCCCCGTTTGCGAGGATCGGGTCGCGCATCGACGTGACGGTATCGTCGGCGTCGAACGCCAAGTCGCTGTTCGGTGGCACGCTCCTGCCAACAGCTCTCAAGGGCGGCAACGGCGAGACGTTCGCATGGGCCGAGGGTGCGGTTACCGTCGGTGGATTCGCTGCCGGTGGCCAGAGCGGATCGTCGGTCAGTCGCAACCATCCCACGGTTGGAAGCGTCCCCGATGGTGGCCTCGTCGCGAAGGAGCTCGGTTATAAGCTCTCCACCGATCAGCCGCTCACGGTCGCTCTTGAGCGCCCCGACTTCACCACCGCGGCGCGGGTGAGCGAGGCGATCAACGGCCGTCTTGGCGCTGAACTGGCCTACGCGCCCGATCCCGGCACAATTCTCGTCGAGCTGCCCAGAGGGCGGCGCAAGGACCTCGTCCGCCTCGTAGCGACGCTTGAGAACCTCGAGATCGAGATCGACCAAAGCGCCCGCGTGGTCATCAATGAGAAAACCGGCACCGTGGTCATGGGGGCCGACGTTGAGGTCAAGGCGTGTGCAATCAGCCACGGTGGCTTGACCGTGCAGGTCGACGAGCAACCCGAGGTGTCGCAACCCGGTGGGTTCAGCACCGGCGGCAGCACGACCCAGGTGCCGCGTTCGACCGTGACGGTCACCGAGGGAGAAGGTGAGCTCGCGGTGCTCGCCCCCGGACCGAGCCTCGGCGACGTGGTCTCCGGTCTCAACGCCCTTGGCGTCACACCGCGGGATCTCATCGCGATCCTGTTGGCGATGAAGCAGGCCGGAGCGCTACGCGCGGAGATCGAGGTCCAGTGACCATCGCCGCGCGCATCGCCGCGCCCCTGTGGACGGATGCGACTCCACCCGGCGTCGGCGATCCGAAGGCGGCAGAGACCGCCGCGGAACGAGCCAAAGCGGCGCAACAGTTTGAGAAGCTCATGCTCGGCCAGCTCATCTCCGCCATGCGCGCGACGGCCGATATCGATGGCGACGACGACGACGACGGGGGCGACGCGTTTGCCCGCGGCACGTTCGAGCAAATGTTCGATCAGGCCATCGCCGATTCCGGCGCCGGTGGGCTGGGACTCGCCAAGGCCTTCGAGCGCTCCTTCGGCCGTACCGCCGACCCGGGCGCCGCGATCACGCCGGCCGTGCGCTGGCAGCCGATGCCCGCGCCGGCGGCGATCCCCGAGGAGGCCGCCAGGCCTGCGTTCCTCCCCGGCGATGAGGCGGCCCGCGCCCACGCAGCGCGATCGCGCCAAGACATCGGCACGAGCTTCAGCGACGGGGCGCCGATGCCGGGGCTGTGGCCCGTCGATGGCGGCGAGAAGAGCTCTGGATATGGCTACCGCATGCACCCGATCCACAACGAGCGTCGTTTTCACGCCGGACTCGACATCGCAGCGCCAGAGGGCCGCGAGATCCGTGCCGTCGATCGCGGCGTCGTGACCTACGCCCGGCGAAACCCCGGCTACGGCAACATGGTGGAGATCACCCACGCCGATGGGATCGTGACGCGTTACGCCCACGCGTCCCGCCTGCACGTGCGCGAGGGCGACGTCGTCGATGTTGGCGAGGCGATCGCCGACGTCGGTAGCACGGGTCAGAGCACCGGGCCGCACCTCCACTTCGAGGTCCGCGACAAGACCCATCGCCTGGACCCTGAAGCCTACCTCGCGCGGCTGCGGGAAGCGGCCCACGCTGGTCCGGATGCGGGTCGTCCGCGGGTCGGTGTGACGTTGGCACGCGATGTGAAGTGATCGCTTGCCGAGCGGCGTCCAGATCGGATGCCCGATGGCGAGCCATGCATCCCGACCTCACTGCGACCCATGAGACCCTCGAGCGCCTCTTCGCCATCTTGTGCGAGGAGGACGCCGCGCTGCGGCGCTTCGACGTTGCCGCGATCGAGCAAGCCACCGTGGCCAAGCTCGAACTGGAGCCGGAGCTTGGCCAACGCCTGCGCCAGTTGGTCGACATCCAGATGTCCGCAGATGAGCGCGACGCACTGCTCGGACTGCGCGGCAAGGTGTCAGAGCGCGCACACTCCAATCTCCGCCGGCTTCGTGCGAGCCTGGAGACGATCGACGCCCTTATCGCGCGGCTCACCGGCACCGAGAGCGTCACCTACGGGCGCTCCCCACGTGCGGCCAACGGGTCGTCCCAAGCGGTGCTGGCTTCGGAGCAGGGCTGATGTCGCTCGTCAGCATGCTTCAGATCGGGCGGAGCAGCCTGCTCACCCACCAGGCGGCCTTGGGCGTCGCCGCTGGCAACACCGCCAACGTCGACACCCCGGGCTTCGCCAAGCGTGACGCGCAACTGGTTAACACCCCGGGCGGCGGCGTCGGGATCGGTGCGGTGCTTCGCCGCGGCGCTCCACTGGTTGAGCAACGGCTTCTGCTCGCGCGCGCCCGCCTTGGCGCCCACCAGGCCAAGGCCGAGGGCACGGCCGTCATCGAGCGCTCGTACGCAGACGGCGACAGCAGCATCGGTGCGCGAATCGACGCTTTCTTTGCCGCGATGCGGGCGCTCGCGACCGCGCCTGGCGACATCCAGCTGCGCAACGACGTGTTGTCACGGGCGCAGGCCCTCGCCGACGCATTCAACCAGACCTCGACTTCGCTCGCACACCAACGCGAGCAGGCCAATCAGGCGCTTGACGTCGACGTGGCGCGGGTGAGCGAGCTCGCCGCCGGGATCGCTGCCGCCAACACTCGCATTGTCTCGTCCCCCGCGGACTCGGGTGAGCGCGCCGAGGCCCTCGACGCGCGCCAACGCATGGTCGACGAGCTCAGCGGTCTCGTCGACGTTCGCCGGATCGAGGCTCCCAACGGAAGCATCAGCCTGCTTCTGCAGGGCGGCAACAGCCTGGTGAGCGGCGGCGTTGCAGCTTCCCTTACCGCGACAGCGGACCCCGCGTTGGGTGGTCTGCAACGCATTGACATGGTCGACGCCTCGGGCGTGGCATTCGACATCACCCAGACCCTGCGCGGCGGTGTCATTGGCGGACTTCTCGAGCTCCGCGACGACGTTCTCGTCGACGTCGGCGATCGCCTCGACCAGCTCGCGTATGACATCGCGACCCACATCAACACGACCCACGCTGCCGGCTTCGGGGCCGATGGTGTATCGGGTCGCAACTTGTTCGACCCACCGGGCTCGGTGGCCGGGGCGGCCGGCACGATGGATCTGGTCGCGGGCACGGTTGACAACCCGCAGTGGTTGGCCGCCGCGAGCTCGGCGGCGACCGCCGTCGGCGGCAACGACAATCTCCTCACCCTGATCTCCCTCGCCGACGCCAACGTCGCGGCAGGTGGGACCGCAACCATGGGTGAGGAATTCGCGGCGCAGATCGCCTCGATCGGCCGCATCGCTCGCTCCGAGGCGGACGCCGAGACCGACGCTCAGAGCCAAGTCGATCAGAACCTCGCGATCCAACAGTCCCAGACCGGCGTCTCCATGGACGAGGAGCTGGTCGATATCACGCGATTTCAGCGCGCCTACCAAGCCGGAGCGCGAATCGTGTCCACAGTCGACGAGATGTACCAGACGATCCTTCAGCTATGATCCGCATCACGACATCACGTCAGAATCAGGCCGCGCTCGCCGCAATTACGGCGGCCCGCGCCCGCATGCTTTCGGCCCAGGAGATCGCGATGAGCGGTCAACGGGTCACCAAGCCATCCGACGATCCGGCCGCCGCCGCGCGGGCACGGCTACTCGGCGAACTGGCCGCGCGCGCGTCATCGTACCGCACGACAACGACCTACGGCCTCGCGCGGCTGCAAACCGCTGAAAGCGCACTCGCGGACGCCGGCAACGTCTTAACCCGCGCCCGCGAAATCGCGACGGCGATGGCAAACGGCACCATGTCGGCGTCCGAACGATCCGCAGCGGCGACCGAGGTCGAGCAGCTGCGCCGGGCGATGATCGACGCCATCAATACCCGTCACGGCGACGAATTCGTGTTTGCCGACGTCGCGACCGAGAGCCCGCCGTACACCGATTCGGTGGGCTTCAACTACGACGTGAATACCTACGCCACCGTGCGGCGGGCGGAAGTCGGGCCCTCGCAGACCGCAGAGGTCGGCGCTTCGGCCTCCGTCGCCTTTGGCCAGCGAGCTGCGGATCCGGGGAGCGTCGACGCCGTCGCCCAGCTCGACGATCTCGTCAACGACCTGCGTACCAACAACATCGATGGCGTGCGCGCCGACATCGACGGCGTCACGTTGGCGTTCGAACAGGTTCTTGCCGAACGCACACGCGTCGGGGTGCGGACCGAGCAGCTGAGGCGCGCAGACGAGGCCGCAAGCTCAAGCGCAAGTGTGGCAACCCGACTCAAATCCGAGCTCGTCGACGCGGACGCGGCGCAGGCGTTCTCGAATCTCACGTTGGCACAGAACTCGATGCAGGCCGCGGTTAGCGTGGCCGCCCGCATGCTCGGCCCGAGTTTGCTCGACACGCTGTAACGCGTCAGCCGCCCGGCGGTCGCGGCCGCGGACCCAGCCCGTGGCCACAGCGACCTGGGGCCCGAGTGGGGTGGCGGCCGGGGCCGGCGATACCTACATCGTCGCCACAGCCCGTACGCGACCGGCCCATGGCTGCGCCTGGGCAGCGAAATCCCAATCTCCGGACACATTGCGCGACGAGCGTGAAGTCGGCATAGGAAAGATGTTACGACTCGGCTCGACGCTGACCATAACCACGCAGACCACCGCGAAACGGCTATGACGAAACGGGAAGTCTCGAATCGGTCCGTCCCGACACGCCAAGGAGGCGACCGTGCTGACGCTGACGAGGAAGATCGGTCAAAAGATTCTGATCGGCAACGGCATCGAGATCGTGGTGCGGGAGATTCGAGGGCGACAGGTGCGCCTGGGGATCACGGCGCCGCTGGGCCTTCCGGTGTATCGCGAGGAGCTGTACCAGCAGATCGCGGACGAGAACGCGCGGGCGACGACGGAGATCAGCCTGGAGGGCCTGGCGCAGCTGCCCGAACCATCCGCAGCACCCGGTTCGGCGAGTTCGAAGCCCCCGAAGACCGTCTGATCCAGTTTCCGCTCGGGATTCCTGGCTTCGATCACGCACGCACGTTCGTGCTCATCGACCACCGGCCGGGGTCGGTGTTCCGTTGGCTACAATCGGCGGAGATTCCCGAGCTGGCGTTCGTCGTGATCGACCCGGTCGCTTTCGCGCCAGACTACCCGGTCGCGCAAGTGCGCCGGCAAATCGCGTTTTGCGAGCTGTCCGACGACGAAGAGATCGCGGTGCTCGCGATTTGCACCGTCCCACCGCCCCCCGACGAGCCCACGGCCAACTTTCTCGCTCCGATCGGGATCGGTCTTCGCAGTCGGCGCGGCGCCCAAATCGTCCTGCACGACTGCGGCTTCGAAACGCGCCAGCGTTTCATGTCCTGATCGCGGACGCTCGTCCGCGCTGTGCGCTCCCGCGCCTGTGTCCGCCGCCAGGCCGTCCATCCGGTGAGCGTCAGGGATCGGACGGCGCGTGACTTGCAATTCTCAGCGGCGTGCGCGACCCGCTGACGCTCCTGCTCGCCAATGACCCCGATGGGCTGGCGGCCCTGCGTGCTGCAGCCGCCAGCGGCCGCGTCGGGACGGTCGAGACGTCGACGGGCCGAGTTGTAACCGTCGATGGACGCAAGCTCCACAGCGGCCGTGACCCCGAAGCCGAGGCCCGCCGTTTCGCCCGCGGACTCGAGCTCGCCGACGCGACATTTGTGATCGTGCTTGGCTTCGCGAGTGGACACGTGGTGCGGGCAATCGCCGAGCGCACCGAAGCCGCGATCGTCGTGTTCGAACCCGACCTCGACGTCCTCCGGGAGGGTGTAACCCACGGTTCGCTGCCCGAGCGCGTGCAGGTCGTCACAACGGTGTCACGCCTCGGCGAGGTGCTCTACGCCAGGCTGAGCGGCTGCGATCGTGGGGTGATAGCGCGCTGGGTGCCAAGCATGCGCCTCGACCCCACCCTTTACGAGGCCGCCCTCGTCGCCACTGCCAACGCAATCGACCGCGCAGGCCTTCGCCACCGCACGGCCAAGATGCGTGGCCCGGGTTGGCTGCGACACTACCTCGCCCACCTTCCGGCGCTCGTACAGTCCCCCGGCCTGCCGGCGCTCCGCGGCATGCTGCGCGGCGTTCCGGCCGTGATCGTCGCCGCCGGGCCGAGCCTCGACCGAAACGTCGCACAGCTCGCACGCTTGGCCGATCGCGCGTTCATCATGTGTGTCAACACCGCCGCCGGCGCCCTGGCCCGCGCCGGCGTGCGCCCCCACGCGCTTGTTACGATCGAAAGCCTCGATATTTCATCGCAGCTGCGCGACCTCCCCTTTCTCAGTGAGGTCCCGGCTTTCATCGAGCTCACCGCCAACGACGCGGTCTGGGAACTTCCTCTGCGCGCCAAGCTGCCCATTTCCGTCGATACCAGCTCCTGCTCCATCTTCTCCGCGCGTGTCGACCCCGGCCATCACCTGTCGGCCGGGTTTTGCGTCGCCAACGCGGCGACATCGATCGCGTACGTCCTCGGCTGCAACCCCATCGTGCTCGTGGGCTCCGACCTCGCCTACGTGGAGGATCGGATCTACGCCAGCGGCACGAGTTTCGCGGACATGCGCGCGCAGGTGCAAGGCGACGGCACCGCTGCGTTGTCGGGGATGCATGGCAAACGGGCGATCGAGGAGCATTCAGGCGACGCAGCCGGCGGTTCGCGAGTACCCGACCGCGCCAAGCTGCGCAGCTTGCCGGCGTGGGGTGGGCATGGTTCGGTCACCAGTACCCGCGACTTCGCGATGTTCCGCGACTGGTACATCCACGCCGCCAAGACCCTGACCGAGGAAGGCGTTCGAACGATCAACTCCACCGAGGGCGGGGCGCACATCGACGGGTGGGATGACCTCCCGCTGGCCGACGCCATCGTTGCCGACGGCCCCGCGCTTGGGATTGCCGCTCGCCTCGACGCGATGCTCGCGGCGCCACCCACGGCTGCCGCCACCCTGCGACGCGCGCTCACTGGCGAGCTCGCCACAGCGGAGGCGATCGTCCGCGACGCTCGACGGGCGCTGACTGTCCTCGGTGACGATCCCGACGGCGATCTAACGCTCGACGGACGAGGCGCCGAGCGCCTGCTCACCATCAACCGCGCCACGCGGGCGGCCCTACGCGATGCTCCGCTCTGCGCCGAGGCCGTGTTCGTCCCGATCGAAAACTTGCGAGCCGCCGGCGCGATTACGGCTCACGCCTTCTATGGGCAACTGGTCGAGCCGCTGGTCAACCTCGCCGCCGACTTGGCCCGCTTGCTGCAACACCCCCTCCTAGCAACACCGGATGCCGAGGTTCGAGCAACCGGCTGAATACGTCTCAGCAGGGCCCAGGCCGGGCCGCCACGCTGGCAACCACCGCAAACGCACCTTGCCCCCCAGCCCCGAAGAGAAATCGTCATGGGAATTTCACTCCGCACCAACGTTGCTTCGCTCGAAGCAAACAACGCCCTCAACCAGACCAACGAGCTGCTCAACAACAACATGATGCGGCTGTCCTCGGGCCTGCGGATCAACCGCGCCGGCGATGACGCTGCCGGGTTGGCGATCTCCGAGCGATTCAAGGCCAATATCGACTCGCTGAGCCAGGTGAAGCGCAACGCGAACGACGGCGTGTCGCTCATTCAGACCGCCGAGGGCGCTCTCCAAGAGGTTTCGTCCATCCTTATCCGCATGCGGGAACTCGCAATTCAGGCCTCGACCGATACGGTCGCAAGCGGCCAACGGTTGTTCATTCAAGACGAGTTCTCGCAACTGCGTTCAGAAATCGATCGCATCGGCAACACCGCCAACTTCAACGACCTCGACCTCCTCGATGGGTCGTACGCGGCGACGGCGAATGCCCTCACCTTTCAAGTAGACCTTAGCGGCGACATCAGTCAGCAGATCCGGGTGCAGCTCGCGACTGTGTCGCCGTCCGCCCTCGGGATCGAGACGGTCGCGCTCACGCAAACCGGATCAGCTCGCGCGTCGCTGTCGATCCTCGACACCGCTATCCAGGCTGTGTCGGCCCAACGCGCCACGTTGGGGTCGGCGCAGAACCGCCTCGAGACGGCGATCAAGAACATCGCAACCCAGTTTAACAACCTCAGCGCGGCGAACTCTCGCATCCGAGACGTCGACGTCGCCGAGGAAACGGCCGAGCTCGCGCGGCACCGGATCCTCATGCAGTCCGGCGTTTCCGTCCTCGCCCAGGCCAACCAGATCCCGCAGCTCGCGCTTCAGCTCCTCCAAGGCGGGTAAGTCCTCCACCTTCGGATCCTCCGCGCGCGGCGCACCCCTGACAGGGCGCGTCGCGCTGTTTTTTTCGCGGCCAGCTCAAGAACCTCGAGCCGGCGTCGATGAACCAGGCGTCGCGGCCCAACGCTCCAATCCCCGGAGCAGGCCCGACGCGGGCGCGCACGAACGCGCGCACGCACGACGTCCACGGAGGACACCATGTCGAACAACTCATTCAGCAATCCCCCAGTCTCTGCCGCGCCCCCGACTTCCGCAGCCCTCCGTGTGTCCGTAGCCGGACGCGACGGACGCTTGCGCGCGTCGTGAGTTCGCCGCTGGCGCCCGCCTCGGTCGGCGTCAGCAGCTGACACGCGCTGCGCGGCAGAACCGCGCCCGCGCGTTGGAATCATCGTCGCCGTTCACCAGGTGCGCGCCCGAAGCCGCACTGAAAGAACATCCGCGACCGACCCCGGCATGTCGAATGCGCCGTCTCACGGTGCGCGACAGCCCGCCTTCTCGCCCCGTGCCACGGGGCCGTCCGAACGACTACGGGCACGCATGCCCGGCCTCTGCCGCCCCGCAGAGGTCTTCCACGAAGGAAACCAACCATGTCGATCAGCGTCCGCACCAACGTTTCGTCCCTCGACGCCCAAAGCAACCTCGCACGGTCGTCGCTCAGCCTTCAACGCAGCATCTCGCGCTTGTCCTCGGGACTTCGCGTCGAATCTGCCGCAGACGACGCGGCCGGCCTCGCGATCTCCGAGACCTTTAAGGCCAATATCCGCAGCCTCAACCAGGCCAAGCGCAACGCCAACGACGGTGTGTCGCTGATCCAGACCGCCGACGGTGCGCTTAAAGAGGTTGGCGCGCTACTCGTCCGCATGCGCGAACTTTCCGTCCAGTCGCGCAACGGCACGGTCAACAGCACGCAACGCGGGTTTCTCAACGACGAGTTCGACAATCTTCGCTCGGAGATCGATCGTATCGTCAACACCACGGAGTTCAACGGAGTCTCGCTCCTCGACGGCGACCAAGCGTCAGGCCTGTCATTCCAAGTCGGAATCGGAACATCGACCGACGACCGCCTCACGATCTCGATCGCGACCTCTAGCACCAGCGCCTTGGGGATCGCCGCCAGTACGATCAGTTCGACGTCCGGCGCCGACCTCACGATCGGAGCGATCGACACCGCGATCCAGCGGATCTCGACCCGTCGTGCCGGTCTCGGCGCCATGCAGAACCGCTTGACGGTGACGATGTCAAACATCGACACGTACTCAACCAACCTATCCTCAGCGAACTCCCGGATCGTCGATGTCGACGTCGCCGAGGAATCCGCCAACCTGACCAAATATCAAATCCTCATGCAGGCCGGCACCGCGATGCTGGCCCAGGCCAACCAGTCGCCGCAGGCCGCTCTCCAGCTCCTGCAAGGCTGATCCACTCAAGTGATCGGATCGGCAGCGGCCGACCCGATCGTCACCCCGCGGGCACGAACGCCCGGCCCCTGCCGGCAGGCAGGGGTATTCCACGAAGGAACACCCACCCATGCCTATCAGCGTCCGTACCAACGTCTCGTCGCTCAACGCCCAAAGCAACCTCGCCAGGTCTTCGAACGACCTCCAACGCAGCATCTCGCGCCTATCGTCGGGTTTGCGCGTCGAGTCCGCCGCCGACGACGCCGCCGGTCTTGCGATCTCAGAGACCTTCAAGGCCAACATCCGCAGCCTCAACCAGGCCAAGCGAAATGCCAACGACGGCGTCTCGCTGATCCAGACCGCCGATGGTGCCCTGAAAGAGGTTGGAGCCTTGCTCGTTCGGATGCGCGAGCTCTCCGTTCAGTCGCGCAACGGCACAGTCAACACCACCCAACGCGGCTTCCTCAACGACGAGTTTGCCAACCTCCGGTCCGAGATCGATCGTATCGTCAACACCACGGAGTTCAACGGCGTCTCGCTCCTCGATGGTGATCAGGCGTCTGGTCTCTCCTTTCAGGTCGGCATCGGCACATCCGCCGACGATCGGCTGACGGTCTCGATCGCCACGTCGAGCACCAGCGCCCTCGGCATATCCGCGAGCACGATCAGCTCGACGAGCGGGGCTGACACAGCCATCGGCGCCATCGACACCGCGATTCAGCGGATCTCGACCCGCCGCGCCGGACTCGGCGCCATGCAAAACCGGCTGTCGGTCACGATGTCGAACATCGACACCTACGCGACCAACCTGTCTTCGGCGAACTCCCGCATCGTCGATGTCGACGTCGCGGAAGAGTCGGCAAACCTCACCAAGAGCCAGATTCTGATGCAGGCCGGCACCGCGATGCTGGCCCAGGCCAACCAGTCCCCGCAGTCGGCTCTCCAGCTGCTGCAGTAGCTCACTGTGACAACTCGCCACGCGCGCCAAGCCCGCGCGCGGCCCCACCCTCGCACCGGTCGGTCGACCGTTGCTTCACACGCACCGCGCCGCGCCTGTCTCACGCCGGTCGGCACGGGCTTGCCCTACCCCACACTCGGCACCCTCCGAAAGACGCCTCCGTAAGCGGATGCGGCGTCGCACGCCTCCGCAACAACCACCATCGAACTCGTTACCACCACTGTCCAGATCTCCGCGAGCTCGCGCCCGCGGTTCTTGATCCCCCAGCAGTCTCGCCTTCGATCGGCGCGAAACGACGTCGGACGTCGTCCTCTGATCGCCGGCCAACCCAACACCTGGGCACGAACGCCCACAGCCCGCAAACACGCGGGCCGTCCATGAAGGAGCACCATGTCGCTAAGCGTCCGAACCAACGTTTCTTCTCTCACTGCGCAAGGCAACCTCGCCCGCACCTCGAGCGACCTCGGGAGATCCATTTCACGCCTGTCGTCGGGTCTGCGCGTAGAGTCGGCCGCCGACGATGCTGCAGGCCTGGCGATCTCCGAGGACTTCAAGGCCAGCATTCGAAGCCTCAACCAAGCCAAGCGCAACGCCAACGACGGCGTCAGCATGATCCAAACCGCCGACGGTGCGCTCAAAGAAGTCGGCGGCCTACTCACACGAATGCGCGAGTTGTCGGTGCAATCGCGCAACGGGACCGTAAATAGCACCCAGCGCGGGTTTCTCCAGGGTGAGTTCGACAATCTGCGCTCGGAAATCGACCGAATCGTCAACACCACAGAGTTCAACGGGGTCCAGCTACTCGATGGCGATCAGGCCTCAGGACTCTCATTTCAGGTCGGGATCAACACGTCGACCGACGACCGCTTGACGCTGTCGATCGCGACCTCGAGCGCAAGTGCGCTCGGCCTGAGCACAAGCACGGTCAGCTCCGTTTCGGGAGCCGACGCGGCCATCACTGCGATCGACACGGCAATCGAACGAATTTCCACCCGCCGCGCGGGTCTCGGTGCCATGCAGAATCGCCTGTCGACGACGATGTCGAACCTGGACACCTACGCCACCAACTTGTCGTCCGCAAACTCGCGCATCGTCGACGTCGACGTCGCGGAGGAGACCGCCAATCTCACCAGGACTCAGATCTTGTTGCAGGCAGGCACCGCAATGCTAGCTCAGGCCAACCAGTCGCCTCAGGCAGCCCTTCAGCTGATCGGCTAACCCATGAACGTGAACGAGCCCGCGCGTGCCAACGCGTACAAGCACTGTCGCGCGGCGCTCGCTCGCCGCGTCACCGCCCGCAACGCTCGCGGGCGGGGCCCCCCAAGGTTTCATTAGTCTGGCTTGAACGATCTACGCCGACGACGGGGCGTCTCGCAGATCGCAACAACCTCCCCGTAGCAGCCGGGCACGTAAGCCCTACCCCCGAGACACCGGGGGATTCCACGAAAGGAAACAGTCATGTCCATCAGCGTTCGCACGAACGTTTCGTCACTCGCCGCTCAGGGAAACCTGGCGCGCACCTCGGGCGATCTCAGCAGGAGCATCTCCCGTCTCTCATCGGGTTTGCGGGTACAGTCCGCAGCCGATGATGCCGCTGGCCTCGCGATCTCGGAGGATTTCAAGGCCAACATCCGCAGCCTCAACCAGGCCAAGCGAAACGCCAACGACGGCGTCAGCATGATCCAGACTGCGGATGGCGCATTGAAAGAGGTCGGCGGCCTGCTCACCCGCATGCGTGAGCTCTCGGTACAAGCGCGAAACGGTACGGTCAACAGCACACAACGCGGCTATCTCAACGACGAGTTCGACACGCTGCGCTCCGAAGTAGACCGTATTGTCAACACCACTGAGTTCAACGGGGTCAGCCTGTTGAACGGTGACCAGGCATCGGGCCTTGCGTTTCAGGTCGGCGTCGGAACGTCTGCGGACGACCGCCTCACGATCTCGATCGCTGACTCGAGCTCCAGCGCGCTCGGGATTAACTCGAGCACGATCAGTTCGACGAGCGGTGCCGACACGGCCATCACGGCCATCGACACCGCAATCGAGCGGATCTCGACCCGCCGCGCCGGCCTGGGCGCGATGCAGAACCGCCTTGCGACCACGATGTCCAACCTGGACACGTACGCGACCAACCTGTCCGCCGCAAACTCGCGCATCGTCGATGTTGACGTTGCCGAGGAGACCGCCAACCTCACCAAGAACCAGATCTTGATGCAGGCGGGCACGGCGATGTTGGCTCAGGCCAACCAGGGACCGTCGATCGCAATGCAGCTGCTGTAACGAGAGGCGTGGGCGGGGGGCGTCTCGTCGCGCCCCCTCGCCCACGCGAGAATGACAACAACGTTGCGGGCGCGGCCGATCGGCCGCGCCCGCCGATCGTTGGTTTGCCCGCCGCAGAACCCGGAGACGCCGCATTCGCCCCGTTCGTTGGCGCCGTCCCGGATCTGAAGCATGGGCGCTTCGTCCTCAAGTTGTTGGGCTCTGCGGTCGACCTGGGAGGCGGGGAGATCTGCTCCGATGCCGTCGACCATTAGCTTCTCGGGCCTCGCCTCCGGCCTCGACAGCAAGGCGATCATTAGCGCCCTTGTTGGCGTAGCAACGATTCCAAAGACGCGACTCGAGAACCAAAACGTCGCCTTCAACAACAAGATCCGCATCGTCGACCAACTCTCCAGCGCGCTCGCGTCGCTGCGCAGTGCCGCCGACGCAATGAGCAAGGCTGGCGACTTTCTGTCCTACACAGGTGGCGTCTCCGACTCAGCGGTCGCCAAGATCACCACCACGGGCGATAGTGTTCCCGGAACGTACTCCCTCTCGGTCACCAGCCTGGCCCACGCTCAGCGCACGTACTCCAATACGTTTGCGACCGCAGACACCGCGTTGTCGGGCAGCGATCAGACCCTCTCACTGACGATCGCCGGCACCACAACCGACATATCGGTCGCCGCCGGCAGCAACCTGCGCGATGTCGCTGCCGCAATCAACGCCTCGGGCGCCAACGCCACTGCCGGTGTCATGTTCGACGGCAGCAACTATCGACTGCAGGTGGTCGGTCGGGACAGCGGGGCGGCCAATGCCATCACCTTCGCCGACACCGGGCTCGCGCTCGGGCTCTCGACCCCCGCGAATACTGTCCAGACGGCGAACGACGCCGCATTCACGCTCGACGGCTTCCCGATGACGAGCTCCAAGAATGTCGTGGACGGCGTCTTGCCGGGCACGACTCTCGAGCTCACCCGCACGACGACTTCGCCCGTCGACGTCACGATCGCGCCCAACCCCTCGGGCGTGAAGGACAAGCTGCAGAAATTTGTCGACAGCTACAACCAGGTGGCAAAAATCATTCGCGATCAGTCGGGTCAGGGCAAAGGGATCGAAACGCTCAACGGCGACTCGACGGTGCGCACGATCGAGCAGGGTCTGCAGAGGATGCTCTCCAGCCCCATTCCGGGCCTTGTCGGTGCTGGGGGCACCACGCTGCAGCTCACCGACCTCGGAATCCAGACGCAGCGCGACGGTTCGCTGACGCTAGACCCCAGCAAACTCGACGGGACCTTGGCGGCGGACTTCGGTCGCGCGGCGACTTACTTCGCCGGTGACGGCACGAATGCGGGCATGGCGAAGCTACTCGACGACTTGATCGACAGCTACACCAGCACCAGCGAGGGTCTGCTCACTACTCGAAAGAAGGGCCTGCAGTCGCTTGTCGCCGACAACAGCAAGCAAATCGAGGGCATGCAGGCGTATCTCGATCGTTACGAACAGACCCTCAGCGACCAGTTCAGCCAACTTGAGTCGACGATGAGCGCCCTCAATAGTCAGACGGCGTACTTGGCACGGTTCCTGAACTAGTTGCGGGCATGTCCTTCGCGGCAGCCCGGAAATACCGCGCCACGCAGATCGAGTCGTCGAGCCCCGGGCAGCTGTTGCTCGCGCTCTACGACGGATGCATCCGCTTCTGTCGCGCCGCCCAGGCCCAGATCGAGGCGAAGGACGTCGCAGCAAAGGGCCAATCGATCTCGCGCGCGGTTGCGATCATCGGTGAACTTCGCGGGACGTTGGACCACAACACCGCACCCGATCTCTGCGACCAGCTCGATCGCCTGTATGTCTTCTTCCAGGAGCAGCTGAGCCTCGCCAACGTGCGCATGGACCCGGCGCTCATCGTCCCCGTCATCAAGATCCTTGGCGATCTGCGCAACGCCTGGGGTCAGGCCGTGGCTGAGGTCGAAGGAACCACGCCATGAGCGACGTCGAGCGGTGGCTGGAGATCGTCGCGGCCACCGAGGCGGCGCTCGCAGCACTGACCGCCGGTGATCTGTCGACACCTGAGCTGCAAGAGATGGTCTCCCGCCGCGCAACGGCGATCGCCGAGCTCACCGAGACCGACCCCGACCCCGAGCTCCGCCCCGTGATTGGCCGATTGGTCGACATGGACCGGCAGATCCTCGCGCTGTGTGCCAGCCGCCTGGCCGAACTCGCCACCGCCCGCGGCCGTGTGCCGCGACCCACGGAAGAACCGCGCGTCGTGAGCGACGTCGCCTGAGCCTGGAAAGCACCATGAGCACCCCCGACCTCCACGACAGATTCGCGCCCATTCCTGCCGACCTCCAGGCCGACAACGCAGCCAACGACGGGCCAGTACCGGGGACACGCACCCGGTGGACCGACATGAACCTGCTCGTCGCCACCACGGTGGCGCGGGTTTCCGCGCGCCTCGGCGCCAGCGGCAGCTACGTCACGCTGCACCTCGCCGCTAGCAATCCAGTCGCGCTGGGCGACTCCGCCGCCTTGCAGTTCGCGCTCGCCGGTCTGCTCACGGCGCTGCTTGCCGACAGCCACGCGCACGCGCGGGTGGAGGTGGCCGAAGACGAGCACGACGTGTGTGTGGCGATCGTCAGCGACGAGCTGCCGCCACTACCGGTCGTGCAAGCGCTTTCGCCCAACACCGTGGGTGATGGTGATCCCACGGTGGCGCACTGCCGCCGGCTGGTTGAGGCCTGTGGCGGTCGGCTCAACCTCGTCGAAGATCAGGGCGAGTTGGCCCTGCAAATGAACGTCCCCCGCTGCCCCCTTGATCCGGGCGTTCGCGTGTTTCCACCCGTCGCCGCTCGCCCGCATCGCGCGGGAGCGAGCGCGAGCGCTCGCATGTCCGCCTAACCCGGAGCCGACCTCCCATGTCCACCCACGAAGAGCTCGAGATCGCCCTGCGTGCCGCACGATCGGCATTGCCCTTCGCCGACCTTCTGGCCGGCCGCTATGTCGACATCGTCGCCAACCTGCGCAGCGGACACGACGAGCGCGCCCTTATCGCTCTCGGCGACTCCACGGCCGATCTCGAGGACTTCCTCGCATTCCTCGTGCTGATCGTGGACATGGTGTCGGAACAGGATCCTCGCGGTGGCCGCGCGATCCGTGACTACCGAGAACGGTTGGTCGGCATCCTCGAGGCCCTACAGCCCGCGCTGGGTCATGTCGATTTGGTGGAGGTGGCCGATGCGCTCGAGGACGACCTGATCCCGTCGCTGCGCGATTATCGCGCGCTCGACGCTTCGGTCCAGTCGGCGCTCGCTCCCGCCGCCTGACCGCTGTGCTCACTGCGATCCCCGACGCGCTCTCGTCTGCCCATGTCCTCGTCGTCGATGACGACGTGCCGACCGCGAGCACCGTCGCCGATACCGTGCGTGACCTCGGCCACCGCGTCACCGTGTGCAACAGCTGGACCGAAGCTGTCCGGGCGTTCGGCGCCAGCGAGATCGATCTCGTGCTGATGGACGCGATCATGCCGGGCGTCGATGGGTTCCGATTGACCAAACTGCTGCGGGCGCGGTCAACCAGCTACGTGCCGATCGTCTTCCTCACCGGGCTGTCGGATCGCGCCTCGCGCGAGCAAGGCATCGCCGCGGGGGCCGATGATTTCTTGACCAAGCCGGTCGACGCGCTGGAGCTCAAGGTCCGGCTGACGGCCATGCTTCGAATCCGCTGCTTGACCCGTGATCTCGAGGCGCGCACCCGTGCACTCGCGCGGCTCGCCTCGGTCGACGCACTCACTGGCGTCGGCAATCGCAGGAGCTTCGACGAGGCCCTGCCGCGGGAGATCGCCAGGGCGAGTGAGACGGGGCGTCCGCTGTCCCTGCTACTCCTCGACATCGATCACTTCAAACGCGTCAACGACACGTTCGGTCACACCGCTGGCGACGACCTCCTGGCTTCGTTTGGTCGTCTGCTCGCGGAGACCACCCGCAGTGACGATGTCCCCTACCGCTACGGTGGCGAAGAGTTCGCGATCATCGCACGCGACACTGGTTTTGGCTCCGCGCTTACCCTCGGGGAACGGATCCGCGGCGCGTTCGCAGCGCTCGGCGACCGCGGCGGTCGAGCCGGGCCGCAGACGGTGTCGATCGGGATCTGCGGAACCGATCAGTTCCTTCATCGGGTCGATGCGGGTGCGCTCCTGGCCGCCGCCGATGCGGCGCTGTATCGGGCCAAGGGTGGGGGTCGCAACTGCGTGTGTCGATTCGACGCCCGCGTCGACGCCCGGGTCGCGTGATTCCATCAAGCGGCGCCCAGCGACACCGTCCAGCGCTCGCCCTCCGGCGCCGCCCAAAAGACGGGCACCGCCGCCAACCACTGCTGCGCAGCCGTGTTGGCGTGGATTCCAACGAAGCCACGACGCGCCCCGGCCAGGGTCCTCGCACCGGTCTCGATCACCATCCGCGCACCCTCTTCCACGCGTCGCAACGCCCAGCCCAACACCTCCGAGGGATCCTCGAGGCGGACGACATAGACTGCGGGTCCGCCGGTGCGCCGCGCACCGACGTCGCGCGCAGACACCACGAGATCGTAGGGTGCGATCGCCCTCGCCAATCGCTCCCCGTTCCCCACGCCTCGCACGAACACCACGCTGCCCTCGGGGATCTGGCGGATCAACGTGGTGGTGGTGTGACGCACCGCCCCGCTCTCACCGCGCGACCAGCTCGGCGACGCGGGAAGCTCCGCGGCATCCTCGAGCGCGGCGGCAGGAAGGATCGCGTCGCGGGGTCGGACGGCGAAATCCACCCCAGAGGGCGCGCGCGACGGGACGGGGACGTAGTCGAGGTCCGGGGTCGCGCCATGCAACCGGGTCGAGCCCGTCGGCGACGAGGGTCGCTCTGCCTCGGACAGCGGACCCGGCGATGGCGGCGGGAGATCCCATGCCGTATCACGTCGCCGGGCCAGCGGGCCGGGCGCGCGGGGGACGGAGCTAGCTGCACCGTCGCCAGTCGACCGCGCAAGCGGCGGGAGTTCGAGCGGCACGCCGACCTCGGCGAGCGCCGGCGACCCGGTGACGGTACGACCGCGAACGATCGCGCCGGCCCCTCCGGCCTCCGCAACCAGGCTCCAACGGGTGCTGCCGTCGTGGACCTGAAACTCGACCAGGCCGCCCATCGCCAACTCGGCCTGCTGCTCCGGTGGCAACACCGCCGCAAGCGCATCGAACAACTCGCCTTCGCTCAACACCACGCCGAGCGTTTCCACGCCGGCTGGAGTGCGCATGGACGGCGTCCGATCGGCCTCGAGCACGATCTCGTCGGCACCATGGCCCGACGCGTCGTGGAGGACCTGAAGCAATGACGGCACGTTGCGCGAGGGTAACACAGGGACGCGAGGCTCAAGTCGTGCCCATGGCGGTCGATGACGGCCAGGCATGGGTCCGTGGTCGATCCTCCTCGTCGGCCTCCTGGCTGGGCCCGCGTGCGCCGACATCTCGACCCACGATAGCGACGTGGACTCCCGGGCTCTGGCGATACTCGGCGCCGTCGAGCCTGCGTGGGGTCGACCGACCGGCGACACCAGCTGCCATGCGGACCGCCCGTGCCACGCCTATTGCCGTGCGTACTTCGACCTGTGCGGCGGCGGGGCGTTCCGCGATCTCACCGCTTGCGTCGACGCGTGCGCCGACTGGAGCCCCGGCGTACCCGGGACCCTTGAGGATTCGCTCGCCTGTCGTTCCAAGCTGCTCGACGACCCGGGTGGGCTGACGTCGTGCATCGCCGCAGGGCCGAGCTCCCCGATCTGCCGCGATGCCCGCGAAGCGTCGGCGTGATCGGCGTTGGCAACGCTCTCGGATGCGCGCCGCGCTGACCTCCGTGGACCCCAAGGCGCGCACCCCAAGCCGCGCGCCACCCCATGATAAGATGCGAAGGTGGAGCGAACTGCGCGCGTTTTCGCCTGCGCATTGCTGACACCCATGCTCGCGTCGGGATGCGGTGATGCAGCCACGTTTGCATGCGAGACCGCCACAGACTGTGGACCCGCGGGCGCCTGCGAAAGCACAGGCTTCTGCAGCTTCCCTGACGCTGCCTGCCCGTCGCGCCGTCGCTACGGCGAGCACGCCGACTCGGCGCTCTCCGGCACCTGCGTACCGATCGAGATCGCCGCAAGCGGCGAATCCACCGGCGGCGTGGGTTCGTCGGCGACGTCCATGGTCGCCTCCTCGGAAACGCTTACGCCCACCTCCGGCGCGAGCAGCAGCGGATCCGCGGATGGGACGTCCAACACCCCGGCAACCGAGACCACCGTCGGGTTCGCGACGAGCTCGAGCGATAGCAGCAGCTCGACCGGCACGGTGGAGCGCGTGGTCGGCGGGTTGCTCGTGTTGTATCGCTTCGACGAGGGCGCGGGGACGGTTGCGTCCGATCAATCCGGGGTTGACCCTCCGGTTGACTTGACGATCGAACCCCAGCTCGGATCTCCGAGCTGGGTCGACGGCGGGCTCGCGTTCACCGGCGCGGGGATCGCCCGCGCGCTCGGATCAGCGACGAAGATCCGCACCGCATGTCAGGCGAGCGATGAGCTCAGCGTGGAGGCGTGGGTCACCGCCACCGAAGCCTCGCAGATGGGGCCGGCCCGCATCGCGACGCTTTCCGAGGATGCCGGCTCGCGCAGCTTCACCCTCGCACACAGTGTGAACGTCGCGGCCGAACCGATATGGATCGCGCGCTTGACCACCTCCACGAGCGACCAAAATGGCACTCCAAGTTTCGCGGCCCAAACGCTGGCAACAACCAACACCACGCACCTGCTGTTCTCGCGCGACGCGGACGGAGTGGTGACGTTCTGGGTCGACGCTGAGCTGTCGCTCAGCGATACCCGCGGCGGCGACTTCTCAACCTGGCTGGCCACCGACCAATTCGCGGTCGGCAACGAGATCAGCCTGGACCGGCCATGGCTCGGCGTGATCCACTTGATCGCGGTCTACGACCGCGCCCTTACGCCCGACGAAGTTGCACAGAACTTCGCCGCGGGGCTGTGAGCGACCTGGGCTGATCGACGAAGCCTCGCCGCACGTGCATGGCAAGGACATGCCGCGGCGCTTTGGGGTGCGTCACCCCCAGCGGTGCGACGCACCCTGCGAAGTCCACAAGCGGATCCGGCGAGGCGCATCGTTGGGCGCCCAGGCCGTTCGCTAGACCACGGATCCCCGCGAGATAGATCGGGCGACGTGGAAAATCGACGCGACCCCAACGGATCCAGCCGGAAGAGGATGCCCAAGGCGGGTTCCAACGGACCATGCCACGCGCCGTCGTGCTGCCCCTGGTTGCCCTGGCCTGTGCCTGCACCACGTCGGGGGACGCCCGCGACGCCGACGAGTCAGGGATCGCCACGCTTCCAGGCGACGATAGCGGCAGTGAGCCCGGTGCCACCGGAGACGGCAGCGAGGGCGACGCATCGAGCGATGCCACGCCCGCCAGCGATGGTGGCGACCTGAAGTTCGATCTCGGCGATAACGCCGAGACCAGCGCCCTCGATTGCGACGACTTTGGCGGGGCCACCTCGACGTTCAGCTACATCTGGATCGCCAATTCCGCGGAGGGCACCGTCTCGAAGATCAACACCCAGACGGGCATTGAGGAGGGGCGCTATCGTACATCCGCCGCCGGGTCCGACTCGCCGTCCCGCACCTCGGTGAACCAGTATGGGGATGTGCTGGTCGGCAACCGCGTGGGCGGCGGGGCAGCCACGAAGATCGCGGCGATCAGCGAACGCTGCGCGGAGAGAAACGGCGTCCCGGGCATTCAGACGTCCGCCGGGCCGACCGACGTGCTGCCGTACCTGGAAGATGAATGCGTCCTCTGGTCGACGCCGTTGCCGATTGCAGACAACGGACCGCGTGGGATCGCCTGGGAGGGTGGCAGCATCGACCCGATGACCTGCGAGAACACGGTGCCAAACCCGCGCGTGTGGGTCTCCTACGGCGGAGCCGCCGAAGAGATCTATCGACTCGACGGAAGCACCGGCGCCGTGCTCGATCACTTCACGATCGCGGGTGGTGGCGGCCTGATCTACGGCGGAGCGGTCAATGCGGCCGGCGATCTGTGGTTCGTCAATCGCGGGGTGAACACGCTGACCCGCGTCGACGCCATCACGCTCGCATACCAAAGCTGGCCGATCCCGGGCACGCCCTACGGGATGGGCGTCGATGCCAACGGCGACCCGTGGGTCGTCACCTACGCGACCGGACCGGGCGCCGACCACGTATTCCGATTCGACGTCGCGAGCGCGACGTTTGCCGATGCCGGAGGCACCGGCGGCTACTACCGCGGCATGAACCTCGACCGCGAGGGGCGCGTGTGGGTCGGCGGCAACAGCCCCTGCCGACTCGCCGTGTTCGACGCGCAAACCGACACGTTGATCAACGACAACATCCCGCTACCCGGCTGTTCCACTCCCGTCGGTGTCAGCATCGATCACGACGGGTATGTTTGGGTTGTCGACCAGAACGGCACTGCATACAAGGTGCATCCCGAGAACTACTCGATCATCCTCACGGTGGCGGGACTGATCGGACCGTACACGTATTCGGACATGACCGGCTCGGGTCTGAATCTGGTGGTGAACCCACCCGGCTGAGCGAGGGCCCAAGGCCCACGGATTTCACCGGCCGATTTCGTAGCCATTCGCACCGATCTGGCATCGTTACCGGCAGGGACAAAGCGCCGGGCCCGGCAACCTTGGCTTTGTGTTTGCCAGCGTCCGTCCCCCCAACGGTGTGTGGTGCGATGCCGCCGCGCTGCTTCGCGCGATCGGATTCGCCGGCCTTCTTGCGCGAGGAGGCCGCTACGCGGGGCTTGGAGTGGGCGGAGGAGCGGAAGGGGCGG
>CADEGN010000052.1:0-28977 GCA_902826865.1 uncultured Myxococcales bacterium
AGGGGTGACGATTTCTCGAATCCGGGCCGGCGACGCACCCTACTACCCCTTGATCCCGCCCGTAGCCAGGCCCGCGACCAGGTGGCGCTGGGCGACATAGAACAGCGCCATGACCGGCAGCGACACCACCAACGCGCCGGCCGCGAACGCCTCCCATTGCGCGTCGTATTCCCCGATGAACCGCTGCAGCATCACCGGGAGCGTGAACATTCTTGCGTCGTCGAGCAGCGTCGCAGCGAGGATAAACTCGTTGTACGCGCTCATGAACGCAAACAGAGCGGTTACCGCGATGGCAGGCTTCGCCAGCGGTAGCACCACGCGAACAAATGCGCCGAAGCGCGTGGCGCCGTCGACCATCGCGGCCTCCTCAAGGTCGACGGGGATCGCCTCAAACGCCGCGCGCAGCTGGAAGATCGCGAACGGGACCGCGGTCGTCGCGTAACACAGCACCAAGCCGCTACGGGTGTTGAGCAGCTGCAACGCCTCGAGGATCAGGTACAGGGGGATCGCGCTTGCGACCGCGGGAAACATCTGTGTGGCGAGCAGTCCGCGAACGCCGGCTGTCTTGCCGAGGAACTGAAAGCGGGCGAGGGCGTAGGCGGCCGGGATCGCCACGGCGATGGCGACAAGCGCAGTGGCCGAGGCGACCACCAGGGAGTTGAACAGCTGACGACCGAACAACCACTCGGTGTCACCGTCGGTCGTCCGCGTGGTGCCCAACACGTGCTCGAGGTGGGCGAGGGTTGGATCATTGGGAACCGGCCAGATGCTGGGCTCCGGGCTCGGTGTGCCCGAAAACGCCAGCGCCGCGACCCACAGCACGGGGTAGAGGGCGAACGCCACGGCCGCGAGCAGCGTCCCGTGAATCGCGATCGCAACGCCGATCCGGTTGTGCGACGTCATCGAGCACCCTCCGCGCCGCGTTGCAAGCGCGCGAGTAGGCGGGTACCGAGGGAGAGCAACCCAAAGATGAGCACCACGTATGCCGCGGCATAGCCGTACTGCGCTTCGCGGGTGAACGCCCAGCGATAGGCCTCGGACACGAGGATGTCGGTGCTTCCGTCGGGGTCGCCCCCCGAAACGAGAAACACGACGTTGAACATATTGAAGGTCCAGATCGCTCCGAGCGTGACGGCGGGCATCAGCGCCGGCCGGATCATCGGCAAGGTGACGTGGACGAGTCGCTGCCAGGGCGTGGCACCGTCGACCTCGGCAGCCTCGAGGACGTCCTTGGGTACGGCGGTGATCGCCGCGACGGTTACCACCATCATGAACGGGAAGCCGAGCCAGACGTTGGTCGCGACGTTCGCGGTGAACGCGGTGGAGAAGCGCGCAAACCACGAAATCGGCTCAAGTTCGAGGCCAAACACGTCGCGCAAGCCCAAGATCAGCCCGGTGACGGCGCCAAACTGGCGATGAAACATGCCTTTCCAGGCCAAGGCCGTGACGTAGCTCGGCACCGCCCAGGGGATCACCAGCAGCACGCGGTACAGGGCGCGCAGACGAAGCAGCGGACGCGCGAGGAGAAGCCCGAGCACGAGTCCAATGCCGAGGTGAAACGCGACGTTGATGACCGTCCAAGCCAGGGTCACGAGCAACACAAGCCAAAACGACCCGGTCTCGAACAACGGACCGCCGCGAGCCGCGAGAATGTCGAGGAAGTTGGCGAAGCCCACGTAGCGCGCGTCGGGCCCCGCACCCGCGAACAACGAGGTGCCGGCGCCAACGACAAGCGGCAACACCACGAGCACCCCGACGACGACGACGGCGTGCAAGACGTAGGCATACGCGGGTAGGGATCGGCGCAGCTGTGCGAGCGCCTCGGGCCTGCGGATTCGCCGCACCATTCGCCAGGCTCCGAGCATCGCGAGCGTACCCATGAACACCACGAGCGGCGTGGGTGAAGCCGCAGCTGGGGGCGGTCGCCGTACGACTTCGAAACGGTGAACGGCCTCCGTCAACGCGGCGCCGAAATCCGACTCACCCCGCAGCATTTTTCGCAATGCCCGGTGCGCTGGTTCCCAAGCCGAACGCATGGCCGTCGAACTCGGCATGGGCGAGGCGGTGCGTGCCTGGGCAGCAAAGGCCATGACGAGCTGATCGCCTGAAGCGTCGACGTCCACCCGCGCCGACACCGAATGCGCACGCCGCATGCGGATCTCCGCCGCTTCTCGGCTGGACAAATGGCGCGCGAGGGCACGGGCATCGCGATCGGCGGCCCCCGCCGGCGACAGCATTGCGCACTCAACGGTAAGCAGCGGCTGCAATGGCTGGCCCGTCGCTGCGATCCGCGGCATCGGAGCCACGTGGTAGCGCATCGTCGGATCGAGTTCGGCGGCTAGCCACGGCCCGCTCACCGCGTACGCGGCCTTTCCAGCGCGGAAGAGATTCGTTACGAGGGCGCCGTCCGCGTCGCGGGGTACGATGCCCTCCTCGAGCAGGTTTGCAACGAATCGTACCGAGGCTTCGGCCTCGGGACCGACAAACCCGAAGCTCTCGTCGTCGTTGAGGAGCCGCCCGCCGAACGCGTGAAGAAACGCCGCGTGGGCGTAGGAGTTCTGCGCCTCGTAGGCGAGCACATAGACGCCCTCTGGCAGGTGATCGCGCAGCGCCGCCATCTCCTCGACGGTCGCGGGCACGGACGGCGCGAGATCGTCGGCGACGTACAAGGCCAGTGTCTTGAGCGACAGCGGGACCGCGAGCACCAGCGCGTCGCGCTCGACTGCGGCTGCCGCGGTCGGCAGAAACGCGCCCGTATCGTACGCATCACCCACGCCGGCGACGAGCTGACGCCGTGCGTACTCGCCCAGCCGCTCGTGCGAATCGATGAACACGTGGGGACCCTCGCCAAACGGGATCGCACTGCTGACCTTGGCGGAGAACGCGTCGTAGGGCACCGCCAGGACATCGATCGGCGGCCCTGACCAAGTCGCCAGGACTTCGTGAAGCGCGGCCTCCTCGTCGCCGCGAAACGCGTGCCAAAGCCGCAGGCGCTCGGCAGCCTCAACCGGATGACCCAAGAGAAGCGTGAGCGCAAACAAGAACCACGCGGCCGCGCGTCTCATCGCAGACTGACTCCGCTGTCGCGATCGAACAGATGCGCAACCGTTGCGGTTAGGCGCAACGTCGTGCCCCGCGCCGGTGCAGCGTCACCGTCGATCACCGCGACAAACGGCGCGCCGCTGATCGATCCGTGCAGGTTAATCGAAGGCCCGAGTGTCTCACACAGCTCCACGGTTAGCGCGAGCGCACCCGTGGACTCGACGCGCAGATCGTGGGGGCGGATGCCGAGGTCAACCTCCCGGCCAGGGACGAGCCCGCCGAAGCTCTCGAGCTCAGGTACCGCGATAATCGTGCCGTCGCGAAGCACGACGGCGCGCGCGTCTGCGGCAACCGTTGCCGGCAACATGTTCATCGCCGGCGCGCCGAGAAACCCGGCGACGAAACGGTTGGCCGGTCGCCGGTAGACGTCGAGTGGGCGCCCGGTTTGCTGGATACGTCCGCCATCGAGCACCACGAGCACGTCGGCGAGTGTCATCGCCTCCACCTGATCGTGGGTGACGTAGATACTCGTCGCTGCAAGCTCATCGTGAAGTCTGCGAATGTCTACGCGTACGTGATTGCGCAGCGACGGATCGAGGTTGCTGAGGGGTTCATCGAAGAGAAACAGCGCGGGCCGGCGGACGATCGCTCGACCCATCGCCACACGCTGACGCTGGCCGCCCGAAAGCGCCCGGGGATGGCGGTCTAGCAAGTGGTCGATCTCCAAGACCTTGGCGACTTCAGCCACCCTGCGCTCGATCTCGTGGGCGTCCACGTGCCGCAGCTCGAGTCCAAACGCCAGGTTCTTGCGCACCGTCATGTGTGGATATAGGGCGTAACTCTGAAACACCATTGCCACATCACGGTCGCGCGGTGGCAGGGTCGTAACGTCGCGAGCGCCGAACTCAACGGTGCCCGCGGATACTTCTTCGAGGCCGGCGATCACCCGGAGCAGGGTCGACTTGCCGCAACCGGACTTACCCACCAATACGACGAAGGCTCCGTTTTCGAAACTCGCGTCGATTCCGTCGAGGACCTGGGTCGCACCGAAACGCTTGCCGATCCCCCGTAGCGTGACCGCGACCATCGCAGCTCCATCACACGCCCGCGTCGTACTCGGCGGCGGGGATGAGCAGCAGTGCGCTCCCGGCTGGCACCGTCACCGAGACCGTGCCGCCAGACCCCACCGTCGTGCGCACATCGCCGTTGGACAGCGCATCGACGAGTTCGGTGCCTTCTGGCGCGATCACCTCCATCGTCCGCTCGGCGGTCTCGGTGGTGCTCTCATGAACCATGTTGCTGTTGATGACCACGAGCGCATAGGATCCGCCCGCGTCGCCGCCGACGCGTTCGAACGCGAAGATACCCGCATCCGGTTCCGCATCGACGTTGCCCGTGGACCAAGTTACCCGCACGTCGCCGCGACGCAGCGAGCGGTAGTGCGCGCGCAGTCTTGCCAAACGCTGGATCCACACGTAGCTCGGATGACTGATGTCATAGCCGCCGTCCCATAGGCGCTCGCGGTTGGCGGGATCGTTGCCGCCGGCAAAGCCGGCCTCGGTGCCGTAGTAGACGCACGGCACGCCTTGGGCGAAGAACGAGAACACCAGCGCGTTGTGCAACATGCGGCGCGCGTCTTCGGGCGAACGGTCTCGAACCAGGTAGGCAAACCGTGGGACGTCGTGGTTGTCGATGAAGTTGATCGGCATCTTCGCCGGTGCGACGCCGATGCCACCCTCGTTCGGCTCGGTCCCCCAGTTCGTGGCACGCGCCTGCCATAGCGCTTCGATCCGATCGGTCGACTGACCCTGTTGGAATACCTCACGGATCGCTTGAAAGTGCTGCGAAAAATAGAACACGCTGTCGAGCTGATCGCCGGCAATCGGCTGACCATCGACCGCGCAGCGGGCTTCTTGCGCGAGCTGGTCTTCGTCGGAGGGATCGGGTGGAACGTCGTCGGGGCGCCCGAGGAACGTCGCGAGATCGTGCGTACCGTACACATCCTTGCGCGTGAAACTCCCGAGTAGCTGATCGCGGCCGTCGAAGACCTCGCCGAACATCAAAAAGTTTGTCTTTCCCAGGGCGGCAAGGCGTGAGCGCATACGCTGGGTGAAGAAGCGCCAGAACTCGTACTCGACGTGCTTGACGGTATCGATCCGAAAGCCGTCGATGTCGGTCTGGCGTACCCACTCGACGAAGACATCGACGAACATCGTCTTCACGTCGCAGCGGGTGGTGTCGATATCCTTCAGTCCGCCGGGGAAGTCGCCGTGCAGGAGCTGATCGGTCACGTCAAAGTCGAACGTGCGCCCCTTGCGATTGTAGGCCGCCGGGTCGCCGAGCGGGGCCGGGGAGGGCGTCTCATGTCCGGTGGCCGGGTCCCACTGGAACACGACCGGTGCTGGCCCGGCCTCGCCGAGCGACGTAAACGCCTGGACCCCGCGCCCATCGAAGTCGGGGTCGTACTCGGTGAAATGGCGCGTCGGCGTGTTGCCGCCATTGCCCTGGAAGTTGATGTCGGCCACCCCGTTGAGGTTCATGTCGTAGTAGAAGGCCTGGCCGACATGGTTGGTGACGATATCGACGATCACCTTCATGTCGCGGTCGTGGGCGGCCGCCACCAGGGCGCGCAGCTCGGCGATGTCACCGAAGTGCGGATTGGTCGCGCGCATGTCCTGGGCCCAGTACCCGTGGTATCCGTCGACGTTGGCGTCTGTCTCAACGTTGCGGATCACCGGTGAGATCCACAGGGTGGTCACGCCGAGCTCCTCGAGGTAGTCGAGATTCTCGTGCAGCCCGCGCCAATCGCCGCCCTGATAGCGCGCCAGATCGTCGAAGCGGACGTTGTAGTCGTTGGAGACGTCGCCGTTGGCGAACCGATCGATTAGGACCTGGTAGATGACCTCGTCGCGCCAGTCGTCGACGTGGCTGGCAAGGTCTGGCGGCGTGTCGAAACCGCCGAAATCCATGCATGCCCCCGCGAGTAGCAGGCCAGCGAGACAGGTGCGTTGCAGAATTGACATGCGGATCAATCCCGGAAGTAGCTGGTGGAACCGAGCCACCACTCTGCGGCCACGCCGACAAAGTGGTCGACCGGGCGGAGGCGAAAAACGTCGTCTTGGGCGTACAGCTTGCGCGCGTTGGCGTCGCGCAACGTGAGGAGGTAGATGAACTGAAAGTGCGGCCGCGCGTAGTTGCCGCGCCCTGCCGGCGTGAGGAACGGGATCACGCCGATTCGCCCGACCTGCGCGAAGAGGGGCTTTGCTGCGGCTGTTTGGCCGAGTAGGAGCCCACGGCGCTGACCCTCATACGTGCCCTCGACCGCGAGTCCGGCGATCTTGCCCAACCATAGGGTGGGTCGTAGGACCGCGGCACCCTCGCCCAGATCGTCGAGGTCTAGGCCAGGGCTCGCGTTGCGGAACGACCGCCAGTACGCGCCAACGAGCACGCCGAACGGTCCGACCTCGTAGTTACCACCGAGCGCGAGCAGGATCTCGCGGGCGCGCTGGCTCGTGCGATCGACGGCGAGTCGCGCCGGGGCGTTGAGCTCGCCGTACGCCGCCACGCCGCGGGCGTAGCGGGCGACAAGGTTGAGATGGGTCGAACGCTTTCCGGTAAAAAGGCCGAGCTGGGCACCGACAACGAATCCCTTGTCGTCCGGCAGATTTTGATAGCGCTGCGTCTCTAGCTCGCGCTGGCCCTTGGGAACGTAGTGAAACTCGCCGTACAGGACCGGCTTGAAGCCGCCGGATTTGCCGATCCCGAAGATGTGACTGAGCTTGATGCTCGAGATCGACTTCTGACGATCGAGGATCCGCACTGTCGCGTCGCCGACCTGGCCGAGCGGGGCCGGGCGCTGTGCGGTTTGGGTGAAGAAGGGGTTACGGGGCTGATTGATCCCGCTGTGCAGCTTGAGCACAAGGTTGGGGATGAACTCGTACGACAACCCGCCACCCATCGTATTGAGATTGTCGAGCGGCCAGAAGTTCAGAAGATAGATGTCGTCACCGCGGTACATCCGCGAGCCGAGCCAAACCTTCAGGTTCCGCAGGCCGAGGCCGGACTCCTCGATATACAGGTTGCGGATCGCGATCCTGGCGGCGAAGTCCGCGTTGTAGTGGAAGACGGGAGCCTCGAAGGCGACCGTAGCTACGACACGGGTGTACGAACCCGTCGCCTCCCAGTAGTCCTCGCGTCGGAGTTCGAGCTCCGCGTAGGTCGACTCATCGAGGCGCGAACCGAACGCGGTGATGTCGGCGTTGCGCGCGGCGCGACCACGATGGTCGCCGCCGGCCACCACCCGGCCGTAGGTGCCGAAGTGAAAACCGTCGGCGTAGTCGGGGGATCGATTGTCGGCGGAGTCGCCACCGTTGGCCGCGGTGCGTGTCGTCGCGGGCGGCGTGATGACCGGTGAAGCAGCGTCCGGTTTGGCCGCGGGCGGTTCGGATGGGGGCGTTCGCGCCGCCTTGATCTCGGCGAGCTCGCGCTCAAGTGTGTCAACGCGGTCGCGTAGCGAGGCGACGTCAGGATCGGTGGCGGGGGCGCTCGGTTCGGCCGTCGGCGCGGGTGGTTCGGGCGCCGGCTGAACTGGCGGCGCGTCAGGCTGGCCCCGCGCGGCAGTCGCGACGCCCAACCACGTGGCGAGGCCGAACACAGTGGCCATCGCCGTCGCACGCCCAGCCGAGACACTCGTCCGCTTGGGGTCGCCCACAGTGGGCCGGACTCTATCCCAATCCCTCGGCTTGGGGCGCGGAGGGCCCTGCCCGCCGTCGCGGGCCGCTCAGCGTAACTCTGCGGTGGGTCACGGATCCGCGACTGGCAGCGGCCCGGGCGCGCGATTGGGGCGCCGCGGGTCAAATCACCCGGGGCTGCGACGCGCGAGCTTCCGGGCAGCGCAGTTATTTGGCGTCAGGGGCGTGAACACGGGCAGAGGATCGCGTAGTTGAGGCACCGGGATTAACATCACTACTATGTCTTCCCGCATCGTGATCACAATCGCCGCGTTCGGCGTTGCGTTGGGGATTGCCACCTGCGATCGGGCGAGCGTCGAACTCGGAGGCGCGTGCACGGACAATGCCCAATGCAAGGCACCCGCCGACACCTGCATGACGGTCGCGGGCAAGACAAGGTGCACCATGGCCTGCGACAAGGACCGCAAGTGTCCAACCGGTTACACCTGCCCGATCACAGATCCGGCGCGTCGAGACGTGGGCAGTTGCCTGGTTGCCAGCGACGTGGGACCCAACGTCGCCCGCGCATACTGATGTCGCTAGTGTTGCCGTTGTTCAGCGGCACGTGCCCAGCTACATTGACCGCGGTGGTGATCACAGCTCAGCCTGTGCCGCGCCGGATGCTCGCATTCGAGCCTGACGGCGATGGGTGGATCGTTCGGCTCGACTGCGGCCACACCCGTCATATCCACCATCGCCCGCCGCTCGCCACCAATCCCTGGCTTTTGGATGCGCGCGAGCGCGAGGCCCGGGTCGGCCAGAACATTGAGTGCGCTCGATGCGAGCGCCTCGAGCTGCCCGCAGCGGCGGTTGCCTACAAGACCACGGCGGTGTTCGACGAAGTGTCGCTCCCGCAGGGGTTGCGCAGCGAGCACACGACGCGCGTCGGGGTGTGGGGACGTATCGAGGTGCTCGCCGGCCGTGTCCGACTCGTGACGCCGTCGCTCGGTCGCGACGAGATCATCGCCGCCGGCGCCCACGGCGTCGTCGCACCCGGCATCGTCCATTGGCTCGAACCCCTCGAGCCCATCCAGCTTCGCGTCGTCTTCTTGCGGACTCCGTGAGGCGAGCAGGCGATCGACGCCAACGCTGTTGTCGCGCGTGATCACGAGTTGGCGGGAGGCTTCGGCGCCAACGCAGTTGGCTGAATAGCTCCGGGTAACAGGCTTTGGGAACTCCCTGCGCTGGCATGGCGTGTGAAGAACGCGGAGGGTCGCGAATGCCTGCACGGTCGGCGTGTGGCGCATTTCGCTCGGGGAGAACAATTATGGAACTCACGCGTCGTCTCGGCGCGGTGATCGGGTCGTGCCTTGTGGCGGCCCCCACCGCGTGTATCGATCACCCACTCAAGCCGGTGGATCCGCACGGAGAAACCACCCAGTCGGACACATTACCTCTGTCGGTAAACAAGGACGTCGATATCCTGTTTGTGATCGACAACTCGGGTTCGATGGCGCAGGAGCAGGCGACGCTGGCACGGAATTTCGAGCGATTTATAGCGAAGCTCGAAGATGACGACGTCAACGCCAACTACCGCATCGGCATCACGACCACGGATGCTGGCCACATCAACTGCGGCGTGACGAGCCCGGAAGCTGGTGGACTCGTCCTCGAGAGTTGCCTCGATCGTTTGTCGGAGTTCACCTACTACGGAGCGGACCACTTCGATGCGGCTTGTGGGTCGATCTGCGAGATCGCGGGCCTAAGAACCGTCCCGACCGAGGTTCTGCTCGGGGGCGAGGCGCGCGCCCGCCCGTGGATTCAGCGGACCAACGCTGTCACCAACTTGCCCGACGGCGTTACGACGACGGAGGCGTTTCAGTGCTTCGGCCCGCAAGGCGTCGCCGGCTGCGGCTTCGAGTCGCCGCTCGAGGCGATGCGCAAGGCGCTCATTCGTACAACCATTCAGCAACAGGCGAGCTTCGGTTTCGTCCGCCCAAACGCGTTGCTCGCCGTGGTGTTTGTTACGGACGAGGAGGATTGCTCGGCTCGTCGCGGGCTCCCCTTCGATCAAATCTGGGATCCGGACGGCGAGAAGGCCCTGTGGGGGCCCGAAAATCGCGACGATCCGCAGGCGGGCTCGGATGTTTGTTGGAACGCCGGGGTGACCTGTACGGGCGGCCCGGGCATCTACGACGCGTGCGAGCCCGCCGATAAGGGCGTGCACGGCGAGGCGGTCGATGCGGCCGACGCCGTCCTTTTTCCGGTGGACGAATACGTCGACACCTTGCAGAAGATCGAGGACGACAAGCGCAAGTTCGATCCGGCGATGGAAGTGCTCGTCGCCGTCCTTGGCGGAGTCCCTTCGGGGTATTCCGAAGGTAGCGCCGAGATCCCGTTCCAGGATGGTCAGGGGGATGCGCAGGAGTTTCAGCGCGACCACGGCATCGGTCCGGGCTGCGCGAGTGCAGCGGGTCAGGCCGTGCCGCCGGTGCGCTTGCGTGCGTTTGCCGAGGCCTTCGCCGTGCCCACCGAGCCGGGAGGCCCGCCCGCGCGCAATCTCTTTTCGGTGTGCGCCGACGACTATTCGGCCGCGCTTGAGCAAATCGCGGAGACGATCGCCGTGAAGCTGCCGCCGGCCTGCATGCCGGTTTGTGTGGCGGACGGCAAGCCGGAAACTGAAGAGCTCGACGAACAGTGCAACGTTTACGAGGTCTGGACAGATCTCGGCGGCAGCTCGCACCGTGATCTGCTCGCCAAGTGCGACGTCGTCGACGGCAAAGTCGCGGTGCCGGCCGGCGCTGACGTGTGCTACGCGGTTCGCATCGACGCCGACCCGACCGACGATGACAACACCCATGACGATCTCGATCCCACCTGCGTGGAGGCCGGCTGGAATCTCCAGTTCGACGTCAAGCGCACCAGCGGGGGCGAACGACCGCTTGGGTCACGCGTCGAGGCCAACTGTCTGGCCTCAACCTCCCCGGGGTTCGACTGCGCCGGGCAGTAGCGCCCGTGCCCGCGCACGACTACGATCGCGGGACGGTGCCCGCTCTCGATTTCCCGCTCGAGCTCGTCCGTTGTCCGCAGTGCGCGGGGGGACTCGCGGTGGATGCCGACCTGCTGCGTTGTTCGACCTGCGGGCACGGCTATCCAGTTCTGGCGGGGATGCCGTGCCTGCTTCCCCGCCCTCATGATGTGATCGGTAACTGGTGCGCGCGGCTTGGTGAGTTTGTCGCCAACAACGAGGACACACGCACACGCCTTCTCGCGGACATAGCGGCGTTGCCACCAAGCTCGCCGTCGCGCGCACGGCTCGGGAACCTGCAGCGCCGGCTTGGGGAGCATCGCGAGCGAATCGTCGCCGCGCTCGCTCCGCTCGGGGTTGTCCCCACGTTACGCGTCGCGCCCGAGCCGGTCGGGGTGCCAGGCGAGGGATCGATCACAGCCTATTACCACCAGATCCATCGCGACTGGGGCTGGGACGCGGACGGGAGCGAGGAAAACACGCGTGCGATCGAACTGGTGCGCGAAGCGGCCGCAGATCGTCCCCTGGGCACCACCATCGTTCTCGGTGCCGGGGCGTGTCGGCTGGCGAGCGATGCGCATCGAACGTGCATGGCGACCACCACCCTGGCCGTGGACATCGCGCCGCTGCCGATGGCGATCGGGTGCCGCGTGCTTGCAGGCGAGCGCGTTACGATGCTCGAGTTCCCCCTCGCTCCACCAGACGCCCACCACGCGTGTGTGGAACGTGAGCTTGCGTCGGCAAGCCCGGGCTTGCCGGGCTTCTATCAGCTATTCGCAGACGGCCTCGATCCGCCTTGCCCTGCGGGTGTGTTCGACACCGTCATTACCGCGTGGTTCATCGATCAGGTTCCGACAGACCTGACCACGTTGCTCCCGACGATCGCTACTCTTCTGCGTGCTGGCGGGCGATGGATCAACCATGGACCGCTCATCTATCACCCGAATCACACTTCGATTCGTCATCGTTACGCCCGCGACGAGGTTCGCGATTTGATCGCGGCCGCTGGCTTTGCCTTCGTCAACGAGCGTGTGGATCGCCTGCTCTTCATGCAGTCGCCCGCGTGCACGCAGGGACGCACGGAGTCGGTCTGGACATTCGTGGCCGAGCCCGCCCAGGGCAGTCGGCAGGCGACGGCGTTGACGCCTGAGCCATCGTGGCTCGCCGACCCGCACGCCCCGATCCCGCGCTGGTCGGGTCTATCGGGCTATGCTCCACCGCATCCGCTGTTTGCTCGCGTGCTCGGACTGCTCGATGGTCAACGCACCGCCCGCGACATCGCTGACATTCTGATCGATCAACACAACGTGCCCTCCCACGCCGCGCTGGCCGGCGTGCAGACGTGTGTGGCGGAAATGTGGCGCGCGACCCACCCATGAACGCGGTGTTATCGCGTCGTGGGTTTCACACGGGTCGCTACGCGACAACGGCGCTAAACGGAGTGGTGGATTCGGGTGCCCCACCGCCGACGGAGTTCGCGCCCGGATCGAACGCCTGCAAGCAGGCAAGCAGCACGTCGCTGGTGTTGCCTGCGGCACTCGGGTCGAGGTCGTCGCCGTCCCAGGGTGTGGCCTGGACGTGGATCCCCGGGTTCACGAGGTAATTGCGCCCGTGCCCGGCCAAGATGATCGGCTGCCGGTTGATCGAGTGCGACTGCCCAGTGGAGCAATCCGTGCTGGCGAAGACGATCGTCGAGTCGAGTAGATTGCCTCCCGTTACCTCCTCGGTGCTCTGGAGCACCTGCAGGAACTGGGACAACTTCTCCATCGAATATTCGATGCCGGCGCGGTAGTTGAGGTCGTCCGGGCTGATGTGGCTGGCGGAGTGGTGCTGCTCTGAGGCGCCGATCTCGTCGAACACCGTCGCCGACACGAACTTCTTGAACAAGACCGTGGCGACGCGCGTGACATCGCAGGCGAACGCATAGGCGATCAGATTCGCGAATGCATCCAGCACCGACGTCATCGGTTCGACGCCCCCGACGTCGCTGTTCGTTTCGTCGGGCATCCCGGGCAACTGACACGCCGGCGGTAGCGCCGTGATCTTCGTCTGAAGCTCGGATAGACCGGTGAGGTGGGCGTCGAGGCGTTGGGTATCGATCGTGCCGAGTCGCGACTTGAGTTTCGCGACGTCTGCTCGCACGGCGTCGAGAACGTTGACCCGTTCGCTGCGATCGTCGACCTCGGGCATGAAGTTCGAAAAGAGGGTGTTCCACACCTCACGCGGGTTGGTCTGTGGGATCTGCGGGGTGAGGTTGCCCGGGGTGCCGCGGTGGGAGAGGGCGGTGACCGTCGTGCCGCCGTCGCCATCGGTGCTTTCCCGCTTCGACACCTGCGTATGGATGGCCCGCACGGTGGTCATCTTGGTCTCGGCGATCGCGTCGGCGATGCGCTGATCGATCGTCGGTCCGCCGGCGTCCGAGTTGAGACCACCGCCGGGGACGTACGAGTAACCGTTGAACACGGTCATCCCCTCGTGGTGCGTCATCAGGTACTCACACCGATTACGTAGACCGGTGATGATATTGATGTAGTTCTTTACCGGGGCCAGGGGAGCCATCAACTCCGATAGGGCCCAGTTCTGGCCGACTTGAGCGGGCTCGAACCTGGCGATGTTAATGCCATCGGCCCAGTAGTAGGTCACCCAACGCAGCGGTAGTGGCTCGCCACCCGCGAAGGCGTCACCGTGCCGGTTGAGCATCGCCTCGAGTATCGGGAGCCCGACGGTGATGGTCGCCCCGCCCGCCATTCCGCGAAGCACAGTGCGTCGACTTAGTGTGAACTTGCGCATGGCGTGATTCCTACTTGGGCTCGTCGACCAGGTTAAACAGCGGGCTCGCGGTGAACTCGACCAGCAGCCGCTGCATTCGGAAGTCGGCCTCACCGAACTTCGCGTCGAGGGCGATGATCGCATCGAGCTCACCGGGCGTTTCCTTGTGCCCGAGCTGCCCGCGGATAAGGTTGTTGATCAGGCACATCGAGGTCCGCGGATCTACACCCAGCAAGGCGGCCAGCTCGACGGCGTCATTCCACTCGCCCAACCCGCTGATCGCGCCCGAGGCATCGATGTCGCGCCCGTTCTCTTGGGGTCGGAACGCGCCGATCGCGTCGTAGTATTCGAAAGCGAAGCCAACGGGATCGGTCGAGCCGTGGCAGGTTGCGCAGCCCTCGACGTCTTTGTGCATGTCGAGGACCTCGCGCAAGGTCGCGTCCTCGGGGACTTCGGGCAGCACCGGCACGACCTCGGGTGGAGGCGGCGGGATCTGGTTGCAGAGGACGGACTGTTGCACGAACCGTCCGCGCTTAGTTGGCGAGTTGCGAAGCGAGCTCGACTGGAACGTCAAGAAGCCAGCCTGCGAGAGCACACCCGCACGGTGTTGGTCGGCCGGCCAGTTGACTTTGGTGAAGACGTCTCCGCTGCCCGGGGACGGGATCTTGTAGTGTTGTGCGAGCCGGTCGTTCACGAAGGTGTAGTCGGCGGTAAAAAGCTCGCGGTAGTCGGCGTCGCGGGTCCAGATCACGTCGTTGACGAGGGCAAGTGTCTCCTGCCGCATGTCTTCGGCCAGATCGACCGAGTAGGTCGGGAACAGCTCGGCATTTTTCGAGGTCGTGCGCAGGTTGCGAACGCGGAGGTACTCGTCGAAGAATCCGGCGAGCGCGGTGCGTGCCCGAGGGGACCCGATGAGATCTTCGGCAACGCTACGGATCTGCTCGCTCGTATCCAAATCGCCCGCGGCGGCCCTGTCGAGCAGCTCTTGGTCGGGACCACGCCCGAGTAGAAAAATCGAAAGGCGGGTCGCGACCTCGTTGGCGCCGAGTTTGCGGTAGCCGCCCTCCGGATCGGACTCGCCGATCTCGACGAGATAAAGGAAGCTGGGCGACATCAGGAACGCGGCGATTTCGAACTCGAGACCGGCGAAGAAGTCACCCTCGGCCCAGTCCCGGGCGTGCTCGCCCACAGCTGCGTAGCGGCTGATTTCCTCGTCGTCGAGCGGACGGCGGAACGCCATCCGACCAAGCGTCTCGGCAACCTCGGTGTAGCAGCCCGCGTCCGGACTGCCGGCGACGCACGGCGCGATCTCGGTGAGGCGAGCGCGGTTCGCAACCGCCGCTTTCGCAACGGCCCTGGCCGAGGTCTCGTAGGTCTCGATCACGACGCCGTCGAGCGGCAAGATCGCCGCACCGACGGCGTCGAATCCCTCCTGAGGCACATCCGTTGGGGGCGCGGCCGCGCCCGCGGCCTCCGGCCCGAGGAGACGTTCGACCGTGGACCTGTACTCGCGTGCGAGGAGCTTGCGCAGGCCCCCGGGCGCCGGCTGAAAGTCGAAGCTTCCGCCAGTGCCCGTATCGTCAACCGTGCCCCCGCTCGTCGCGGTCGTGTTTCCGGTACCAGCGGTGGCGTCGTCCCCGACGGTGTCGGTCCCGTCGGCGGCAGAGGTGGACGAGGAGCCGTTACGGCAGGCCGTCGACGCTGGCAGTGTGGCCGCGAGGACCAACGCGATGCGACGAAGAGACAACGTAAGGGGTCGCATGTTCGGGCCTTCCTCAGGGCTCGCGCGCGTGAGCAGGTTGGTTCAGGTTGCCGTGGGGGGCGCGGATGTCCCACACGAGCGGAAGGATCGACGGGTTTCGGGACAAAGGAAAGACGTGTTGGTACTGCTGGCTATGGGTAAGGTCGCTCCGACGATCAACCAGCGCAGGGGCGGCGCGCGCCGCGTCGGCCATCGTGCGCGGTTTGATTGGTGAGCTGCCCCTGCATCTCAACCCGTGTTTCGGTCCTCATGGACGTCCGCTCGATCGAGGTAGTTATGAATGAAGCGTTTGGGTTCACACCTTCAGGTTTTCCTCGGACATCCGTCACAAAGACGCTCCCAAAGGCCCGCCTGTCGATATATACTTTTGGGTAGATTTATACTCCACGGCGGTCGGAGCGCCGTCTCCGTTTGCTACGCTGACCCGCGATCGAGAGGTTGACGGTGTCGCGCGCAGCGTGTTGTTCGGTCTTGCTTGGCCTCGTGCTCGCCGGCTGCGGCGACGGTGCACGCGAGCTACCAGCTGGCACATGCCGCGCCGTGGTGTGGGGCGTTCCGGAGCGCGCAGGCGGCAAGGTGTCCGTGATCGGTTCGTGGGACGACTGGGACGAACCCACGCAGCTACGCCGCTTCGAGATATCTCCGTGGCACGTCGCCGAGCTCGCGTTGACGCCGGGCGAGTACGGTTACCTCCTGGTGGAAGATGGCCAGGCCCGTCGTGATCCGACGGCGCCGCTATCCGACTACCGTGAGAGCGATGGCCATGAAGTGTCGTTTTTGCATGTCGACGATTGCACCCACACACGCCTCGTCGTCGAGGACCTGCAGGTCGACGGTGCAGGTGCTGAGCTCCGGGTGCGAGCCGTGTTGGGCGACGACACGGTAAGCGTCGACGGTCTGTCCGTTCGCGAAGCGGGTATTGAACTGGCCGCTGCGGTTGCCGAGGACCACGACGGGTGGCGTGTCCGGGTCTCGGGCTTGACGCGAGGCCGGCATCGGTTGGAGCTGGCCGCCGAAGGCAGTGAGCCGGCGATCGCGATCGCCTGGGTTGAGCCCGTGGCCGCGACGCCCGCGGACGCGATCATCTATCAAATCGTCGTCGATCGTTTTCGCGACCCGGCCGGTGATGCCCTGGCCCCGCCGGTGAGCCCCGGGCTCCGCGCCGGCGGCAGCCTCGACGGCGTGACGCGAGCACTCGAGGACGGCTATTTCGACGATTTTGGCGTCTCGACGCTTTGGCTCTCGCCGATCTACGTCAATCCGAATGCCGCTCGCCCCGACTCAATCGGGCACGTGTTCGAGGGGTATCACGGCTACTGGCCCGTGGACACGCGCCGCGTCGACGATCGCATTGGAGGCGACGCCGCGCTCGATCGCCTGATGGCCAGCGCCCATGCCCGAGGCATCGCGGTCTTGCTCGATCTCGTTCCCAATCACTACGACATCGAAAACCCACGGGTCGCGGCCAATCGCACGGATGGTTGGTTCAACGAACGAGATCCGGTGTGCGTTTGCGGGGCCGCCGATTGCCCGTGGTCGACCGAGATCGAAACGTGCTGGTTCACTCCGTACCTCGCCGACGTGCGGTTTCAGCACCGCGACGCACTGCGCGCGGCGGTCGAAGATGCGCTATGGCTGCATGAGCGCTACGGGGGCGACGGATTTCGCGTCGACGCGGTGCCGATGATGCCGCGTGCGGCAACGCGGCGTATCGCCGCCACGCTGCGAGCGGCGGCGGTGCCCAAGGGCGGTGCGTGGCTGCTGGGAGAGATCTTCACGGGACCGGGCGCCGGAGGCGTCGAGGCGATTCGCTATCACCTCGGCCCCAACGGTCTCGATAGCGCTTTTGATTTCCCCGTCATGTGGGCGATCCGCGATGCCGTCGGCGGTCGCGCCGGATTCGACGTCCTTGCTCGCCTGCTTGCCGATCAGGACGCCGCCTTGGCCGGGTCGGGCGCAACGATGGCGCGCATGCTCGGCAATCACGACACCACCCGGATCGCGTCGTTTTTCGCCGGCGACGATGGTGCGGACCCGTGGAGTGCTGCACCGGCGCAGTCGACCGACGCCGAGGTGTTCGCGCGCATGCGGCTCGCCCACGCGTTGGTCCTAACCCTGCCAGGTGCTCCCGTCATCTACTACGGCGATGAAGTTGGGTTGGCCGGCGCGCGCGACCCAGATAGTCGTCGGGTGATGCCCGACGATGCCGATCTTCAACCCGCTCAGCTCGCCTTGCGCGGCGACGTCATGCGCCTTGCCGCGCTGCGGAGGTGCTCGGCGGCGCTACGCAGCGCCAACTGGGCGCTCGTCGGGGCCACCGTCGACCATCTCGCCTTCACCCGTGACGATGGCGCAGGAAATGCCGTAATTGTGGTTGCGTCCCGGTCAGATGTGGCGACGCACGTCGAGCTTCCGGGAGGGCTGGCAGCGGGGTGGTATAAGGATGCGATGTCCGAAGCCACGGTGAAGGTTGGTGTCGACGGCACCTCGCTCGACCTCGAGCCGCTCGGCGTGCGCGTGTTGATGATCCAGGGAGATCGTTGTGGCTCGCCGTCTTGAACTGACGATCGCCGTCTGCCTGGCGAGCGCTTGCGGCGGTGGCGAGCTCGAATCCAACCCAACGCTGCAGCCGCCCGAGACCGACGGCTACGACCCCAGCAACGGCATCGGTTCCAATGGTTACTACAGCTCGACGAACGGACCCGCCAACGACAGTGGCGGAGGCAGCGTCGACGAGTCCGGCGCGCCAGCGTGCACCGACACCGAGAAACGCTGCCCGCATGGGTTCTCCCTGGCCGATCAGGCCTATGCCACGGTCGAGGTGTTCGGTGACTGGGCCGACGACAGCTGGGACGTCGGCGTCATGATGATCAAAGCCGGGTCGGACTGGAGCGTGGTCGTCCCGCTTCCGTACAATCAGGACGTCCTTTACAAATTCCGCGTCGACGCAGATACGTGGATCACCGACCCCGCCAATCCCGACGTCGTGATCGACGAGATAGGCAACGAGAACTCGCGCCTGGCGGCGGCGGCGTGCGAGGACTGGACCTGTGGCACGGGTGTGTTTGGAACACTCGATCGTCGCAAAGTACGTCGCCAGCGTTAGCGTTGCCGGGTACCAGAGCGAGGGCGCCTCGGCGGTCGGAGGTTGGCGGATGCGATTACCCGCTACGCCGCTTTGCGCTTCCCTGCTCGCTTCGTCGAGCCCTTGCCCCGCCCTTGCCACGCCGCTAGGACCTTGGCCTCTCGCTCGGCCGACAGGCCGGCGCGCAACGTCGACTGTCGCTCCGGGGGCAGCGTACGAAACCACGCGAGCGTGTCGGCGACGGTGTCGCGGACCGGGCGGAACTTCAAGCCGGTGGCGATCGCCTTCGCGTTGCTGATCTGACCGAATCCTAGGGATTCGCCCTCTGGCGGCACCCAGATCGGCAAGTCGCCACCGGGCGAGAGTTCGTGGGCGACCAAGAACTCTGTTGGTACCCACTCGAGCTTAGTGTCGCTGCCGCTGACTTCGATGCAGTGTTGGAGAAGTTCGCCCACCGGCATCGGCGTGGCCGGACCCACAAGGTTGAAGGCCCCGACGTGGCGGCCTTCGATCGCGCCGATGATCCACGCGGCGAGATCGCGAGCATCGATAAACTGGATCGGATCGACCGCAGTCCCCGGGGCGATCATCGTGCCGCCGCGGGCAACCCGGACGGGCCAGTACGTGAAGCGATCGGTCGGATCGAGCGGCCCGACGATGAACCCCGGCCGCACGTTGGTGGTGCGACCAGGCAACGCCGCCTCGGCGGCCTGCTCGCACAACGCCTTGAGCGCGCCATAAAACGGCATGACGTCTTCGATCGTTGGGTCGGGCATCGTCGCCAGCGGATGCGTCTCCGGGATGTTGGCCACTGAGAATTCGGCGTAAGCGCTGATCGACGACACGAACACGTACTGCTCAACTCTGTCACGCAGCAACATCGCTGAGTCGCGGACGAGTCGCGGCACATACCCCGAGGTATCGACCACCGCGTCCCACGTGCCATCGCGCAACGCGTCGAGCTTGCCGTCGCGATCGCCGATTCGCCGCTCGACCTCCGGGAATAGCTCCGGATGGGTCTTTCCGCGGTTGAACATGGTGACGTGCCAACCACGGGCCAAGGCGGCCTCGATGATGTGCGGGCCGATGAAGCCCGTCCCCCCCAGCACGAGCAGCCGCCGCGGCGTGGCGCGGGCCGAAGCGCCGACATCCGGCATCGCCCGAACCTGCCGCGGGTCCCCTACGGCCGCAGCTGGCGGCACCGCTGACCGCTCTTGGCGGCATCCGAGGGGGGCCAGGGCGATCGCCGCGGCCGTGGTGCGCAAGAAATCCCGCCGAGGGCCGATTCGATCGCGTGGCATGGGCTCGGCGTTCGACCCGGCGGTCGACGCGGAAGTTTCGTAACCTTTCTTCTGCCTCGTGGGTCCGAGGTGTTCGAGGTGCAGTCGCCCGGATCGAGCCGATACTTGAGCTGGTGGGCGCGGCTGCTGGGCATCGCAGAAGTTGATGTCGGGCCGGCGCTGTGGGCGTTCGCCCAATTTGCGAGCGTGTTGACCGCGACGTTCGTCGTTCGCTCGGTCCGCGATCAAATGGGGATCGCCGGCGGCGTGCGAGATCTTCCGTGGCTGTTCACCGCCACGTTCGTCACCACCGTCGCATTGGTACCCCTGTTTGGTTGGGTGGCGACTCGGCTCGGACGCGGCGCCCTTGCAATCGCGGTCTACGGCGGACTCGGGCTCTCCATGGCGACGCTCGCTTTGGCCGAGTTCGTCCTCGCCGACGATACGGTATGGATAGCCCGCGCGGCGTTCGTGTGGCTGAGCGTGATCAACATGATCGCAGTGGCGACGTTCTGGAGCGTCGTTGTCGACGTGTTCGACCACGGGGAGGCGCCGCGGGCCTTTGGTGTGATTGCGGCCGGCGGCACCCTCGGCGCCCTGACCGGGCCCCTGATCGCGCTCGTCCTTGCGCCGTATGTGGGCGCCCCGACGTTGCTCTTGATCAGCGCCGGGGCCTGGGGCGTGGCCAGCCTGTGCGCGCGCGGACTCGAGTGCTCGCTGCGTGGACGGGTCGACGTCACCGCTGGTGCTCGACCGGTGGGTGGTTCCCCGTTCGCGGGCTTGGTTTTGCTCGTTCGCTCGGCGCGCTTGCGCGGTGTGGCGCTGTATGTGCTTGCCTTCACGGCAACTTCGACTGCGCTTTACCTGGCCCAGGGAGACATCGTGGCCCACGAGATCGTCGACAAGGGCGAGCAGCGAGCGTTTTTTGCCCGCATCGATCTCCTCGTCAACGTCATCGCTGTGGTGCTTCAAGTCACCTTGACGGGGCGGATCCTCGCGCGTGTCCCATTGCCCATCGTGTTGGCGGCGCTGCCGGCACTATCGGCGGTGCTGTTACTGGTCCTCGGCCACAGCCCCACCCTGGCGGTTCTCACCGGCGCGATGTGCATACGTCGGGCGACCGAGCATGCCGTGGCGAAGCCTGGCCGCGAGCTCCTTTACCTCGGCATGGATCGCGACGCGAAGTTCAAGGGGCAGGCCGCCGTCGACACGGTCGTCTACCGCGGGGGTGATGCCGCGTCGGCGTGGGTGGTCGACGCGATCGCGCGCGCCGGCCTTGGCGCCGAGGCGCGGCTGTGGAGCTTCGTACCCTTGGCACTGCTCTGGGCATGGCTCGGGGTCAAACTGGGCCGAGCAGGCGCCGCTCGGCCCTCGGCCTGAGGACCCGCTCGGTCCTCCGCCTGAACACACACCGCACGGGTGATCGAGACCCACTCGTCCGTGGTAGTGACATCCTGAGAGCAATGGGGCCGTGGGGCATCATCTTGCTCGGCGCACTCGAGCTGGGCAGTCAAGCATCTGCGCCGGACTCCGCTCCGTTGCCCGCGCCCGCGACTGCCCCCGCGACCGTCGATGATCCGACTGGGGCGTCTCCGGCAACGATCCCCATTGGCGACGCGATCGATGTTCGCAAGGGTGCCACGTGCCTCGACCACGAACGCCTCGTCGCGCAGATTCGTTCGTGGCTCGATCACGAGCGGATCGATGCGCGGCTCGTCGTCGAGGTGGCCGGCGACGCAGAGCAGCCGCGCCGCCTTGCGTTCACCCTGCGGCGCGGGGACACGGTGATCGCCGTCCGGCGCTTCGATCCTGCGCCCGCGCGCTGTGGGGACCTGCATGCCGTCGTTGGCCTCGCGATCGCACTCGCCGTCGACGCGACGCTCCTCGAGAGCGTGGCCGGCGAGCCCGCCGCCGAGCCGCCGCCGGACACTCCTGCGCCAGAGGACGACCCGCCGGCCGTCGTTGGCGAATCGACACGTCCCAAGCCGTTGCCGCGCCCTGTGACGGAAACACCGCCTCGGCCGCCTGCGCGTCGACGCGCGTGGTCGCTCCACGGCGAGTTGCACGGGCTCTTCACCATTAATGCACCGCCTGGCGTCGGAGGAGGAGGTCGTCTGGGCATCTCGTTGTCGTGGCGATCGATCGTCGACCTGGTGCCGTCCGCGATGGTTGCGAGCTCCGGTCGGCAGCCGGTCGGCGATGGCACCGGCCAGATGGCGATCGGCGCCGCGCGTCTCGACGTGTGTGCGGGACCGCCGCTGCGACGGCTGCGGGTCCGCGGATGTGCGGGCGCGCTCGCCGGCGCTGCGGTCGCAGCGGGACAGGGGTTCGTGCGCGATCAAGTCGGTCGCGCGCCATGGGTCGGGCTGAGCGCGGGGGCGGACATCCTCGTGCGGGTGGCCCCACGCGTCGGCCTCGCATTTGGCGTGGAGCCGGTGTTTACGGTCGTCCGCCCCGCCTTCGTCGCGATCAACCGCCAGGGGGAGCGTGCGTTTGTGCGCTTCCCCTCGGTCGCCGTCGCGCTCCGCGCCGGCGTCGTGATCCGATTGTGGTGACGGACCGGACTACCTGGCGCATCAAGCCTCCAAATGTGCTCCGACGAGAGCTACGCGCGATCGATCGCCGGGGGCCGAAGGAAAGGGCTTGGTAGCACCATGCAACCCGTGGGACCCTTCCCCTCAGCCGTGACGGGCACCCATCTGGACGCGGAGGCGCTCTACCGCGCCCACGCCGACTTTGTTGCACGGTTCCTGCTCAGGCTGGGGGCGGCGGGTCAAGACGTCCCTGATTTACTGCAAGAAGTCTTCCTCGTCGCCCATCGCCGCGGCGGTTTCGTCGTCGGCGCCGCCAAGCCCACCACATGGCTGGCGGAGATCGCTTTTCGCGTTGCCTCCGATCGCCGCAAGAAGACCAAAAGAAGGCTTGAAGATGCCGACATCGAATCCATTGCGCTTGCGCCCGCCAACGGGGCGACGCCCGGCGATGCCGCCGAAGCGCGTCAGTCCCTGTCGCGGGTCCAGCAAGCCCTCGATGGGTTGTCGCCCGACAAGCGGGTGGTTTTCGCGCTGTTTGAGCTCGAGGGTGAGTCGTGCGACGCGATTGCAAGAGTCCTTGGCATCCCAGTGGGAACCGTCTACTCGCGGTTGCATGCTGCGCGGCGCGAGTTCGCTCGCATGCACGCGCAGTTGCAGGGCGAACGGCCGGTCGCCGATGCCGCCAATAAAGCCATCGCAGGAGCCGGTGCATGACTGAAGAACCAATCCGGTGGCTCGACGATCCGTCGATCGCCGCATCCCTGCGGACCGACCTGGCCCGCGGGGCTTCTGCGACCGCCACGGGCGTCGACTACGCGGCAACCCTTAATTCGTTGCGCGCCGCCATCGCTGCGCCGGCGGGAACGCTCGCGCCTGCAGCGGGGGCCGCCGGCTCAAAGCTCGGGGTCAAGGTCGCCGCGGTCATGTTCTTCGGCGCAAGCGCGGTCGGCTCGTGGTTCGCGCTGCGTACACCGACTGCGGATGCGCCGACCGTGGCGGTGGGCGACACGGCTGTGGTCGCGGCGCCTGTGCTGCCCGATGTTGTGCGTGCGCCAACCGAGGTCGCTCCGGCTCCGCCGGCCGATCCCGTTCGGGCGTCATCGGCGATCGCGGGCCCGCCGGCGGTCGATAGCACGCCGCCCGCCGAGGAGCCGCGACCCGTGGCCGAGGTTCGCAAGGTCGCGCGCGGTCCCGCGAAGAACGAGGCGGACCATCTGCGCGAGGCCAGGCTGCTAGCAGATGCACGCAAGAGCCTTGCGCGCGATCCCGCGAACACGCTGGCGCTCACCCGCACACTCGCCCGCGAGTTTCCGAAGGGTTCGCTCGTCGAGGAGCGACTTGCGCTCGGCATCCGCGCCCTTGCGGCGCTGGGTCGGATGGACGAGGCCAGGCAGCAGGCCGCGGCGTTCCTCGCGACCCACAGCGACGGACCGCACGCCGCGGCGGTGCGCCGTGCGACCGAAGCCGACGCCCCTGCTCCGTGAACACTCCGTGAACACTCCGTGAACACTCCGTGAACATCGGCGTTCGCCCCGCGGCCGAGGCCGGTTGCGCTAAGGTTTGAACGACGATGGTTGGGGTGCGAAAGTGGGGTGGACGCCGCCAAGAACTCGGCGGGGCGCCTCGCGCCATCGTGTCCATCGCGCTCCTGGCTGCGTGCGAGGTCAGGGCGTTGATCGGCAGCAACTACACCGCAGGCGACCTCGATTCCGGTAACGGGAGCGCCGCTGGCAGCGAGACAAGCCCCAGCACAGGCGCGATCGGCGAGACGTCCGACAGCGGCGGCGCCATGTCCTCACACTCCGACGGGCCGATCTACGACGTCAGCGTCGTCGATGCACCGGGGGCGTGCCAGCCCATCATGTGGCCGAGCTGCGATCAGTTCGACGCCGACCCTTGGCATGCGCTCGGTCTCAACTGTCCCGGTGGCCCGGTCGTCGAAGGCAGCTACCAGGGCGACGACGCGGCCATGGTCGTCTACCGCGGCACCATGGGTGTGTCGGGCATCTACACGCCGCGCGAGGGCGAGCGGTTTGTGATCCTGTCGTCGGGCGAGGCAGCGAAGTTGCCGCGCACGCCCGCGCAGCTGCAGGCCGACGATCCCGAGTGCCTCCCGCTGGCTTGTCCAAGCACGCAACTGTCGACCGAGTTCCTCGCGACGCTGCCGCCGCCGATCCAGGTACGTCGCGTATCCGAGACCGATACGTGCGAGACCGAGCCAGACCTCATCGGCACGGGTGACTGCTCAAACAGCCTGTGGACGCAGTGGACGGCGGGCAACGGCGCGTATGACTACGCCGAGTTGCGGATGGAAGCGAAGGTCCCGCCGAACATGGACGGGCTCTCCTACGACTTTGCGTTCTTCTCCGTTGAGTACCCGCTGTTCGTTGACCACGCCTCGCCGTACAACGACATGTATCTGGCGTGGCTCGAGTCGGAGTCTTGGACGGGGAATATCTCGTTCGATGAAGAAGGCAGCCCGATCGCCGCCACGAGTGTCCTCTTCGACTATCGGGATGCCCCCTCCGACGAGTGTCCGGCGCCGTGCGAGGCGCCCGAGCTGCACGGTTTCGCCATGCAGGGCCATGGTGGCACGCAATGGCTTACGACCACGGCCCCAGTCGTACGAGGCGAGCAGATCGAGCTCGTTTTTGCCATCTTGGACGTAACCGACGGGATCTACGACAGCGCGGTGATCCTCGACCACTTCCAGTGGACGTGCAGTGGACTGCCGCCCGCGACGGTGCCGGTGGGATGAACATGGGACGTGGACTAAACGTCGCTGCGCTGCCCCTGCTGCTCGCCGGCGCCTGCGTTCTCGACCGCGCACCACCCCCGGAGCTAGTAGGCGGCAGCGAAGCTACCAGCGTGGGTTCCGGGCAGAGCGGGAGCGGTCATGTCATCGACGGTTCGGCCTCGTCGATAGGCGGCTCGAGTTCTGGCTACGACGTGGACGGCGCAACCACCGGTCCCGGCGATTCGACCGGTGACCTTCCTGTGCCACCTGACAATCTTGGCGATTGTTGTGTGGCTGGCAACGGAGTCGGTTGTGTCGACCCGGTGGTTGCTGCGTGCGTCTGTGCGATCGACGAGGCGTGCTGCACCGAAGGTTGGGATCAGCTTTGTGCCAAGTTGGTCGATCAACTCGGGTGCGCGGCCTGTGTAACAGGCATCGATCCCACGCGCGTCCCGAGCTGCTGCGAGCCGCATGGGGGCGCGAGCTGTCTCGACGTTGAAGTCGCGCAGTGCGTCTGTGCCAGCGATCCGTATTGCTGCGACGTAGTGTGGGACCAGAGCTGCGCGGACATGGTCTCCATCGCGGCGTGTGGGGTGTGCCCCGATCCAATCCCCATGCCCGGAAGCTGCTGCGAGATCGGATTGCAGCCGGGTTGTCAGGACCCGGTCGTCGCGGGCTGTGTATGCGCGCAAGATAGTTTCTGCTGCGACAACGCCTGGGATGACATCTGCGTGGGCGAAGTCATGGGATACGGATGCGGCACCTGCCCCGAGGCAGACGGTACGGGTAGCGGCAGCGGTAGCACGGGTGAAGGGAGCGACACGGGCGCGACCGCGACGACCGGGATGGCGCCCGGATCAGGCTCGTCGAGCTCTGGTTGAACTGAAGGGTCCACCTACGAGGTGCCCCATCGGTGGCTCCGGTTCTTCGGGCCCTGCGCGCAGGTAACGATCAGCCGCGACCTGCGCGTTCGGCCCGCAAGGCGGCCAAGCGCGACAGGGCGTCGAGGGGGTTGGGGATGTCGGCCGGGGTTGTTTTGCCCGTGGGTGGGGATGCTTGCGTATGATGCCGACTGCGCCGGCATGCGCCGCGCTCCCCCGCCATGGCCGAAGCCTACTCCCACCTATCGATTCACCGTTGGATGCTCCGCGATTCGATCCGCAACGAGGCCTATCGCGTCGCCCTCGCTCGTGTTGTGCGTCCCGGCGACGTGGTGATCGATGTTGGCGCCGGCACGGGCATCATGAGCATTTTTGCCGCTCAGGCCGGTGCCGCGAAGGTCTACGCGGTCGAGCGGACCGAAATCGCGGCCGTGGCTCGTCGGCTCATCGAACGCAACGGGTTTGCGGATCGCATCGAGGTGGTCGAGGGCGATCTCGAGGACGCCGACATCCCGGGATCGGCCGACGTGATCGTCTCCGAGTGGATGGGAGGCTTCGGCGTGGATGAGAACATGCTCGCGCCGGTGGTGATCGCGCGACGCCGATGGTTGCGGCCCGGTGGGTGCATGGTCCCTGGTGCGGTCACGGCCGTGCTCGCGCCGGCGTTCGTCGAGGCGCTCGCTGAAGATCAACGCCACTGGCGATCTCGTCCCCACGGCGTCAACCTCGACCTCGTCGCAGAGTTGACCGCCGATGAGACGGTAATGAGCCAGTGTGCGGTCGATCCCGAAGATCTGCTCGCGTCGCCGCAACCCATGTGGCGCCACGACGCGAGCACCTGCACGCTCGAGGAAGCCGACAGCCCGTTCGAAGCTCGCTTGTCATTCGTGGCGACCCGCGCGGGGTCCCTCACCGCTCTCGCGGCCTGGTTTGACGCCGAAATGGGGGGTGGCGTTCGCCTCACGAATGCCGTGGGCGCGCCAAACACCCACTGGGGTCGGTTCTTGTTTGGACTCGATCAACCGCACGAGGTGCGCCAAGGATCCACGATCACCGCGCACATTCGCTGCGATCCGAGTGCGCAAGGCGGGACCGAGACCTACTGGGCCGTGCAGATCGACGATGAGCCGATCGAGTGCCACGATACGCGCCCCGTCAGAGCCGCTGCGCTTCGTCGGTCGCGCCCTGCATAGAATCTCCGCGCAGCTCGAGGACCGCTAGACACTCCACGTGCGCTGTCTGCGGGAACATGTCGATCGGCTGGACTGATCGGACCGTGTAACCGCTTGCGCACAGGATCCGGAGGTCGCGTGCAAGTGTCGAGGGATCGCATGAAACGTAGAGCAGTTTGTTTGGGCGCAGGCGCGCAAGCGCGGTCAACGTAGCCTGGTGGCACCCCGAGCGTGGGGGGTCGAGGATGACCGCGTGGACGGCGAGTCCGTCGTCCGCGAGTCCGATCAGGATCTCCTCGGTCTTGCCCAGCCGAAACTCGAGATTGGCCACGCCAGCGGCGTTTCGCCGGGCATCGCGAACCGCGGGGCCCGACTCCTCGATTGCGATCACGCGTGCAACTCTTGGTGCCAGAACGATCGCAAACGTGCCGACTCCTGCGTACGCGTCGACCAGCACGCCGTGTCCATCGGTAGGCATTTCGGCAGCGACGAGCTCTAACATCTGCTCGGCCTGGACGCGGTTTACCTGAAAGAACGCCGCGTTGGACACGCGGAACGGAGTGCCAGCGAGTCGCTCCATGACGTGATCTTGCCCACTGGCCACGTCGGTCAGCGAGAGGCGCGGCTGGATCGAGATCGCATCAGCATCGGCACCGACGCGGATGTTGCACTGGGTCGTTTCTTGCAGCCGGCCTTGCAGTCGCGCGACAACCTCGTTGATCCGAGGTTCCATGAGCAGACAGCGATCGACGACAAAGAAGCGGCGGTTGAGTTTGCGGATGAACCCCAGCGTGCCGCGTCGGACTGTGAAGCGCGCGTGATTGCGATAATGTAAGGAGGCGGGGGCAGGCAACGTCGGCCGCACGTCGACATCGGTGAACCCTCCGAACCGGCGGAGCTGCGTACGCACCATCTCCCGCTTGATCTCCAGCTGCTGCGCTGCGGAAACATGCTGTAGCTGACAACCAGTGCACGTGCCGTAGAGCGGGCACGGAGGGGACACGCGATGCGGTGACGGCCGCAGTACCTCGAGTAGCTCGGCGCCGATCCACTCGCTTGTGCGCTTGTACACCTTCGCCCGCACCCTCTCGCCAGCGATGGCGTAGGCGACGTAAATCGGTCGCCCGTCGAGGTGGGTCGCCATCGCGTCGCCGCGTGGACCAGTGTCCGTCAGCTCGAGCTCGAGGACGTCATCATCCAAGATCATCGGTTCCGAATCCGCCGCGGAACTGGAGCTCTCGCCAACTTGTCTGGCGAAGATGCTCGATGTTGTCGCGAATCACCGAGGTCGAGGCGTCATCTTGCGTGCCGTCGAGCGGCAGACTCCGAGACTGACGCCGCGCCATGAGATACGCCTGGCCCATCGCGCTCCACTCTGGGTACGCCGCCTGCAAACGAATGGCGATGGGCCGGATCTTCGACCACGATGTCGGGTCATCGATGTGGCCGGCGGCAGCGCCCAGTCGCGCGAGTAGGATGAAGCGGATGAGATCCCAAGCGTTGTCGGGGCGGCCGGGGTTGGCGAGGTTGCCAAGCGCCCCAGCGAACTCGAGCGGTCCATGGACGGACCACCATGTCGACAGAATGCGGACGGCCTCTGCCCGCGGTAGATGGCCGAAGTCGCAGTTTCCCGAGACGATCATGAACACCGCTTGCGTCCAGCGCTTGAACGGGTCGACGGCGTCGACCTCAAGCCGCTGCCGGAACGCGTCCTTGCGGCCATCGTCCCCGCGTTGACGCGCGAACAACATCACAGCAGCCAGGATCGCCACAACGATGGCGCACCAGACGAGCCAGGGCCGAGCCGTGAGAGTCACGCGGGGGGAGCCTAGCAGCCCGTGGTGAGGCCCTACAATGCAAGAGCAGCATCTTTGTCCTCGGTGGGCGTCCGCTGGGAGCCGGAGGATGCCGCAGCCGCCGGAGGATGCCGCAGCCGCCGGAGAATGCCGCAGCCGCCGGAGGATGCCGCAGCCGCCGGAGGATGCCGCAGCCGCCGGAGGATGCCGCAGCCGCCGGA
>CADEGN010000052.1:29077-36337 GCA_902826865.1 uncultured Myxococcales bacterium
GGATGCCGCAGCCGCCGGTGTTACTTCCCGCGCCGCCGAGGCTTGCGTCACGTGGCGATGGTTGCCGGCTCGAGCAACTCGAGCGTGCAACTATCCGCGTGGAGGCGTGCGCGCGTGCCAAACGGCAGGGCCGCGTTACGCCGAGCGTCGTGGCCAAACGGGAAGCCGGTAACGACCGGTACGCCGAGCGTCGCGAGGCGCTCAAGCACGACGCCGATCGCGTCAGGACCGAGGTTACCGTCGGCCGGTTCCTCGCAACCTAGAAGCTGACCGACGATCACACCGCGAACGCCTCGAAGTGCGCCAGATAACAACAGGTGCGTGAGCGCGCGATCGATGCGATAAGGTCGCTCGCCGATCTCCTCGAGCGCGAGGATCGCCCCTGTCATTGGGGGCATCATTCGCGTCCCGACGAGGCTGCGTAGCACTTCGATGTTGGCGGGGAAGAGCGTCCCCTCGACGGTGCCACCGTGCAACACGCTGCCCTCCTCGGCAACGAGGGGGGCTGGGACTTCTCCGCACAGCAGCTCGACGAGACGATCGACGTCCTCGTCGGCGAGGGTGGAGAGTTGCGTGATGACCGGCCCGTGGATCCCCGCCACACCTGCGCGGACGTAGGCCCAGCAGAGCAGCGCGGTGATGTCGGAGAAGCCGACCACGGGCTTGGGTTGCGCGCGCAGGCGCTCGGGATCCAAGGTGCCGAGGAGGCGAGTTGCGCCGTAGCCGCCGCGCGCGCATAGGACCGCGCGTGCGTCCGCGTCGGCTAACGCGCGTTGGGTGGGCGCGAGGCGCTCCGCATCGGTGCCGGCAAAGTAGCCGGATTGTTCGAGCAGGTTCTCGGCATGCACGACCTCGAAGTCGATTCGCCGCCGCAGGACCTTGAGGCCGCGCTCGAATTTCTCGAGAGCGACTGGCCCCGAGGGTGCGATCACATGCACGCGATCGCCCGCACGCGCGGCTCTACCTCGCAGCGTCACCTTCGCTTGCGTCCGCGGCGCTTCTTGGTGCTGCCGCTCGACTCGGCTCCGTCACTGTCGCCCCCATCGTCGCCATCGCCAGCCGCCACCTCGATGGGCTCAGATGAGTCCGACCCCTCCGCGTCGACGACCGGGGCCGGTACAGCCATTCGCGCGCCATAGTCGAGCTCCTCGTCGGCGCGCACGGGCCTGACCGCGTCGCCTGGCGAGGAAGAAGCTTCGGTGGACAGCGACTTGAGTGCTTCGCTGCCGACGAGGAACTGTGTCGGATGCTTCGCAGGGCGCACGTAGCAACCGCGCGCGCCGCCCGGTCCCGTTTCGCTTTCGACGACCGACTCGACTTCGAGCGCGCGATCTCCCACGAGGAGGAGCGTGCGCACCGGCGGGGGAAAGTCGAGGCTGAGAAACTGCCGCTCACCGTCGTGGTGCAGCGCGGCCTCCCCGAGATCGACGTGGCGGTAGCGTAGCTGCAGCGTGGTCGCGGACATGGCCCTCGACCGAAGACTCTAGCACGGCTTGGCGGGCAGGATCACGCCGGCAGTGCGCGTCGCGTGGTGCCTTCGAGGGCCATGCGGCGCTTGAGGGCCGCGAGCTCGTCGTCGACGTTGCCGGCCGCCAGTTCCCGGAACTGCTGCTCGAGCAAGCCGTCGCGAGAGGCGACGCTAAGTTCGCAGATCTCGGAGCAGGCTTCGGCCTCGGCCTCGAACCTGGCGACACGCTCCTCGAGGCGTTCGAGGGCGCTCGACGGCGACCTGGACGCGAGGCCCGCCATTGCGGCAGCGATCGATCGCTGGGCTTGTGCTCGCGCCAGACGTGCCCCGAGGATCACGCGCTGGCGCGCGGCTTCGGCGATGCGCCCTTCGAGGAGCGCCAATGCATGGCGAAGCTCGTCGACGGCGCGCTTCTGTTCAAGCCACTGCCCGCGGTAACTCCTAGCGATCTCCTCTTGTTCGGCCTTGCGTACCAGCGCAGCCCGGGCGAGCTCGTCGTGCCCGCCGCGAACCGCGAGCATGGCGCGCTGTTCCCACATTGCGGCCTCGCTTTCGTGCTGCTCGGCCCGGCGCGACAGCACGCGCTCGTCAGCGATCGCCACGCAGGTCGCCCTTTTGGCATCGACCAGCTGTGCCCGCATCTCGAACACGAGATGGTCGAGGAGCCTCGCCGGATCCTCGGCGCGATCGATGCGGTCATTGCTGTTGGCGCGGATGACCGTCATCCAGCGTTGGGTCCGGTTGGCTGCCATTGAGTCCTCGTCGTCGCTCGCAAGTTTGCTGGCGGACGCCGGCCGGCGTCCGGGACCATCGCTCGCCAACCGCGGGTCCAGCCGCTTCATTTCCGACCGATGCGCGTAGGCGCCAACAACGCTCCGAGGAAGCGTGTCGGGGGAAGGAGCTCGGCCCCGGCGAAGCGCAAAACGCCGGGGCCAGGATGTCGCGGGGCGGACGATCAGCGTCGCGTGGGGCCGGGGGAAAGCGGGCTGCGCGGCGCCCGGTGGCGCCGCGCGTCCGTGGTGGTGTCATCGAGCGGGGAGGGCTTGCGCGAGGTCGGGGTCGGTCGCGGCCGGGCAGGCTTGGTCGGCCGTGTGCGGGTTTGCGGAGGAACGCGGTCGGTGGAGCCTCGCTTGGGATCGATCGTGCTCGGCTTGGTGCGATGGGGCGCGGGTGAAGTGGGCTTGGTGCGATGGGGCGCGGGTGAAGTGGGCTTGGTGCGATGGGGCGCGGGCGTGGAGGTCGGCTCACGGCGATGGGGCGCGGGCGAAGAGCTCGGTTTCCCCTGCGGCCCAGGATGATCGCGATCGATGCTCGAGTCGGGTGCCTTGGCCGGTTTGCCCAAGCTGTGGCCGCTGGCGTAAAGCGGAGGGCTAGGACTCGGCGCCCAGCCATAGCCGTACGCGTTTGCGGCAGGGGCGGCGCTCGGTGTGCCACCGAGGGAGATCGAACAACCCCCGAGCACAAACGCGAACAGCGACGACAACGTCAGCCCGCCGACTGCACTGCGAAACATCATCATGGTTCGATCGACGTGGCGCTTGCGGGCTCATTCATCGCCCCGGGGCCGTCGGTTCCGCCGCGACCGGGGCGGATTACCGCACACCTGCGTCGATTCGACACGGCTCGCCGTTGCGAGCGTCTTTCGGCCCGGACCCGGCGCGTGTTCGCCCGCCTCAAGAAGGCCGGCGAAGGGGCGAGATCATCGCCGGACGACGCGCCCTTCGCGGGATCGGCCGCGAAGGCCGAGTGGCCAGGGCGCCCGAGGGCGGGCGCTCATCCCGTCGGGATGGGCATGCAGATCCCACCGCTCTCGATCTGTGCGTTCGTGCGAAAGGTATTGAGCGCGCGCCAACTCGGCGCCACGTGTTGCGGGATTGTCCCGTCCTCGCGCACGTTCGTCACGTAATACGCGTGCTGATTCCAGATCCGTCGCGCCTGAATCCAGCGATCCTGTTGATCGCGGATAACCTGCAAGGCGGGCTCGCCGCTGGTCGACACCACCAAGATCTCGGCTGAACCGTCGTTGTCGACGTCTGCGACGACGGGATACTCGCTAATCGTGGGACTGCCGCGCCGGATCTCCAGCTGGACCGCGCCGGTCTTGCCATCATAGATGCGAAACGCAGTCTCGTCGGCGTACATGGCCTCCGCTATGCCGTCGCCGAGGAAGTCGAAGGCAGTGCTGCCGGCAGCGCCGGACAGATCGGCGACAGTGACCTGCCAGAGGATCTGGTTTTGCGTTGGACCTTGGAACACCGCGTAGGCAGTGGCCGACGAGGTCGCGAAGTCCGAGAGCAGATCGCCGTCGAAGTCGTGAATCGTCGCGGGGCGCTGCCAGGTAAGGTAGCCCTCGGGAGCGACGCCGGTCGGTGTCACCGGCCCGTACTTCACCGTGCCGTCGTGCTCGAGCACCCAAATGCCATTCGCCGTGGTGAGTAGGACCTCGGGGTGTGGGTCGGTGTCGAGGTTGCCGATCTGCGGGATCGCCTTGGCGCTCACCGTTGGGTATTTCTCGTAGTAGACCGATCCGTCCACGCGATAGGCCGCGTGGCCTGTGATGACCTCGAGCAGCCCGTCGCCGTCGAGATCGGCGGCCGTCGTGGCCTCAAGCTCCCCGGGGTCGGGGTTGTCATGTCGCCACAACAGCGCACCGGTGTGGTCGTAGACCTCGTGGTTGAACACGACTTCCACATCGCCGTCCGCATCAAGATCGTGCAACGCGAGCGCCCCGGATTCGCGGGCGAACTGGTCGTCTTCGTCGCCATCGCTGGTGTTACGCCATAGCTCACTGCCGTCGGGTGCAAACGCGACGACCCGAAAAACGCCCGCGTCGTTCCAGATCGCGACGATCTCGGCGACCCCGTCACCGTCGATATCGCCCAGCGCGGGCGTGGCCGTGCACGACACCCCCGCCTCTGGTCCGATCTCGTAGTGTTCCGCACCGCTGGCCCCGTCGAGAACATGCACGCGGCAAACCTCGCCGTAGGCAAGCTCCTCTTCGGCGATGAGAACGATGTCGGGAACGTCGCACAGATCGACCGCGCCATCGGCGTTGTCGTCGGTCAGGTTGGCGACCAGCGGTGTCACCCAACTGCGTTGTCCTTGGCCCCACGTCCACTGAACGTCGGGCTCGAAGCTGTCGGGTGGCGCGCGGTCTTCACAGTGTCCGACCGCGTCCATGTCGTCGACCACGTGGCACAGATCAGCTGGCGGCGAGCCGATGTCGGGAACGCCGGGCACGTCGAAACGCATGCCGGGGACGCCGGTTCCATTCGACCCGTCGTCCGCTCCCGACGTGGCCACCGGCTCGCGATCGACGTCGCGCACTTCCGTGCACGCGAGCAGCACCGCGCTGATCGCAGTGAGTGCCGCGCAGTGTCGCCAACGAGTCACGGGCAAATCGTGATGCAGCCGCCGTTGGAGCACGTGCCGTTGATGAAGCAGCTGACATCGCAGGCGGAGCCGTTGGGGTCGTTCGCTGAGCAAGCGTTCGCTGTTTCGTTGCAAGACTCGCTGCAGTCGGTGTCGCCGTCGGGGCCGGGGCAGGGGTTAGCTCCGCCAACGCATGTGCCGCTGCTGCATCGGTCGTTTGAGGTACAGAAGAGACCGTCGTTGCATACGGAGTTGTTCGGGTCGTTGGCGGTGCAGTTGTTGGCCGTCTCGTTGCACGACTCTCCGCAGTTGTTGTCACCGTCTGGGCCCGGACATGGGTTGCCAGTGCCCCCGCACACCCCGGCCGTGCAGGTATCGGTGGCCGTACAGAACAAGCCATCGTTGCAGTTCGAGCCGTTCGGATCGGTGGCTGTGCAGCTATTGGCGCCCTCGTTGCAGCTTTCGGTGCAGTCACTGTCGTCGTCGCCGACGTTGGCGGTGCACGGATTGCCGGTGCCGGAGCACGAGCCCGACCCGTTGCACGTGTCGCTTACCGTGCAGAACAGGCCATCATTGCAAGCCGAACCCGCTGGGTCGTTGAACGTGCATGAGTTGCCGATCTCGTTGCAGCTCTCCGAACAGTCGCTGTCGTTGTCTCCGATATGGATCGTGCACGGGTTCCCCGATCCAGCGCATGAACCGTCACCGTCGCACGCATCGTTGGTCGTGCAAAACAGACCATCGTTGCAAAACGACCCGAACGGATCGTTGGCGGTACAATTGTCGAGAGCCTCGTTGCACGACTCGTGACAGTTGTTGTCGTTGTCGCCGACGTTGAGGCACGGCGATCCACCTCCCATGCACGTTCCAGACCCGTCGCAGGTGTCACCGGTGGTGCAGAACAGGCCGTCGTTGCACGCCGATCCGACGGCATCGTTCCCCGAGCAGGAGTCGGTCAGCTCGTTGCACATCTCGGCGCAGTTGCTGTCGCCATCGGCTCCGGGGCATGGGTCGCCTGGGCTTACGCAGCTCCCGGTGGCGTCGCACGCTTCTGCGCCGTTGCAGAAGATGCCGTCGCTGCAAGGTGTTCCCGGGCTCGCCGGCTGATTCACGCACTCGTGGTTGACGCACTGCGCGACCTCGCAGGTCGGTGGCGCTGCGCAATCGCTGTCGTTATTGCACTCAACACAAGTGCCGGCTCCATCGCACGCAACACCGCCGTCCTCGTTGCACGGCGTGCCAACAGGCAGGTCTGGGTGAACTACCATTCCCGCGCTGCACGCATCGTCGGTGCACTGAAAGCCGTCATCGGCTGGGAGGTCGTCGTCGTCGGCGACCGGGACCGCGAAACCGTCTTGGCATTGGACTTCAAGGCAATCCGCAGCCGCTTGCGAATCAACTGGCAGCGCGGTTCCATCCGTCGTGTCGAGCACGCCGCAGATCCCATCTTCGCAGGTGATCGTGCGGCAGAACGTATCGACGCCTCCACAGTCCGCCGGCGTGTTGCAGCCGACGCAAACGCCGTCGGCGTTGCATACGCCGGCCGCGCACGGCGTACCCGGCGGCAGCGGTGTCGATCCAGGTTCGCCGGCGTCGCAGGTGTCGATCGTGCACTGCAACCCGTCATCCGGCGTGTCGGCATCGTCCTCGAGCGATGTCTGTCCGCCGGATCCGTCGCAGACCGCGAGTTGGCAGTCCCCCGGTTGTTGGAGCACTGCGGAGAGTGGCGTGTCGGCGGCGGTGAAGGCCTGCCCGCATGCGCGCCCCTCACATGTTCGCGCCTGGCACTCGTCGTCAGGCGGGAGCCGGTCGCAGTCGTCGGGGCTGATGCACTCGCTACACACGCCGGCGCCGTCGCAGACGCCGTCAAGATTGCAAGGTGTGCCTGGTGGTGAGAACGGATGCTCCACCACGCCCGCATTGCACGCGACGTCGACGCAGACGTCGCGGTCAGCGGGAAGATCGCTGTCCTGTGCAACCGGCGTTGCCGTCCCGTCGAGGCACAGCAGCACCAGGCAGTCGCCATCGACCTGGTTGTCGGGCGAAGGGACCTGATTCATTGGATCGTTGACGCACGAGCCTGCGCCACAGAAGTCGTACGTGCATGGGTTGTCGTCGATGCAGTCGATGTCGTGCGCACACTCGCCGCCGGTCCCTCCGGTGGCACCGATGGCTGTGGAGCCGCCTTCGGTTACCCCCACCGACGTACTGCTCGACGACCCCGTGCCATCGACCGGGCTCGTCGAGGACGCCGCGGAGGAACTACTGGAGTCGGACCCGCCGAAGCCGAAGCTAGTCTGGGTGGGCGGGTCCTCTTGGCACGCGGCCAAGGGCAGGGCCGCAGCCAACCCGATTTTCGCACGTAAGCCAAGAAGAGGCATTGCATCCATTGTGGCATGCTCGCCGCTGGCACGCTATCG
>CADEGN010000053.1 GCA_902826865.1 uncultured Myxococcales bacterium
GTTGCCGGTGCTCGGATGTCGACGTCGGTGCGCGCCGGCGGAACCATCACCGGACTCGGCGCGAGCGCCCTTCGGCAGGCGATCACGAGAGTAAGCACCCCGAGCTGGCGCACGGCAGTCCTCTTCATGAGCCGACGTGTTCGCGCTGGTGGCACGGACGCGCCGCGACGTGGTTCCTGAGGGACGAGGAACACTTGTCGCTGCTGCCGAGCCGAGCCTCGCGACGTGTGCATCCGCTCGCGCCTGCCGGGAAACATCTAACCCATCCGGCGGCGCAAGCCGCTTGGCGGGCTCGTCAGGCCCGTCGTACCCTGGAGCGCCATGAGCACTGGACGCGATGCGGGCGATGCCGACGTCGATCCGGCGGCGAATACCGAGGCTGCCACGCCGCCGCGGTCGCCCTCGGATCAAGCGCTACATCGCGATGCGAAGGCCGCGCCGTTTTCGGGCGCCAAGATCCCCGAGATAGCGCCCGGCGAGCTGTTGGGCGGCCGCTATCGCATCGCTGGGTTGATCGGGCGCGGCGGAATGGGCGAAGTCTATCGCGCGCACGATACCGAGCTCGGCGAAGACGTTGCGCTCAAGTTCCTGCCGCGCGCCTACACGAGCAACGCTGCGCTGCGGGCTCGCTTCGTCGAAGAGGTTCGGCTTGCGCGGCAGATCACGCACGCGTGTGTATGCCGCGTGCACGACATCGGAGAGGCCAACGGTCGCTACTTTTTGTCGATGGAGCTTATCGACGGCGAGGACCTCTCGTCGCTGCTGCGCCGGATCGGCCGGCTGCCCCAGGAGAAGGCGCTCGAGCTCGCACAACAGCTGTGCTCGGGGCTCGCGGCGCTCCACGCCCGCGGTGTGCTGCATCGCGATCTCAAGCCGAGCAACGTGATGATCGACGGCGATGGCCGGCTCAAACTCGCCGATTTCGGCCTCGCGGCGCTGCAGGCCGAGTTGCGGCCCGAGCAGGCGCGCGATGGCACGCCGGCCTACATGGCGCCCGAGCAGGCCGCGGGCAAGGAGGTCACGACCAAGTCGGACATCTTTGCGCTTGGCCTTGTCCTCTACGAGCTCATCTCGGGTCGGCATGCGTTTGCGAGTGGCATCGATCCGACCGGCAAGCCGCAGGTCGATCGCGGATCTACGCCGGCTTCGATCGCCACGCACGTGCGTGGGTTGCCGCTCGAGCTCGATGACGTCATTCGCGCCTGCCTCGATGAAAATCCGGCACTACGACCGGAGTCGGCGCTCGCGGTGGCCTCGGCACTGCCGGGCGGAGATCCGGTCGCGGCCGCCATCGCGGCCGGCCGCGCGCCGTCGGTCGAGGCGGTCGCCGGACTCCAGCTCGTGGGCACGCTGCCGGTATGGGTCGCCTACGGCATCGCAGCGCTGATCGTCGTGGCCACGCTCGTGTACGCGGCCGTGCAGCCTTCGCTCAGCTTGCTCGTGCTCTACCATCAGGAGCGCAGCGTTGAGGTGCTCACGCACCGGGCTCGCGAAGTGCTCGAGAGTGCCACCGAGCTGCCGAAAAAGCGCGACTCGATTGTGGTTCTCAACATCGACCGCGATTACTTCAGGGCGCTTGCAACCGACGACGTTGTGGCCGCCGAGGCCACTTCGCCGGTGGCGCTCGACTATCGGCAGTCCCCGGAGGAACTCGACCCTAGGGGTCCCAATCCGTCCATGACCGATCCGCCGATGCGGGTGCCGGGAGAGGCCAGTGTGACCCTCGATGGGCGCGGTCGGTTGCTCGCGTTGCAGATCGTGCCGGCAACGCACCGCAGCGCCTCCGCACCCTACGACTTCACCGGCTTGCTGGGATCGGCTGGGCTCGACCCGAATGCGGTCGTGCCGACGCAGCCCGTCACGGTTCCACCGTTTTTCGCCGACCAGCAACTCGCTTGGACCGGTGTGCTCATCGAATCCGGGGTCGCGGTCACGGTCGAGGCGGCTGCACTCGATGGCAAGCCGGTGTTCTTCCAGGTGTACACGCCTTGGTCGCCGCTCCCCTCTGCGAGTGCGGTCACCGAGCCGGAAATCCTGACACCCGACTGGTCGACGCACGCCATCGTTGCGCTCGTCTTTGGGTCTGTCATTCTCGTCGGACTGCTGGCGCGACGCAGTATCCGCCGAGGCGATGCCGACTTACGCGGAGCGCTGCAAACGGCGATCGCGGTGGGAGCGAGCGTCGTCGTGCACGTGTTCTTCATGTCCCATCATGCGGGGCCGGAGCGCGAACTGGCGGTGTGGAGCTGGATCGCGCGAAACACCTTCATCTTCGGCGGCTTCTCGTTCCTCTGCTACGTGATCGTCGAACCTTACGCGCGACGCTACTTGCCCGGCACGATGGTCGGTTGGACCCGACTGATGCGCGGTCGCTGGCGCGACCCCCTCATTGCCCGGGACGTGCTCGTGGGAACCGTGGCGGCGTTGGCCGTGACGTGGATCGCGTTGGTCAAGGCCCTGGTCCTGCGCAATGGAAAAATCCCAGAAGTGCCGGCGCTCGAAGTGCTGTTGGGCGGAGGGCACGCGTTCGCGTTCGCGGCGCAGTCGGTGTGGTTTTCGCTGATGGGCTTCCTGCAGTTCTTCGTGATGTTCCTCGCCCTGCATTTTGTACTGGGCAAGCTGACGCGACGGCACCAGCGCACGTGGATGGCTGCCGTGCTCGCGCTTTGGGCGTTGATCCAAGCGTTCCTCGGCTTCAATGGTCTCGAGGACGGCACCTCGCTCCAGTTCGCGCTGTTGCTCGCGATTGCGCTGGGAACCACCGGTATGGTCGTCTGCGTCGTCGCGCGCTTCGGGCTGCTCGCGGCGGTCGCCATGCAAATTAGCATCAACCTGCTCGTGTTCTTCCCGGTCACGCTCGACTTCGACACGTGGTATGCCCCCTACGGCTCGTTCGCGTTGGTCGGCATCGCGGCCATGACGCTGTTCGGGCTCCGTTGCGCGCGGCCGGGTCGCTGAGGGTCATTGCGCAAAGCAGGTCTGCAAGCTCGCGCATAGGGTGTCGCCCTTGCTCGCACGGCGGTCGCGACAGCGAGCGAGCCCAGAACCGCCTACAGTTTGATCGGATACAACACGCCGATCGTCGCCGTCCGAAAGCGAGGAAACCTGGCGGTTTCCACAGCTCGAGCGAGACAGTTGAGCAACTCGGGGTGCAGGCCGGCGGGATCGGGGAAACGAACGGAGTTCACTTTGCCAGTGGCTCCGACGATGCTGAGCCGGGCGCGGACGATCACATCGCTTGTGCCGTACTTGCGTCCGCAGGCAGCAAGCATCGGTTTGATGCGCTCGATTCCTTGCTTGATTGCCGTGGCGTCAAGCACGTTGGGCAGCTCGTCGCTCACTGGCTGCGACTGTTCCGCGCTCGGTTGATCGTTCGCTCCGGCGGGCGCCGCCGGTACACCGTGCGGTTTTCTCTTGGGTCTCGCTGACGCCCTAGGCTTGGCCGGTCGATGATCCATGGCGGCGCCGTCGGAGTGGGCAGTCTCGAGACCCGAGGTGACCGGCTTGGGCGCCGGCGATTCAGGTGCCGGCGCAAGCGAGTGAGCCGCGGCCGAGGGCGCTTGGGCCCGTGGCGGTGCGGGGTCGCGTGGTGCAGCCTCGTTGTGGTGGTCGGTCGGCGTCGGGTCGTGACCGACCACCACAGCTGGGACTTCCCGACGAGCGACCTCGGTGTTGGCGAACAGCTGCGCCACGAAGGTCACCGCCAGGCCCGCCGCGAACGCGACTGCCGTGGCAACGCCAAAGCGTCCCAGTCGCTGCGGTCTCGTGTTGGCGAGCGGGCTCCGCCATAGCTCGCGCGCCATCACCTCGTTCCACGGTGGCAACGAGACACGCAAGGGTGCGGCACGGCGCGCAAGGTCCTCGACCCAAGCTTCATCATCCATCGGACTCACCTCGAATCCCCAAGTGCTCGCGCAGCAGCTTGAGCCCGCGATGCAGGTTGACGCGGACCGAACCCGGCGTCATTCCGGTGTAGTCGGCGATCTCAGCGGCTGACATGCCCTCGACCAGTCTCATTACGACGGTTTCCTGGTAGCTCGGCGGTAGCTGGCGAATCGCACGCAGCACGACCAACGCATCTGTCCGTGGCGGGTCGCCGCTGGCCCACCGCTCTTCATCAACGGGTTCGGTCGGTCGCTGGCGACGCAGGGTGTCGATGCAGCGGCTGCGGGCGATCGCCGCCAGCCACCCGCGGAACGCCGTGGCATCGCGCAGCTCTGCGATTCGCCGCAGCGCGATGGCGAAGATGTCTTGGACGACGTCGGAGACGTCCACGATGCCGATGCTGGCGACGACGACTCCGCGAATGGTTGGATGATACGCCTCGTACAGGCGGGCAAACGCAGCCCGATCCCCTGCCATTGCCGCCACGATGGCATCGAGCTCCGGAGTGGGACACTCGTCGGCCCCCTCGAACGTGGCGCTTGTGGCCGGCGCGGCGGCGTCTGCGGGCATAGCTGCTGGCACGCTGGCAACCTCGTGTTGTTCCAGACGCACGAGCACGATTCGCGTTAGCGCAGAGGCGGCGGGGAACCGGGAAGCAGCGTGGCGCCGACTTCGCCAACGATGTTCAGGGGGGCCGTCGGGGACCCCGTGTCGGCGTTGCTCGCTACGCGCCGGGGTAGGGCGTCGGCTGGCCGACCAGGGTGCCGTCGGGGACCTCCACCTGCGCAGGTATTTCACCGAAGCACTGGTAGCGTCAGTGACACTTGAACAATGCGTCGAAGTCGGCGCCTGACTCTGGTTCGTGGCCGACATGGCGCAGGTCTAACATGCGACGCGATTTCGGCAGGACTTGCTCCGCGGCCGAGTCGGTGTCGAGCCACCGCCTGAACTGGTCCAGAGCCCAGGGCTCGCCTCGCTCGTACGCGTGAATCGCTTCTTCGAGTTGGGCGACGGCCGGATCATGGCTCGAACGGGTCGGACTGGTGAGCCGCCCGTCGGGCGCGCCAGAAGAGGAGCCCGACCACCAACGGAGTCAGCGCCGTGATCAGGATCCGTCGACCAGTGTCCGTCCGCAGTCCCCGGAGCGAGCACTCATCCACCAGCCTGGATGAAGGGCTACCAGCACAAGCAGAGGCCACTGTCGCCGCCAGCCACGGAAGCGCAGTTGTGGAATGAAGGCCGATCCAGCCACGAGGACCAATGTGGTCGCCCACAGGATCCACCCCAGCGTCTGCGCACGGAGGATCGCCGCCATGGCGTCAACGACGACACGCGCCTCCATGCGCTGCCTAGCGAGGACGTCTCGGCGGAGTTCCGCCTTCGGGGAATGTACGAGCCGCTGCACGCTTTTCTTGCCGACGCAGTCGGCCGTGATTGGCTCGACGATCTCGGACCGACAGCGGCGGTGTCGAGGTGTTTTATCGCCGCGCTCACTCACTTCGCGTGCGAAGATGTGGCTGGCGGCGTAGTGTGGCTGGACCAGGCGTGGCGACGCGCCGAACGCTGCGACGCGTTCACTGATCACGACCGGATCCCCCTGGCGGTGTTCGGCGCCTTGGCACGCGGATGGTCCGGAGACTTCGAAGCCGCATTGCGTTGGACCGCGGTGTTGCCGCGCACGCCCGCAGGGCAGCTCGACCCGTATGCGCAGGAGTTGGATCGTTCCTTGCGCGAGCGCGCGACTCGTGCGCGTCTCGAGAGGTGTCCGGGCCCGTCGCGTGGCCCGCCGGCGAAATGGCGCTGCCTGCCTTCTCTGCGGCGTGGTTTCGCGGCGACGACGATTCGCCGTCGGCGGTGCGCGAAGCGTTGCTGCGCGCATTCTTCCAGGCGTTGTTCTCGGTCGACGAGTATTGCGCGTCCGCCCGCATGCTGCAGTGCCGGGAGCGTGCCTGTCACGCGGGTGCTGCCGGGTTCGTCGACGAGATCGCGCAACTGCTTCACGGTGCTCGCGACGTCTCCTTAGGCGTGGAGGCGGGCGGTCCCACGAGCGCCCCCTCGATCGCTCGGCTGGCGCCATCGTCCGGCCGATAACCGACGTCGCAGCAAGCGCTCGGTCAGCGGCCCGTCCGCAGCTCGCGGCGGACCCGCTCGGCCGAGGCGACGACCGCGGCTGGATCGACTGCGAGCAGCGAGCGGATCTGCTCGCGCAGCAGCGACGGCCTCATGCACGCATCGATGTCGAGCGCGCCAGCGGTGCGCGGCAGCGAGCTCGCGTCACGACCGCTGGCCGTAGCGAGCATGGTCGCGCCGAGTGCCCAAAAATCGGTCGCCGGACCCGCGATCAGGCGCCAGGTCTGCACCGGCAAGTAGCCGTCGCGTCCGATGAGGTCGTTGCGCTCGGCGTCGTCGGCCAGCACGCCCCGCGAGCGACCGAATCCGATCAGCGTGAGCTCGCCCCGGTCGGAGGCCACGATCGCACCCGGGTGCACGTCGCAGTGGAACACCGGCGGATTGAGCTCGTGCAGATATGCGAGCACGTCGAGCGCGCGCAACAGGACGTGCTGAAGCTTGAGATCGCTGAAGCGCTCCCCGCGGGCGATCCGGTCGCCGAGCGTACGGCCCTCGATGCGCTCGGTGAGCAGCCAGGCGCGGCCGTCGCGCTCGCCGTGATCGACCCAGCGCGGCGTACTCGGATGCCCGAGCGAGCGCACGACCCGGCACTCGTGCGCGAAGCGGTCCCACGCGTCCCACCCGTCGGCGATCTCGCACGTGAAGAGCGTTAGCCGACGATCGGACGCGCCGTCGACCACGGCGCAGGCGCGGACGCCGTCGGCCTCCGTGAGCACGCTTTCGACGCGGAAGCGGTCGACGGGGTTGTCGGCGTCCGGTCGTGCGCGCAGCACGACCGGACGGCTGCCGTCGGCGATCGCCCGCGTGCCCGTCGACATCCGCCGCAGCCGTTTCGAAGTCGACGCCCGACCACGGCGGCGGAAGAGGATGCGGTACTTCACGCGGCGAGCCTAGCACCGGCATCGCGCTCGCATCAGTACCCAACGACGGTGCGCGGGCTCGCCCCGCGTGACCGTCGGCACCTCCGATGACAGCGAAGCGGACCCGATCGTGAACTAGATTCCGCCACGCCAAGACGGTGGTCATCGACCATCCGGTGCGCACGCCCGGGGCCCGGGGCGGGCGCGGGCATCGGCGTGTTTCAACCCCGAAACGGCCGCGTCGGCGCTGAATTACGGCGCCCGGTGTAACCGTCGGACCGGTTCCGGCATCGTTTCGACCATGCATCGCCTCCTTGGACTCAGCGCGTTACTCGCCGCCTGCCAACAGCCGCAAATCGGTAGCGACTTTCTCGACGACCTCCGCGAGCAGGGGTATCGCGAGTTCGCCCGCGCGCCCGGTTGGGAGACGCCGCGGGCGCCCGCCCAAGGGGGTCCCCACGGGCCGTTCGTCGACATCTACATGAACGACACCGTCGAGGAGGTGTTCGCGGCCGGCGATCCCCTCGACGCGTGGCCGGACGGATCGCTCATCGTTAAGGACGGCTGGAATGACGAAAACGGCGACTCTTTGAAGTTTGTCGCGGCGATGGAAAAACGCGACGACAAGTGGTTCTGGGCGGAGTACCGCGGCAACGACGAAGTAGTCGCCGAGGGTATCGAGCACTCGACGTGCGCGGGGTGCCACTCCGCGGGGTCGGACAGCGTTCGCGCGTTCGCTCTACCGCGCTGAGCGGCCCGCGCATCGGCACGGGCACGAGGATCGTCACCTGGACGCGCAGCCTGCCGCAGGGCCTTCATGGGCTGTTCGCCGATGGCGACCACGTGGTGGTCGACGGCTTCCCCGAGCCGCAGCCGCGAGTGCTCCCGTTCGGGGACCCTGAGCACGGGCTGATGATGTGGTTCGACGACCAGGGCTGCCCTGCCCCCACGCATCGGCCTCGGTGCTGAGCCTCGGCCGACACGGCAGTGGCGGTGTGGTGCTGGGCCGTCGGCTAGTCGATACCACCGGGTTGCACCACGTGGTGAAGTCGTCGATGGACGGCCTGGAGCCGCAGTGGCTGCGGACGATCGTCTGCGACAACTTGCACGGTGCGATTGGCCCCGGCGGCCAGGTGGCACTGAGTTGCTACCGCGACGTCTCGCAGGGCAAGCGGCTGGTGCGGCGCTATCAGTTATTCGTGCTGGCGGACTGATCGGACCGTCTGATCGTGCCCGCCGGCCTTGGGCGCGCGCGCTGATGGCCTCGCTGCGGCGACGCACCCGCTCAAACGCGCCACTACGGATTTCTAAACCACTTTTTCGCTTTGGGTCTGCGATGCGGACAACCCGGCCAGCAACAGGGTTGGCGTTTGCCTTCGCGCAACTCCGAACGCATTCGCGTGACGTGGTCGGCCCTCGTCTCCGGCTTCTTCACGACGGTCACCCAGCAGATCCATTCGTTGCGCTGGATCGGCGTAAGGCCATTCCACTTCGCAAGAAGGTCTGTGTCAGAGGTCAAGATCTCTCGCATGTCCTCCGGTACTTCGTGCAGCACGCCAGCGGCCACCTCTGGGGCTTTGCCGCCCGCTGGGATCGCCGGCTTGCGGGCTGCCCGAGGCGCCCCGCTCCTGCTCGCGGGGGATCGCTTTGCCTTGGCAGCCTGTCGACGCGCGTCCGTCTTCGTCACGGCCGCGATCCTATGCGTTTCGCGGATGGATCGCGCGCTGCACGACGGACTCGAGGCGCATGCGCGTCGTGCGGCGCTTCCTTGATCAGGAATCGCGGGCGCCGGTGGTCGAACGTAGACTCCGGACCATGGAACTCCGCAACGACATCTTCATCGAGGCACCCGCCGAACGCGTCTGGCACGCGCTCGGCGAGCGGTTCATGCACATCGGTGAGTGGGCTGCCCCCATCACTGCGTCCTGCCCAGTCGGGTCGGCCGAGCCGGGCGTCGGCGTGATGCGCTCGTGCAACATCGCGCCCTTCGGCCCGGTAAAGGCCGGCGTCGTCAAAGAGCGGCTGACGCGCTTCGATCGCGCGGCGATGGCGTTCGAGTACGAGGCGCTCGAGGGCATGCCGAGATTCATCCGCCACGCCGTCAGCCGGTGGAGTGTCTCGCGTGTCGACGACCGCCGTTCCCGGCTGCGCATCCACGCGACGGTGGTGCTTCGGGGGCCGATGGCGCTCCTCGGTTGCGTCATCAAATGGCAGCTGCAATCGGGCGGGGCCAAGGTCGCCGAAGAGCTCAAGTACTTCGTTGAGAACGGGTGGCCCCATCCGCGCAAGCTGGCTGTCGCCGCGCCCAGCCTTCCTCATTAGGGAAGTGCCGGCCTTCCCCACAGGGAGTAGTGTGGAGGCGTGAGCGAAGCTGCCCTCAGCCCCTTCGGCCAGCAGCTGAGGCACTGGCGCACTCGCGCCGGCAAGTCGCAGCTCGAGTTGGCCAGCGAGGCTGGCACCACACCTCGGCATCTCTCTTTCGTGGAGACCGGACGCTCGCGGCCAGGCGCCGAGCTGGTCCTTCGCCTCGCGACAGCCCTCGACATACCGATCCGCGAGCGCAATGCGTTGCTCGTCGCCGCCGGGCTGCCGCCTTCGTTTCCCGCGTTCGCGCTCGAGGATGAGGCCATGAAGCCGATCCAGCGAGTGCTCGACCGCATCCTCGCTTCACACGAACCCTACCCCGCGTGGGTGGGCAGTCGCGGCGTTCGCTTCATCTCTGCGAATCGCGCAGCCGAGGCACTCTTCCCCGGCTTGTGCTCGATGTCTCCCGAGACGATCGTCGAGCTCTGGTTCGGCCCCGGACCGTTCCGCGACATGGTCGAGAACTGGCAGGACGTCGTTTGGGCTGGCGTCGCCGCGCTCAGGCGCGAGGCCGTGCGGGCGTCTGATCCCGCGCTGACGGACCTCCTGCGTCGAGCCGAGAGTCACGCCAGATCGATCCCTGCTCCGGACCGCGACGCGCGCCCCGAGCTGCCGGTGATCTGCCCACGTCTAAACATCGGTGGCCGCCGCGTACGCACGATCTCGACGGTGATGCGCTTCGACACCGCCATCGAGGTGACCGCGTCCGAGCTTCGCGTGGAGCTGATGTTCCCGGCCGACGACGACAGCGAGCGATTCTTCCGCGACCTCGCGAGGTGAGCGCGGTGCTTGCGTCGCAAGAGCGGTGTCGCGCTCGGGGGCGTTTGACAGGACGCGCGTCAGGTTCGCTCCGCCACGGTCAGGCGATTTGTCTGCACGACAGCCAGCCGCGTTGATAAACATACCGACGGTATGTAAAACCAGTTGCTGTCAGGCGCATTGAATGAGGCCGTCTTCCTGATCGCCGAGTCGTCCAACCGAGCGCGGGCGATCGAGGAGGCCAAGCGCGTGCTCTCGGTTCTCTTGTCTGGTCTCGCCGGCGGGCGCTTGCTGCAGGCGACCCGTTGACGGCTGTCAGAGTCGCCGCCGCCGCGAGCTCAATGCGAGTGCGTGCCCGGGCTCGATCGATCCGTAGCGGATACTACTCAGGCGGTGGCGGGACCGGGGCCGTCGCGTCCCAAACGATCGTGTGGGGCCCGGCTAGCATATCCCCGTTTACGCGCAGCTCCATGGCGCGACCACGCTTGCCGCGATAGTTCGCGACCGACCAGCGCCCAGCGCAGGTCAAGGTCGCCTTTGTACTCGACTTCGAATAGGGCGACCTCGGTGCGCTGGCCCGAGTGATCGAGCGCGAAGAAGCCTGCGTATCGGCGAGGTCGCGCGTGATGCCAGTGCGTCTCCACCGTGAGCGCGAACCGCCACATCCGGTCGCCGGCCAGCACTCGGCGTGCTCTCTTCGTGGAAGTCGCCGCTGCCCATCACCGAGCGCCACTCGTCGGGGATCCGCGCGGGTGCGAGCGCCTCCGCCGGCGCCCAGCGGCGGCTTCTCGCGGCTGGCAGCGCGCGATGGTCGTAGTAGTAGCCCAGCGGCGCCGAAGCGTCGGCGTGGTCGCCGTGAAAGAGCGTCCACGCAATGACCTGCGGCCGTCCGCAACCGACAAGCCAGGGAGCGAACAACAGCAACGCACGCATAAGGCAAGACTAGCAGTGTGCGGACGCAGGATCACTCCCAACACATCTGGGCGAAGATTGGGTCGCGCAGTTCGAAGTCGAGCTCGTCGAGATCGAGCACCTCGAACGACTCCTCGGGCCACACGAGGTTGCCGTTGCACGAGGCAAACCAGTGCGAGTCCTCGATGCGGATCTGGGTGAAGCCTTCGTTGCCGGCCCACATGAGCGCATTGGATAGCGGAAGCCCACGGCCTTGGTCTTCGCAGATGTTCTCGCGGCAACGGGTGCGCCGAAACACTACGCCGTCGCTGCCGGCGTAGTCGGAGAAGCATCCGTTGCCCATGCGGATGGCGTCGACGTCCTCGACCACGCCGAGCGCCATTCCGCCGTCGAAGATCACTCCGACACCGGATGGTGAGTTGTTGCCGTCGATCAGCCCGCGGCGGATCTCGACGCCGCTCGATTGGTACACGTTGACGTTGTCTTCGGGCCACGACTCCGGCGGATTTACCACCGAGAAGTCCTCGAGGATCGCGCCGTCGCTCTTGTCGAACTGCGCGAGCTGCCCGCGCGGGAACGGTCCACGGAAGTCGTGGCCTTCGATCCGCGACAGCCTGGCGTCGGGGCACTGCAGCACGTAGGCGCCGGTCGATCCCCGCACTAGCCGCACTTCGGTCACCCCAAGCCGCGCCGAGTCGAAGCAGGACAGGTTGATGAGACCGTCGTTGGGGTTCTCGCCCGAGGCAGGCGCGCCGGTGTGCTCGATCGCGACGCGTTCGATCACCACATCGTCGGCTCCCGACAGTTCGATGCCAGGCCCGCCCACGTGCTCGATCCACACGTCGCGGATCACCACGTTCGCGAAGCCATCCACGACGATCGCTGGCCCGTCGGTCGACACGATGTGCAAAAGCTCGATGATTTGCCCGTCGGCCTGCACTGTGATCGGCCCGCTCTGGGCGAGCTCGCACGCCGGAGGACCGATGCTCTCGCCGCCGCCGGATACCGATCCGGATGTGGACGCGTCCGACGACCCAGCGCTGCCGTCGAGCGACCCGTCGAGCGTTGAGTTCGAGTTGGGACCGGAGCCGGAAGCCGACGTCGGGGTTGCGCTCGAGCTCCCGCTCGTGTCGCCGGCGTCCGGGTCGTCACCGCCCTCGCTTGTGCAGCCGAACACGACGACGATATGCCCGAGCGCTAGAGCTGCGGCGGATCGACGAATGCACCGCTTATTTGCGTCCTCGCGCATTGCACCACAATACCAACACGAACTGGGGTGTGTCGGCCACCTTGAGCTCGCGCCTGCGCAGAGGCCACAAGGCGACCCCCAATTCGGGCTTGTTTTGGGATCCGCGCGACACCGGAGCGCGTCGTTGTGTCTACGGTTTGGCCGTGTTCGCGGCGAAGGAAGAGGCAATGGTGTTGCGACGACGGCGACGTCGTCGAAGCCAGCTCGATGGCCAACCCCGGCGACGTCGTGCTGGTTCCGGAGGGCGCATGCACGTGGGACACGACAGTGCACCTCGACAAGAGCGTACTGCTCATCGGGGCCGTCGCGGACGCTACCGTCATCAACAACGCGGCAGGGATCGCGGTTTCCGTCGACCCAACCGGCGACGACTTTGTCCGCGTCAGCGGCTTCACGTTCAACAACAGGGACGAGTACCCACTCATCATTTTCGTCGTTGGGCCGGCCCTGCAGGTCCGCCTTGATCACCTCGTTGTCAACAAGGGGGACGCGGCGATCGGTTCCAACTTCTACGGCAGCGTCGCTGAGGGAAGTGTGTCAGGAGTCGTCGATCACAACGAGTTCTACAACACCGGGCGCATGTACCACGCCATGCACATCCGCAACGGCGAAAGCAACTGGGGAGAGGCCGCATGGGCCGAATTTCTCGCTGATCCAGCGAGCTTCCGCGGGAGCGACAAGATGCTGGTCTTCGAAGATAACCAGTTTGTCTGGGATGAGTCGCTAACGAACCCGTTCGCGCAGGGAGGGCTTTACGGCGGGTTTGGTGGCAAGGTCACCATGCGGAACAATACATTCACGGGTTACTGTTTCTTCGTCGACGCCCACGGCGATGGCGGGACCATATTGAGCACCATTTACGACGAGCTGTATGGTCCAAGTATTCCGTTCCTCATGTCCGTCTATTTCACGACCGACTTGCCCGAGCACCGCGTGCAGGAGACGTACTATTGCGCGAATACAATGGAATGGTTCGAGCGAGCGAGCGGGCCTGGTTATGCTGGGTGATTCGGGCCAGACGCGCGTGGGCTACTCCGCGCAGCGCATCCGCCTGAACGAACAGTACTTCCTCGATGTGGCGCCACCTGGGTAACGTCCAGTTCCCCCATCCACATCCCTGACGCGCCAATGACGCTGCTCGGGGCCGACCCTGGTCGAGCGAGAGATCTCCGCCGAGCACCACCCCTGCGGCCCCTCCGCCCCCGCTGGCGAACCGCAGCGATTGCGCCGCGGCGGGCGTCGGGCAGGCTCCCCGAAACTCTCGTGACCGTGCGATCGTCTTCCGCCGGTGCTCGACCCTCGCCCCGCCGCTGCGCCGGTGATCTCGGCGCGAGGTCTCACCAAGGTCTATCGCATGGGCGAGGTCGAGGTGCATGCGCTTCGCGGCGTCGACCTCGACCTATTCGAGGGCGAGTTCGTCGTGCTGCTCGGCGCCTCGGGCTCGGGCAAGTCGACTCTGCTCAACATCCTCGGCGGGCTCGACCTGCCAACGTCCGGCTCCGTGCTGCACCGGGGGTACGATCTCACGCGCGCCGGTGAGGCCCAACTAACCAACTGGCGTCGTCGGTACGTCGGGTTTGTGTTCCAGTTCTACAACCTCATCCCCAGCTTGACCGCGCGAGAGAACGTCGCCCTTGTGACCGACATCTCGCGCGATCCAATGTCGCCCGAGGCGGCGCTGGAGCTCGTGGGCCTGTCCAAGCGCATCGATCACTTCCCGGCGCAGTTGTCAGGCGGCGAGCAGCAGCGCGTCGCCATCGCCCGGGCGGTCGCCAAGCGACCCGAGGTCATGCTCTGCGACGAGCCAACCGGCGCCCTCGATGTCGTCACCGGAAAGGTCGTGCTCGAGGTGCTCGATCGCATCAACCGCGAGGTCGGCACGACCACCGCGATTATCACCCACAACGCAGCGATCGCGAGCATGGCCCATCGCGTGGTCACCTTCGCCGATGGCCGTGCGCTCGAGGTCAGACGCAACGAGCGCCGTGCTGGGGCCCAGGAGTTGCAGTGGTGAGGAGGTCGTTCGATGAGGGCGCTCGATCGCAAGCTGCTGCGTGAGTTGATCGGGATGCGCTGGCAGATCCTCGCCATCGTGATGGTCGTGGGCTGCGGCGTCGCCAGCTACGTGGCGATGCTCTCCGCTCACTCGTCGCTGTCGCGCTCGCGTGCCAGCTACTACGCCGAGTCGAACTTCGCCGATGCGTGGGCCTCGGCCAAGCGTGCGCCGGATGCCGTTGTGCATGAGCTCCTGGCGATTCCGGGCGTGGCGCGGGCCGAGACCCGCATCGTGCAACTGCTGACGCTCGACGTCGCCGACATGCCAGAGCCCGCGAGCGCGCGGTTGGTGTCGCTACCGACGCCGCTCGACTCGGGCCTCAACCGCCTGCACCTGCGCCGCGGTCGCTGGCCCGAGCCTGGCCGCAGCGGCGAGGTGCTGGTGTCTGAGCCGTTCGCCAACATCCACAGCCTGGCGCCGGGCGACCAGTTGTCGAGCGTCATGGGCGGACGGCGCGAACGCCTCCGTGTGGTCGGCATCGCGCTCTCTCCCGAGTATGTGTTCTCGGTCCCGGCGGGTTCGCCGTGGCCCGACGATAAGCGCTCGGCGATCCTGTGGATGGACCGCGATGTGCTCGCTGCCGCGTTTGCGATGCAGGGCGCCTTCAACGATGTCACGTTCGCGCTCGGCGTCGACGCATCGGTGCGGCAGGTGACCGATGCCGTCGATAGGGTGCTCGCGCCGTGGGGAGGCAACGGAGTCCGCGGACGCGACTTGCAGGGATCGCACCGCTTCCTTGAGGATGAGCTGGCGCAGCTGCGGTCCATGGGAGCAACGGTGCCGACGATCTTCCTCGGCGTGGCCGCGTTCCTGCTCAATGCTGTGCTCTCACGGATCGTTGCCGGGCAGCGCGAGCAAATCGCCGCGCTCAAGGCCCTGGGCTACGGCAACATTCGAATCGGCGTGCACTACGCGGAGCTCGCCCTCTTCGTCGTCGCGTGCGGCAGCGTGCTCGGCGTGGGGCTCGGCGCCGTCGGTGGTGCCGCGATGGTGGATCTGTATCGCGACTTTTTCCGCTTCCCTCACCTCGCGTTTGGGGTCGATGGGGCGACGGCTGTTACGGCGGTGGCCATCAGCGCCGCCGCCGGCCTCATCGGCGCGGTCGCTGCGGTTCGCGGGGCCGTGAAGCTGCCGCCGGCCGAGGCCATGCGCCCCCCGACACCGCAGCGCTACGGTCGCGGCGTGTTCACGCGTGCGCTCGAGCGTGCGCTGTCCCAGCCGGGTCGCATGGTCGCACGCAATCTGGCGCGAAGCCCCCTGCGCACGATGCTCTCGTCGTTGGGCATCGCGTTCTCCATCGCAATCATCATTGCTGGCAGCTTCTCGCAGGACGCACTCAACCATGTCATGGACGTGAGCTTCCAACGGGAGCAACGCTACGACGTACAGGGTGGATGTGCCGATGCGTTGTCCGACGGTGTGCTGCACGAACTTCGCGCGCTGCCCGGCGTGCTCGACGTCGAAGGCCAGCGCGTCGCGCCGGTGCGGCTCCACGCAGGCCCCCACAGCTACGAAACGGTTATCGTTGGAATGGGCGCGGAGCCGCGGCTGCGCCGGCTCATCGGTGCCGACCTGCGCCCGACCAAGCTGCCCGAGCGCGGCCTGGTGGTGACCGACGAGCTGGCGCGCCGGTTGGATCTTCAGATCGGTGATGAGCTCGAGGTGGAGCTGCTCGAGGGTCGCCGCCGCCGCGTAAGCGTGGAGATCGCAGGCCTGTCGACCGAGATGTTGGGTCTATCGGGATACATGCGCGATACGGCGTTGCGGCGATTGCTGGGCGAGGGTCCGCGGCTGACGGGCGCACTCCTTGCCGTGGATCCGCGGCAACGCTCCGAGCTGTACCTGCAGCTACAGACCGTGCCCGCGATCGTGTCGGTGGGAATGCGCTCGGCTGTGTTCGACATTTTCAACGAGACCACCGCCCGGATCCAGACGACCACCACCGTGATCCTATCGATCTTCGCCTGTGTGATCGCCGTAGGCGTGGTCTACAATGGTGCGCGTATCACTCTCGTCGAGCGTTCGCGCGAGCTTGCAACCCTGCGCGTGATCGGCTTCACGCGAGCCGAGGTCAGCGGCATCTTGCTGTGGGAGCTGGCCATGCAGCTGCTGCTCGCCATCCCACTGGGATGTTTGTTGGGCTGGCTGCTAGCCCTGGGAATTATTGCGGGGGTCGATAGTGAGTTGTATCGCTTCCCACTGTTGATCTCGCCCCGCACCTACGTCTTCGCCACCGGCGTGGTTTCAGTAGCAGGCTTCATCACTGCACTCACGGTGCGGCGAAAGATCGATCACCTCGATTTGGTCGAAGTGCTCAAGACACGGGAGTAACGCATGAGATGGATCAAGTGGACCGTCGCCGCTACGGTGGCCGCCGCGACCGTGGCGGGGCTCGTGCTCGCGCTGCGGCCCAAGCCGGTGCTGATTGAGATCGCGACGGTGTCGCAGGGGCAACTGCGTGTCACCGTCGACGAGGATGGGCGCACCCGCGTACAGGATCGTCACGTCGTTACTGCACCACTGTCGGGTAACCTCGCTCGCATCGAGCTCGAGCCCGGCAACTCCGTTGTCGAAGGCACCGTGCTCGCGTTGATCGAGCCCACCGCGCCGCCGTTGCTCGACGCGCGCGCCAAGAACGAACTGCATGCTCGGAGCCACGCCGCCGAGGCTGGCGCGCGCCAGGCCGATAGTGCGGTCGGCCGCGCGGAGGTCCGCAGGACCTTCGCCGCCCGCCAGCTCGAACGATTGCGCAAATTGGCGGCGACCGGGGCCGCCAGCGCCGAGGAGATCGACACCGCCGAGCTCGATGCCGAGGCCGCCGCGCGCGAGCGCGACGCGGCGCGCTTTGCTGCCCGTGTTGCCCGCTACGAGGTCGAGACCGCCAAGGCCGCACTGGCGCGTAGCTCGGACTCGGCGTCAACCGAGCAGTTTGAGATCCGTTCGCCGATCGTCGGTACGGTGCTGCGAATCATGCGCGAGAGTGAGGGCGTGGTTGCGGCCGGTACCCCGCTCATGGAAGTCGCCGACCCGCGGGCGCTTGAAATCGTCGTCGACGTGCTGACCGCCGACGCGGTCGAGATCGAGGTGGGCGATCTGGTCGAGATCCAGCGCTGGGGAGGACCGGAGGCGCTGCAAGGGCATGTGCGCCTGGTCGCGCCGTCGGCCTTCACAAAAGTCTCGAGCCTCGGCGTCGAGGAGCAGCGCGTAGACGTCATTGTCCGACTGGACGAGCCCTATGAGCGTTGGCAGGCGCTCGGCGATGGCTATGCCGTGGTCGCGAGCATCGTGGTGTGGGAACAGAACGACGCCGTTACCGTGCCAACGGCGTCACTGGTGCGCACGGGCGACAACTGGGGCGTGTTCGTGGTCGAGGAAGGGGCTGCCCGGCTGCGCCCGGTCACGGTGGGCAAGCGCGGCGCACTGGCGGTCCAAGTGACTGAAGGCGTGAGTCCCGGGGAGCTTCTGGTGCTGCACCCGAGCGATCGCATCCGCGATGGCGTCGCGGTCGAGGCGCTGTAGGAGCCGAGCGCTGAGCAACGCCGGCATGCGTGGCTAGGACGCCGTTATGCACGCACCCGCGTTCCACCACGGGCTGTTAGGGCGCCTGGCCGACGTCGAGCCGCAGGCGTAGTTCGGTGATTCCCGGTGGACGGCATGGCAGAGGCACCAGCGCAAGCTCCTTCACCAGGCAGTCGACGAATCTCATCGTATCGACGCCGTGGATCTCTCCGAGGACCACGATGTCTTCGATCGATCCGTCCGCGGCTACCGGCAGGCCAACGGTTGCGGAGAACGCCGCGCTCGGGGGCGCGTTGGCGAGGCAGCGGTCCAACGCCGGGCTGTCGGTGAGACGTCTCGTCCAGTCTTCTGTCCCCGCCTGCAGCGTGGATAACTTTGCGCGCATGCTTGCGGCTCGGGGGGTCTCGTTGTCCGCGACGAGCACGCGTAGGCGTCGTTGGGCGTCCCCTCGGCCAAGGTTGATCTTGTCCACGACGTCGCAGATGCATCGCGCGATGTCCGGCCCGTCGGACGACGGCAGTCGATCGAGCTGTGCCTCGCAGCGTGCGATCGATCCATCCGCGCGGACGGCCGCGCGCACGAAATGGAGCGCGAACGCGAACGGATTGGGGTCGGAGCATGTCGCGAGTTCGGGCTCGCGCGCGTCAAACTGTCTGGTGTCGACTTGGCCCTTCCACCGTCCGATCGTCTCCGGAGCCAAGAAGGTCACGTCCGCTCCTCCCGTGCCGAAGCCTCTCATGCCTCCGAAGGTCTCATCGACTTCGCCCAGTGCGGCGGGGGCCGCCATCCACGCGCGCGGGTTCTCCGCTCGCCGAACCAGCGCGCTTCGCCAGTACTTGTCGTCGACCTCCGAACCTTGGGGCGCTTCCAGCGTCACGCGGAGGCGACAATCAGGTCCACACTCCGCTGTGGCCCTCGCGATCGTGTGCTTGCGAAAGTAGCGGTGCTCGACCTCCGCGTGCGAAAGCGGAGCACGGCATCGCTGCCCGCCTTCGAGTACAAGCTCACCGCGGGCGGCGGCGGCTTCAATGCGCTCGACTTCCTCCACCGACGCGATCACGTGCCCGCGCTTGCGCAGCGCCGCGGCGATCGCCTGGCGGAGTCGCGCACGTTCGTCGGCAAACAGGGTCACCGGCGACACGTCCGCCGGTGATTCGATCACGACCGCATCGGCGGAGAACTGTGTCGGCGGGACCGACGCTTCCATCGCAACAGCGGCGAAGACACGGGGGGATGGCGTCGCTGCTGCGTTCGGGGCCGACGTGTCCGGCCGCGAGACAGGCTCCGCCTTGATCGGCTCGGCCGGGCCGACTGGTCGTGGTTCGGGCGTCGGCGCGTCGATCGGACGGCAACCGATGCCAGCGCTTGTCACGAGGCACACGCTGCCCAGCACGACCGCGATGGGCAGGGCCGCGCATCGAAGCCGCGGTCGCAGCTTTGCTCGTTGGCAACGAGCCGGTCGGCCAGGCACAGCTATGGTTTCCCCGCGGCCTTCGCCTGCTTCCCAGCGCCCCGCGGGTCCACCCACTCGCGGCCCGCGAAAGGCTTCTCATAGTCGAGTTCGCCAAACTTCTGCTTGCGTCGAGCGCGACGCGCCTCGCGCTCGACCTCCGCGGGATCTCCAGAGAAGTCCAGGGTGAGATCTACCTTCTTACCCTTGCGCATCACTGTGACTGTCTTCTTGCTGCTCCCGCCAAAGAGGCGACGGAACATCTCGCCGCGCGTACCCGCCTCGCCGTCGACCGCGACGATCTCGTCGCCGGCGCGGAGGCCGACCCGCTTGCCTAGGCCCTTGTCCTCCACCTGTCGAATCTTGAGGCCGTCGAGGTCGAGGCCAAGCTCGCGGCGCGGGAGCGCGGCGGCGTCGGTGCGGTCGAGCTTGTGATCGAGGTTGGCAAGGCCCAGCGCGCCCACCGCGACGACGATCGCAGAGTGTCGCTGATACTCGGGGATGGCAAACGCGACCGTATCGAACTGCGTATGGTGCGAATGCTCGTAGTCTGCGCGCCCAGATTGCTCCCAGAAGAAGCCCGGGATGCCCTTGGCGATGAACGGGCTGTGATCACTCCCGCCGGGCCGCAGCGCATCGCCGTACCACAGCGCAAACGGGAGCTCCGGGTTCAGCTTCATCGCCGGCGCGAAGACCCGCTTCATGTCCTCGGCCATCTCTGGGGGAACGCGCAGCCCGGAGAGAAAATTCGTGCCGCCATCGTGGACGAGCACGGCCGACGCGTGGTCCGCAAGCTCGGGATGCTGCTCGACGTACCCCTTTGACCCGAGCAGGCCCTGTTCTTCGCCCGACCACAACATGAAACGAATCGTCCGTTTCGGGCGCGCGCCAGCCGCTACCAACAGCCGGGCAGCCTCGAGCGTCGTGGCACAGCCGGTGGCGTTATCGACGGCGCCTTGCGCACCATCCCACGAATCGATGTGTCCGCCGACGATGACGAGCTGGTCGGGGAACTCGCTTCCGCGCAGGTCCGCGACCACGTTGAACTGAGGCACTGGCCCGCGGAAAAACCGGTTGTCGATCGAGAACTCGAGCTCTACCGCTTCGCCGGCGCCGATTCGCTTCACCACGTCATCGTGCTGGTCGCCGCGCAAGAGCACGTGGACATCACGGGGGATCTCGGTCCAGGCAAACTCGTGCGCGCCAGAGGTGTGGACGAGTTTGCCCCCGCGATCGCGCGCCCGGTCGATGTGCCCAAGCGCGCCGGCGGACGCGAGCGCGTCGTCGATCTTCTTGCGCAACGCGTCGTCGATTCGGCCTTCGGCGGGATGCACGACCCAAGTCCCGGCGAATTGCTTCGGGTTCTTTTTCACCTCGCCGTCGTTGCCGGGATACATGACAGCGCGGCCACGTGCCGGTCCGAATACTCCCGGACTCCAGGCTCGCGTGGTGAAGTCGAACTTCACCGTCGCCGGTGCAGCCATGCCTCCCGACGACGGCCCGCGATCGAATCCCACCGGGATCTCACCCCACCGCTCGAGCCGCGCGTCGAGGCCAAGCTCGGCGAACTGATCGCGAGCCCACTTCTCCGCTTCCATTAGCTTGTGCGAGCCGGTCAATCGCGGACCGATCACCTCGGCAAGGTGGTGCAGCGGTTCGTCGACCTTCGGCGTGCGGGTGCCGAGCTCGACGATCTTCTGCACGACCGGATCGTCGGAGACCTTCGGTACCGGTGCGGGCACCGGATCGCGCGCGGCGGAAGCTGCTGCATCGGGCCCGATCGGCTGGGGTGCGACGGCAACGTCTCGACGAGAGGCGCAAGCCAGGGCGAGGACGAACGGGAGCGTGACAAGACGCCGGAGACGAGGGGACATCGCGGCCGAGGATAGCGCCACCGCTCGCAGAAGGGTGGACTCAGCGGGGCCGCGGTAGATCCGCTGCCTGCCGCAGCTCGAGCACCGCCGCGAGGGCCTCGTCGCAGGTCGGACGGATTTGGTCGGGCGGGAGCACGAACCCACTTCCGCCGCGCGGGCGCAGCTCGATCGTAAACGATAGGGCCTGCGCATGACCGCTGGCCCAATCCGTCATCGTGCCCGACGCGGGATACAGCTTGGCCCCGGGCATGATCTCATATCGCTGACCGCGAGCGGCGTAGATCGCCGACGCCATCCGATCGGCGATGGCCGCGAAGCGATCGCGATCTGGAGCTGGCTTCTTTGTGTGTGTCCACGGATGGAGGAGCAGCTGGCCGTAGGAGTGGAAGTCGACGTGCAGCGCGATGCCGCGGCCGATCACCAGATCGCGAAGCGCCGCCGACTCGCGCTCCGAGAACGGTCCCGTGCCGCGATAGATTTGCGAGCGCTTGTTGGCGCTTGAGCCATCGCCGCCCCACGCGATCGAGAAGTTGCGGTTGAGATCGACGCCGTGCCCACCAGCACGGTTCTTCCGCCAGTAACGATCGCTGCTCCACGTGTACTGGTAGCCGTCCGGGTTGACCACCGGGATCACCCACAGATCGGTCTTGGCGAGGAATTGCTGCAGCTCCGGCGCGGCATCCCGGGCGAGAGCGCGCTCCGCGATGCAAATCGGCACCATCGATGCGATCCACTCACGGGCGTGCTGGGTGCCGTTGAGCAGAATCGGAACTTTGTTCGCTCCGGGGGCATTGATGTGCAGCGCGAGCAGCGGGCGTCCCTCCGCGCTACCGCCGATCACCTCGAGTGTGGTGACGTCGGGGCGCCTGGCCGCGAGCTCGCGCAGATGTTCAGCGATCGCCACGAAGTCGTGGTACTCGGCGAACCAGTCCGTCGGCCGCTGCGCGCTCGGTGCGGTCAGACGCTCGCGCTCGGCGGTAGCAACCGCGTCGATGTCTTCGACGAGCACCGCCCACCGAACACCCTGAGCGGTCAGAGCAACGGCACCTGCGCGATCGACCACCACGTCGATCGGCGCGCCCGGGACCAGGTGCTCAGTCCACTCGTCAAGGGCGAGCACGCGAATCCAAGCCAGCTCAAGCTCGTTGCGCGGCCACACCCGTACGGCGCGGCGAACGTCGGCTGCTGCCGTTGGCGGCGCGCCGGCGGGCTCCATCCGGCGAGCAATGGTTGAGAGCGTCGACGCCGCCAGCGACGCGACCACGAGCACCACGGCCGCGCGGCGTCGGCGGTGGCGCTGGACCCACGCGAGGATCGACATCGCAGACATTGCCCAAGGTTAGCCGGCGAAGCAGTCCTCGGGCCAGCGCCCGGTCGCGTTCGAGGTGGTCGGTTGCCGTGCGAGCTACTGCATCAAGCGCTTGAACTCGATCCGGCGGTTCTGTCCCCTGCCCGCCGAGGTCTTGTTATCCCCGATCGGCTCATCGGGCCCGGCCCCACGGGTGACGATCCGGGCAGCGTCAATGCCGTGCTCCACCATGTAGGTTTTGACGGCCTCGGCGCGCTTTTGCGAAAGATCGACGTTGCGTTCCCGCTTCCCCGCATTGTCGGTGTGGCCCACGATCTCGACGCGGATCGTCGGGAACTTCGTCAGTGCCGCAATGGCTTGGTCGAGCACCGGGAACGACTTCGGTTTGATCTTCGCTTTGCCGCTGTCGAACAGGATGCCCTCGATCACACCGGAGAACTGCTCGACTTCCTTCGGGATCTCGTCGGGGCACCCGTCGGTATCGTCGAAGCCGTTGACGACCTCCGCTTCGCTCGGGCACTTGTCGACATCATCGAGCATGCTGTCGCCGTCGGTATCGCGGATCGGGCAGCCGTCGGGTGCGACACCCTTCTCGTCCTTGCAGTTGTCGACGTCGTCTTTGAAACCGTCCTCGTCGGTGTCGCGAACCGGGCATCCATCGGGATCGACCCCCGCCTCTTCTGCGCACTTGTCGACGTCGTCCTTGAAACCGTCCTCGTCGGTGTCGCGGATCGGGCAGCCGTCAGGCGCGACCCCCTTCTCGTCCTTGCACTTGTCGACGTCGTCTTTGAAACCATCGCTGTCGCTGTCGACAACCGGGGCAGGCGGTTGCGTGTGCTTGCGCCCAAGGGTGATCGAGAGCCCGCCGAGGAACTCGACGTTGTTGGCGAGGCCGGAGTCCTTACCTTGCTTCGCGGATACCGAGTCGCGCACGTCGACGCGGACCACCACATAGCGATGGAGGTATACCTTGAAGCCACCGCCGAAGTGGAGGAGGGCGTCTGTGTCCTTGCCGAGGGCGGCGCGGTCGCTCGTCACCCCCATGCCGCCGCCGCCAAGCAACAGGAATGGGACGATGTTGGAAAATCCGAGCTGACCCACCACGTAGGCGCGGGCCGTCCACACGCCTGCACGTTGATCGGCGTCGGTTTTCGCCGGCATGCCGCCGACCTCACCTTCGATCCCGAGAACGCGAAGCGGGTAGTAGCCGACGCGGCCACCGATTGCCGGTGCCACGCGCGCGAACGGTCGAAACCCCTGGTCCGCTAGATTGAGATCCGCCTGGTACAGCTCGTGGTTCTTCGACGGCACCCATACGCCGGCGTAGAGCCCGAGTTCCCACACGTTGCGTTCGGGGGCCCAACGCTCGAGCCAGGGCAATGAGCCGCGGTCCTTGGTTTTGCCGGACTTCGGTGCGGCCGCGCTCGCGATGGCCGGCTCGGTGGCCGGCTCGCTGGTGAGCGCGGATGCGGAGGCCTCGGTAGCGGTGCCCTCGGCGGGCCCTGCCGCGGCGACAGCCGCGAGAACAATCGATGGAAGCGAGGTCGACACGAGCATCGGCGCTAGCCTAACCGGCCGTCGGCCGGCGAGCCTCATCTCGCGCAAGAAAACGGACGCGAAAATTGGCGAAGGCCGGGGTGCCCCGGGTTCGCTCGACGGCAAGATGACGAATTCTGCCCCACCCGGATCGGTGAGATCCGGGACCCGTGCCGGCCATCGCCCCGGCTCTGGGAGCCGAGGCGCCCCAATAGGCCGAGGCGATCCGCGCGCGCCGACCCCCGCACCCACGTTGTCGCGGCGTACTACTCCGCGACGAGTTGAGGAGTGCGCTCGACCGGCAGCAACGGCTCGGTGCCCTCGTCTTTGCGGGTCCGTCCTCTTCGGCGAGGCGTTCCGATCGAGGACGAATGCGGGGCCGAGCGACCGAAGTCGCCGATCGTGTCGAGGCACGCGGCGAGTTCAGCATCCTCGCTGGCAAACACGCGCGCATACGCCAACCCACGCGCTGCGAGAGCGACGAGTTCGGCGAGCCGCTCACCGGTGCGCGCCCGTGCCTCGTCGAGCGCCACCTCGAGGGTTTCGACCTCCAGCTGGGCGCTGCGAACGGCGTCGGCCGCCGCCGCGAGTACCCTAAGGTCGACCCCGGGAAAGCGAACCTCCGCCAGTGGCCCGCGAAAAAGCGCGAGCAAGCCGTGGCAGTCGGCCGAGATGGGATCTCGCTCGGGCTGCGCGTGCGAAACCGGGGGTGTGGGCAGGCCCGACGGACTCGATGATCTGGTCATATGTTCAGTGATAGCCTACGATGGGCGGCGCGTCGACGGCCATCGGTTCGGCGCCTTGCCATGGTCGCCGATGACGGCGTTCTGAGCATCACGGATCACTGACTCACCACACTAGGTCCCGCGGCGCTTCTGCGCTGTGCGGGCCCTCGACTGCTTGCGTGCCTTAACCGATGCGTCCTTCGTGGCGCCGCGGCCGTTGGTTGGCCGTCCATTCGCCTCAGCGTCGCGCTTGGCCTTGCCGCGGCGTCGACGGGGCGCGGCGGCCTCGGCCGTCGGTTCCGTCGCGCCGGAGTCGGTCGCAGCCTCCGCGGCGTCGTCGGGCTGCTCGGGCAACGCGCGTGGCGGTAGCAGCTCGGGCTCGATTGGGACCTTCTGGGCCAGGAACAACGCCGCGTCGAGTTTGAAGAAGTTCCGCTTGCGATAGAAGCTCAGCGCGTTGCGGTTGTTCTCGGCGACCTGGAGCACGAGGTGGGTACACCCGCGTACGCGCGCCAAGTGCTGAACCTGCTCCAGCATGAAGCCCCCCACGCCGCGGCCGTGATAGTCCGGATGCGAGGCCAACTCTTCGAGAAACAGAGGGCGCATGTCCCGATTGTCGAAGTACCGCGGGTTGATCCAGTTATCGCTGCCCGTTACTTCGTAGGCGCATTCGGCATACCCGACGATCTCTCCGCCGACTTCGAACAGCAGTTGTTCGATGCCTTCGTCGTCGTATTGTTCGACGAATCGTTGCTTGCTGCGGGGGCGCTGGTATTCGACGGTGTCGCGGTTTACGTTACGAAATACCAGTTTGAGAAACTCCCACACGCGATTGACGTCGCGCCGATGCATACGACGCACACGGATCTCGCCCTCTGGTCCGGGGGCTTCGTCGGCGGTGGATTCCTCGTCGAGATCGGGCTTTCGCTTGCGCGGGCGCGCCATGGGAGGCCGAGCATACCCGAAGGCCGCGATCGACCTCAGCTCGTGGGCGGCGGGGCACCGCGCATCGGCCGTTCAGGTCGCGCGGGCGCCCGTGGCTAGCGGACCGGCGCCGCAGAAGCGAGGCCACTCCCACACGCGCGGGGATCGGAACTCCCGGAGGCTATCTGGACACCCGCGGGCGCCACGGTTCAGCCAGGCGCGATCGCCGGTGGCCGAGACTCCACCGTGTCGGCCGCTAGAAGACCTTTTCGAGGTCGAGCAGCTGCTCGTCGATCTGCTTGGCGGAGCGCTTCGGCGACGGGGAAGCCGGGTTGGAGCTGCGTTCCAAATCGCGCCGGCGCTGGGCGTCGAGTACCAGCTGCGACGGGTATTCGACTTGATAGCTCACCTGGAACTCCCGTCGTTCCTTCGGCCCGAGCTTCACGTTCCAGTGCACAAGGCCCTGCGGATCGGGCCGAGCATCGTCCGTGATTCGGACGTTCGACACGGTGATGTCCCGGTTTTCCGAGACCGGGATCCGATCCGCGAGTCGAAACGTTGTGGCCTGCGACGAGAGATTCTCGGCGGTCACGATAAATCGTACTTTCATCTTGCTCCGCCTGCCCCGCGTGATCGCACTTTGTTTGCGGTCGAGCCGGCGCGACAGCTTGATGTGATCGGCCAGGCTCAAGAAGACGGAGAACTCCTCTCCATCGGCGATGAAGTCGAGCTCGGTAACGCCCAGGAACGCGCCGTCTTGGTAGAGCGACACGTTGCCCGGTAGTAACGCCTGGCCGCTCGAGTTCAACATTTCGAGGCTCCGCGCCGCGTTGAGCGACTGCTCGGGGACCGCGACGAGCTCATGGCGCGAGGCGAGAGTGGTGCCGCCGATGCGCATCCGCGTGGGATGTCCGTCCCCGCGCACGCTGGGGGCTGCGAGCGCCCGGAAATGCGCGGTGGTGCCGCGCTCGCCGAGGCTGTCGAACAGCCGTACCGTCTTGCTTTGCACGACTTGCAGCGACTCGAGGTTGCTCTGATAGATCGCCTCGAATCGCTCCATCGTGGTCTGTGATCGCGCTTGGTGGACCTTGTTCCAAAGTCGATTTTGGCCGTCGAAGGCCCGCTGCGCGCGCAAGAACGACGACTGTTTGCTCTCGACGGTGCGGGTGGCGGTCTGGGTGTCACCGAGCACGAGCGCGTCGAGTTCGGGGATCTGCATCGATTGCGTCGACGACTGGGTAGAAAATGAGATCTCAGCTCCGGTCCAATCCTCGCCGCTGGTCTGCGTGACGACGGCGAACGAGAGGACGTCGACAGAATCCGGGTTCGTCGTGCTCGCTCGCAATTCGTGCGCCGGTTCCCAGGTCGCGCCGGGCATCATGTACGTGAGCTCGATCGTGCTGTTCGTCGGGCTGCTGCTCTGCAGCGTCACCAGCACGGTTGTCTGCTCGAGCTGCTCGAGGCTTGCCATGTCGGCGAGGGTGCGCTCGCTGGCCGACACCTCGGGGGCGAGCTCATCGAGCTGCCGCCTGACGCCACGGCGAGCCTTGGCGGTCTCTCGCAGTGAGTCGCCGATGAACTCGAGCACATCGCTGTAGCTCTTTACGCTCACGTCGCCGATATAGGTGTCCTCACGGATCTTCTCCGCCGAAAACGCCCTGATCGACTCGATTTGCCTGGTCTGTGCGTCGAGGATCGCCAATTCGTCATTGAGCGCAGCCACACGGCGGGCCAGATTCTTGTGGTGAGCGTCCGCCCTGCGGTGGTTTGGATCTTCGGACTTCGCGATGAAGCTGCGATCGACGCGAACGTCGACGATGCGGCCGGCGCTGGCAGAAACGCGTACGGACGCGTCGTCGACCCACCCTGGCAGCCCGGTGAATGCGAACGCCTTCGACGTCGTGCCGACGTCAGCGCGCGCGGTGCGGGTGATTTGCGCGCGGTCCGAGTAGACCGTTACCTTGGTAACCGAGGACTTCAACACGTCGGCAGGCGTGCCCACTGGAGCGTCGACGGCGTCGAGTACCGCCGACGCCGGCGCGGACGCTCTGGTCGCCGCGGCAGCGTTTGCGGATGGACTGGGGCCCTGGGCGTGAGCGCATCCGGCGAGCGCCGCCGCGAAGATTCCCGCCCTTGGCCAGCACGTAACGTCGTGTTTGCGCATGCGCTTTCCCCTGCCAGGCGCCCGCGCCGCGTAGCCCCCTGGGCCCGCCGAAGGCATCCCCAACGCGCCAGTACGCACGAAGCGGCGGATTCGGTCTGCGCCCAACCGACGCGCCCCGCCAGACCGATGGTCGGTTGTCACACCGGCGCCCTTTCGCTAAAGTGGCGAGTTGGATGCGTGCCCGGGCCACCGCCCTCCTGCTTGTCGTCGCCGTAGCGCTGTTCGGCGCGGGGCCGCGCGTAGCGGAGGTGCTGTGCAAGATCGACGGCCGCGTTCATGCCGGCTGCTGCTGTCGATCCCATGGCCACGGCGGTGATGATCAGTTGGTGCGAACCAGCCAGGTCGAGCGGCGCGATTGCTGCGAAGCCGTGGAAGATCCCGTCGATGTGGAATTGAGCACGCCGCCCAGCGACCGTCACGACGCGCGCGCGGTCGCCGTCCTTGCAGCGGCGCCGACGCGAGAGCCGTCGTGGGCAAGGGCTCCTTCAGCCGCACCGATTCGCGGGCCTCCGCGCGCTGGCGCACCTCCGCTCTATCGCCGTCACTGCAGTCTACTTCTCTGAGCTCCGAGTGGTCGTGGTCCGTCGCGCCCGCACCGTGGAGTCGGGCACGCGTGTCGTGATGCGCCCGAGCGCGGGCGCGATTCCCCTTCCCCGGAGCTCTGATCCATGGTTCACAGCATTCGTTCGTTGTCGGGCACGGGCCTCTGCCTGCTTGCTCTTGTCGTCAGCTGCCGGCCGCCGCCACCACCGTCGGTGGCGCCAGTGGCTGCATGGTCGCGGGCCGAGGCAGCCCAACCAGCCGCCGGACGGCTGGAGAAAGCGGATCGACTCGAGCGCAATGATCTTGTGTGCGCGGTGCTCGAGCGTAATCCCGACCTCGCCGCAGCCAGGGCCGCGCTGCAAGCCGCGCGCGATCGGGCTGCGACAGCGACTTCACCCTCGGCCACGCGTCTATCGTGGTCGCTTGCACCGGCGTCCATCGGGTCCAACGTTGCCTTCGGGCACATCGCCGAGGTCGAGCAGTCGTTCCGGCTCGGCCAGGCGCCGCTCGAACGTCGGGTAGCCGCAGCCGAAGCCGATATCCTCGCAGCCCGGTGGGACGTGGCACGCAACGATCTCGCACTGGCGGCGGTCGAGTTGTATGTCGCAAACTTCGAGACGGTACGGGCTCTCGAAACCAACGCCGAGCACCAACGCCTCGTCACCGAGCTTGCCGATGCCGCTCGCGCGCGTTATTCGGCCAACCTCGGGTCTGCTGAGGATCCTCTTCAAGCCGAGCTCGAACTCGGCCGGATCGAGCAGGAACGTATCGCTCTGCAGGCGCGGCGCAGGACGATCGTCGCGCAGACGAATGGTCTGCTTCACCGCGCGCCGGATACTGCGCTGCCGCAGCCGCCGGCTGGCCTTCGCGCGGACCGCGACGTGGAATCGACCTCCCTCTTGCGGAGCGAAGCCCTCGCGACGCGCCCCGAGCTCGTTGAAGCAACTGCGGAAGCTACGGTCGCCGAGCGATCCGAGGGGCTCGCACGGCGTCGCTTCAGCCCTGACCTTTCTGTGATGGCTTCGTATAACTCGATGTGGAGCGACGTGCAGCACCGCTTCATGCTTGGGATCGGTGTCGCCGTGCCGCTTCAGATCGGTGCTCTGCGCGCGAATACCCGCGCCGCGGCGGCCGAGCGGCGGCGGGCGAATCAAGCCCGCCTGGCCACCGCCGATCGAATCGCCGTGGACGTCGAGACAGCGCATGCCGGGGTGGTCGAGGCAATTGAGACGGTCGAGTTGTTGGAGCGGCGCCTCGTTCCAGTGGCCAACGAGTGGGCCGAGGTAGCGCGCACTGGCTACGAGAACGGCGCCAACAGCTTGCAGACACTCATCGACGCCCAGCGTACACTGCGCTCGCTCGAGCTTGACCATCACCGCGCCATCGCTGAAGTCCAACGCCGCTTCGCGGTGCTCGATCGTGCTGCAGGCCGTCGCCCGAGCTGTGGGAAAGAGGGAGCGCTGCCATGAGCGACGAACAAGCCCCACAGGTTGGCGAACAGCCCGAAGCGTCGGCTGCGGGCGCACCTTCGCGGCAGTCTCGCTTGGCCATGCTCGTCGCGGTGATGCTGGCATTCTCCGTCGGGTTTGGCGTGCGATCGATCGCTACGAGACCGCCGGAGCCGGCCAGCGACGCTGCGACCGCGGCGCCTGAGCAGCTTTGGACGTGCGGGATGCACCCGCACGTGATCCAGGATCATCCGGGGACATGTCCGATCTGCCACATGACCCTCACGCCTCTCGATATGCGACGCAAGGCGGGGGCGAGGTCGGAGACAGGGATCACGATCGATCCCAGTGTGGTTCAGAACATGGGGGTGCGAACCACGGTGGTAACGCAGGGGGCATTCGCGCGGACCGTGCGGGCATCGGGGACCGTCGTGGAGGCCGAGCCGAACATTCGCGAGGTGAATCTACTCGTGTCTGGGTGGATTCGTCGGCTCTACGCGGACACCCAAGGGGTCTATCTTCGCAAGCACGCGCCGATATTCGACCTCTACAGTCCCGAGCTGAACAACGCGATCGAGGACGCGATCCGCCTGCGGCGCAGTGCCTACACGCGCGACGCAGCCGCAAACCCGGGAGGGACGAGCCGGTCATTGTTCGCGGCCGCGTTGCGCCGGCTCGAGCTGTTGGGCCTCAGCAACGCCCAAGCGCAACGCTTGGCCCAGCTCGATCAGGCGCCGCGGGCGGTTACGTTCACCAGCCCAATCGCCGGCATTCTCACCCAGAAACGAATCGTCGACGGTGACGCCGTCAGGGCTGGCGACTCGGTCATGCGGATCGTTGACCACACCACCGTGTGGATCGAGGCCAAGGTGTTCGAGCAGCACCTCGATGGCGTGACGATCGGAGAAACAGTCGTAGCCGAGCTCGCAGCCCTACCGGGCGTGAAGCACACGGGCAAGGTGGTGTTTGTGGATCCGCATGTCGATCCAGCCACGCGGACCGCCGTCGTGCGTCTGGCGGTAGCGAATCAGGACACTCGGTTGCGCCCGGGGATGTACGCCACGGTGGAGATCACCGTCGAGCTCGCGGACGACGCGCTGCTCGTCCCGAGCGAGGCCGTTATCGACACTGGCGCGCGCAAGGTCGTGTTCGTGTCGCTTGGCGCCGGGCACTTCGAGGGGCGGGAGGTAGAGACCGGCGCGTCCGATGGCGCTGGCACGCTTCAGGTTCTCACCGGGCTACGTGCCGGAGAAACCGTGGTGACGAGCGGGCAATTCCTGCTCGATGCCGAGAGTCGGACGCGCGAAGCGGTGCAGAAGTTCCTGCATGAGCGGGAGGGGGTGGAGCCCGAACCATCGGTTAACCTGAACGCGTCCGAACCTGCGACACCGCAGCAGGCCGCGCCCGAAACAAAGTCATCGCGAGGCGAGGCCCCGGCAAAGCCACGCCCCCGTCCGACGTCGCCACGGGCGCCCTCACTGGTTGAGCCCAGCGCGACGCCCCCGGACGATCCCAGCGAAGGCCGGCCAAAGCCCGCCATCTATACCTGCCCCATGCACCCCGAGGTCGTGCACGAAGGTCCGGGGGCGTGCCCTGTCTGCGGAATGGACCTCGTCCCGAAGAAGCAGGCGGGCTGATGAGCGCGAGAATCATCGAGCTCGCGCTGCGCAACCGGTTGCTGGTGGTTCTATGCACCGCGATGCTGGTTGGCGCTGGCATCTGGCGCATGTTTCAGCTGCGGCTCGACGCCATTCCGGACTTATCCGACGTGCAGGTGATCGTAACGACGGATGTCCCGGGGCAAAATCCGCAGGTCGTCGACGATCAGGTCACCTATCCGCTCGCCAGCGCGATGCTGTCCGTCCCGGGTGCCTCCGTGGTGCGCGGGATCAGCATGTTTGAGCAGTCGTTCGTCTACGTCCTATTCGAGGACGGAACCGACATCTATTGGGCGCGCAGCCGCGTGCTCGAATACCTCAACTTCGCACGCGACCGCCTTCCCGAAGGGGTGCAGCCCAAGCTGGGACCCGACGCCACGGGGGTTGGTTGGGTGTACCAATACGTGCTGTTTCCCGGCTGGTACTGTCCGAGCTATCCGAACGGGATCTGGCAAGACGAGGTAACCAGCGAGTGGTTCGCTAGACCCGACGACGCGCCCGCCGAGCACCGCGATCGGATCCATCACGTCCGGGGTTTCCAGCAGCCCGGTGTTTGTCCGCTCGGCGGCGAGGCACTTGTTTCCGCCGACCGCGATCTCGCGGAGCTGCGCTCGCTCCAGGACTGGTACCTGCGCTACCCCTTGACCTCGGTGGAGGGCGTTTCGGAGGTGGCTTCGATCGGTGGTTTCGTTAAACAGTATCAGGTGGTCGTTGATCCTGCGTTGCTCCTTGCGCTAAATCTCCCGCTTTCGGACGTGATCGACGCAATCGAAGGTTCGAACAATGACGTCGGTGGATCCGTCGTCGAAATGGGAGAAAACGAGTACATGGTTCGCGCGCGGGGATATCTGCGCGGCCTCGATGATCTTGCCAGCGTGCCCGTGGCCGTCGGAAAAGGCGGCACGCCGGTGCTGCTCACGGATGTCGCCACTCTCACCGTGGGTGGCGAGGCTCGCCGTGGTGTAAGCGAATACAACGGGGTTGGTGAGGCTGTCGGAGGTGTAGTGGTGGCGCGCTTCGGCGTGAATGCCTACGAAGTAATTGTGGAGGCCAAGGCCAAGCTTGCCGAGCTCGAAGGCGGCCTTCCGCCGGGGGTATTGATCCTCACCACCTACGATCGCTCCGAGCTGATCTTGCGATCGGTCGAGACACTGCGCGACACACTAGTCGAGGAGATCGTCGTTGTTGGTCTGGTGTGCATCTTGTTTCTCTTGCACGCCCGCAGCGAGCTTGTGGCGGTATTCGTGGTGCCGTCCAGCGTCGTTGTTGCCATCTTGGCGATGGATCTCATCGGCGTGAACGCGAACATCATGTCGCTTGGCGGTATTGCGCTATCGATCGGTGTTGTTGTCGATTCGGCCATCATCATGGTCGAGAATTCCCACAAACACATCGATCGCGACGAGGAGCGCGTCGGTGCCGGGCTCTCGGCTACCCCGCGCGAGGAGCTCGTACTTGCCGCGGCGAAGGAGGTTGGACCGCAGTTGTTCTTCTCGCTGCTCGTTATCACGGTTAGCTTTCTGCCTGTGTTCGTGCTCGGCGGCGAGGCAGGGAGGCTGTTCAAGCCACTCGCCTACACGAAGACGTTCGCGATGGCGGCGGCGGCGATTCTATCGATCACGATCATTCCAGTCCTCATGGTCTATTTCATCACACCGCGGGTGTTGCCCCGGCGGTGGGGGTGGCGCCGCAATCTCGCGATCACGATGGCCGCGATGATCGTCCCGGCGATCGCGCTGTTCGTTGTCGTCGATGGAATGCACCACCTGCGCCCGTGGCGTTGGTGGATCGCGAGCGGATGGGCGTTATTCGCTGGGATGCTGCTGGTGCCACAGCGCCTTGTTCACGAGAACCGTAGCCCGCTCAGCCGCATCCTCCAGTGGGCCTACGCACCTGTCTTCGCGGCGGCGTTGCGTCATCCGTGGACCGTGTTGGCCGCCGCGATCGTCGCGCTTGCGTCTACGCTGGTTCCGATTTCCCGACTCGGTACGGAATTCATGCCGCCTCTCGACGAGGGCGATCTTCTGTACATGCCGACGACCGACCCAAGTATTAGCGTCACCAAGAGCAAGCAACTTCTGCAGCAGACCGACAAGTTGATCAAGACGTTTCCGGAAGTCGTCTCGGTGCACGGCAAGATCGGTCGTGCCGAAAGTGCGACCGATCCAGCGCCGCTGTCGATGATCGAGACAGTGGTGCGGCTAGAGCCCGATCGGACGCGGTGGCGGGTGCGTCCGGTGGGTCGTTTCTTCGGCGATTGGCCCGAGGTTTTACGACGACCACTTGCGACGATCTGGCCCGAGGAGCGGCCGATTACGGTCGACGAGTTGAAGCTCGGATGGACAGATCCCGACGGCACGATGCATCCGGGGCTCAACACCGTCGTGAGTCTCCCGGGGGTGGCGAACGCGTGGCCGTTTCCAATCGAGAACCGAATCAACATGTTATCGACCGGGATCAAGACGCCGGTGGGGATCAAGATCCTGGGCCCGGACCTCGAACGACTCGCTGAGCTTGCTGAACGCGCGGCGAATGCTGTGCGAGCGATTGATGGCACCCTGTCGGCCTATCCCGACCGTAGCTTCGGAGGGCGGTACCTGGACATCGATATCGACCGTGAGGCGGCGGCCCGGTACGGCCTCACCACCGCCGCCGTGCAGCAGGTGATCGAGTCCGCTATTGGCGGGATGAATGTGACCACGACCGTTGAAGGCCTCGAACGCTATCCCCTCAACGTCCGCTACGCGAGGGAACTTCGCGACGATATTCCCGCCCTCCAGGAGGTTCTCATTGCCACGCCAGCGGGGATCCAGGTGCCGCTCGGGCAGCTTGCCCAGATCCGCGTGACCCAGGGTCCGCCAATGATCCGATCCGAGAATGCGCAGCGCGCGGCGTGGGTGTTTGTGGATGTCGTCGATCGCGATCTCGGGAGTTACATCGCCGAGGCGCGGCGGGTCGTCGCCGAGCAAGTGCCGATGCCTCCGGGGTACACCGTTCACTTCTCGGGCCAGTTCGAGTACTGGGAGAAGACGATTCCACGTCTGGTTGTCGCGAGTGCGATCACCCTTGTTCTGATCGTGCTGCTGCTCTACGCCAGTTCGCGGAGTTGGTTTCGCGTGGGCGTCGTCATGCTCGCGGTTCCGTTTAGCCTGATCGGCGCGTTCTGGCTCCTCTACGTTCTCGATTACAACCTCTCGCTCGCGGTCGTCATTGGTCTCATCGCCCTGGCCGGCCTCGACGCTGAGACGGGGATGGTCATGCTGTTATATCTCGACACCAGTTTTGAGCGGGCGACTAGGGATGGGCGGATGAAGAACCGCGAGGACTTATATCGCGCCGTTCACGACGGTGCGGTCAAACGCATTCGGCCGAAGGCGATGACGGTCGCGGCGGCATTCATTGGATTGCTGCCGTTGCTGTGGGCCGACGGTACGGGATCCGATGTCATGCGGCGGCTCGCTGCGCCGATGATCGGCGGGCTGCTGGTCAGCTTCGCCATGGAGCTTGTGGTCTATCCGGTGATCTACTACTTGGCTAAGGCGTGGGGACAGCGCCAGCTTTGGACGCATAGCGCGAGATGACGCGGACCCAGGGTCGTGCGGATCCACGCAGGAGCCGATTCGTAGGCGTGGACGTTCCGTCGTGCCCGGTCACGGTCGCGTTGTCAGCACGTCACTCCGATGGGCATCCCTTTTCCACAGGTCGGCGCACCACGACTGAGAATGCGACGGTGGCACGGTAGTTGCTCTGCTTAGCTCGCGTCGCCGCGCACAGAACTTGCGCGCGGGGCGTTCATCCCGATTCGAGGTGGCGTGAGATGTCCGTTGCTGCATCGCTGCTGTTGGTCACCCTTGCTTCATTGGCGGCGCCTGAGCCTCCTGCGCCCGCAGTCGGTGGGCCGATTTCGGGCGAACCGGCCGCACCGAGCGCGTTACATCGCTGCGATCGTCAGGCCAAACATGCCAAGTTCCGCATCACGCTGCCCAAAGAGGCCGAGCTTGGCGCACTGGTGCAGTGGATGATGAGCGTCAGTTGCCAACGTTTCATCTGGGATCCCACGGTTCGCGGCGGCCAGGTGACGATCATGGCCCCGGACGAAGTCACGATCGAAGAGGCCTACGCGGCGTTTTATGCCGCACTGCAGACCATGGGGCTCACGGTCGAGCCCGCCGGGCAATACCTCAAGATCGTCGAAGCCAAGGGTGCGGCCGCCCATACCCTGCCGGTCTTCGATCCCGAGCATCGCCCCCCACCTGACGATCGCTACGTCACGCAGCTCCACCGACTCGGCGCGGCGCGAACGGACGACGTCCTCGCCCTGGTGGAAGCGCTCAAGGGCAAGCACGGCAGCGTTACCCACGTCGGCGACCTGCTTGTGATCACCGATACTGGGGCCAACGTACGGCGGATGCTCGAGGTCGTGTCCGAGTTGGACGATCCCGGGCTCGTTGCCGACCGGATCTACTTCGTTCAGCCGCGCGAGACGACGGCCGAGGAGCTCGCCGAAACTGTCCGTCAGCTGTTCGGCGAGGGCAAGCAGAGAGAGGGCG
>CADEGN010000054.1 GCA_902826865.1 uncultured Myxococcales bacterium
CGGAGCAGGGTGTCCGGAAGAACGCTTCGCGTTCTTCCGCACCCTGCTAGCCTCGCTGCTGTCGATCTGCTCACTTCTCGAACGTGACGGCCTTGCGAAGCCTCTCGAGCTTCGAGCGCGCCCGCTGCCAATCCGCGCGCTTCGTGAAGCCGTAACGCTTGCCATCGTGTACGATCGTGAAGCGATGTCCCGACAGCGCGGCGTAGAGCATTTCGAACACGTGCTTGACGTGCTCATCGCGGACGTAGAAACCACTCTCCGCGGACGCATCGCGAACCACCGAGATGATACCGCGCGCGTACATCGAGCTATTCACCATCCACCGCCGTCCGATCCGGGCTTTGCTGGCGATATCCGGCAGTTCGCGCCACAGAAAGTCGGGTCGCGTCGCGCGTCCGCTCCCGCTATGAACCGGCACGTAGACCTCCGGCGCACCGTCGGTGGCTGACCTTACCAACCACTCGAGTTCGGCCGACCCAAAGCGAGCACGAATGGCCGCGCGCCAGTGCCCAACACGACCGTCGTCACTCGTGCCCAGTTTTCGCAGATCGATCGCCGTCACCACCCCATTCCAAACGGGGGACTCCGCGTCCGTATCGGCGCAGATCGAATGGCCTTGGCGAATGGCGAGATCAAGAAGGGCCTGGAACTGGCCGGGGTCGTCGGCGTTGGTCTCGCGGGCGAGGTGGACCCGACCCTTGCGGGCAAGTGCGACCCGCCGTACGGCCTCTGCTCTGCCAGCCTTTCTCCACATCTTGCCGGCCTTCGTCCACCGCACGAGCTCTTCCACAATCTCGCGGCGCTTTGCGTCGTAGTACACGTTGATGAGCTCGCGCGCCTCCGGATCGGAAACCTCCGTACCGAGTAGGATCCGCCCTTGGCGCTGCTCGCCGAGGTTGATCGACAGCCGTCGCGTTCGCGCGCTGAATTCCCCCGTGCGGGGATCGAATTCGTCGACGACGGTATCAGCCAAGATCGTTGCACCGGTCACGTCGATGGTGCTGACGTCATCTACAGTGGAGATCCAGCGCGGGTTCGGGACGATCGCCTTCGTTCGAACATCACCGATATTGCGGAAAAAGATGCTCCCGAGGTCGGCCCTTTCACCATCGGCGAACACCAGGCGGGTCACGCGGCACCGCTCTGTTCTGCCTCCGCGCGGCCATACGAAGCTGCGCCCGTTCTCGCCACCAAACCGCAGCTGATCGGGTGCCGCATCGTTGCGCGCCCCTCCGAAAGTTGTCTGACCACGCGAGGCCTCGTTGGTCCCGTCGATCGAGCGGTAGTCCGAGCCCAGCTCGATGACACTGGCGAGCATCTCGAGCAACAACGACCGATCGTAGGTGAGGGTCCGCGACGTGTCCGACCGGTATTCAACGAGAGGCCGCTGACCAACCAATGCTAGTCCGAGGGACTCCATCACGGCTTTCACGTCGCAGTGACCGGCCCACGACACCCAATCGAGCGGAGCGGCCTGGACATGTCCGCTTCCATCCCAATCGAAGCGCATGCCAGGACGCAGGCGCCGGTCCCCAGGCGCGCGCTGAAACGTCAGCTGCTCCACTGTCCGCCCGCGCGAACGCAGCGCATCAGCGGGAACGCTGACGCGAGCACCGTCTTGAAGGCGAAGGCGCCCGGCGGCATCACGCCACACCCATGCGCCTGCGTGGCGATGATCGGCCGCAGGATCGATGCGCAAGATCTCGTAGCTCGGCGCGATTGGATCCGAATCGGCGACGATCGACGCGATCGTTCGTGTCTCGCGGTCGATGAGCATCCCACCCACGGTCCGCTCAATATCGGATTCGTCGATGGTACCGGAATAGGCATACTTGTCGCGCATGACGGCGTCCAGATGCGCGGACAGCTGATCACGCTGGCGACGGATCGACTCTTGGGCTCCGGCGTCGAGCACGGCCATGCCCTTGCTCCCATCACTCGGCAGTGAAGCAGCGATTCGTTCGAGGTAGTGCACGAACGCCGCATCCTTCGCGTAGCTGTGATACGTGCCGGTGTCGGTGTCGTCGTGGTCGATTGGGCCGACGAACGATAGGTCTTCCATCTCCCGGACCAGTCCGAGGGCGCGCCGCCGCAGCGTGCGCGCCAGGAATCTGCGGGCGATCAAACGCTCGACCCCGGCCCGTACCGCCGCAAAGAAGCGAAGCCGACGTTGCCCAACGATGCTGTTCCGGCGGTATCGGCCACCAACCGCGGGGGCCAACACGCGGAGATCGCGGCCGGCAAGCAGCTGAGCATCGCGATGGAGAGCCGCGTCGATTGCCGCGCGCAGCCCGTCGAGATCACGGGGCGCTGGCTTGGGGGCGAACTTCGGCGCATAGTCGCGGGGATCGACCGCCACGGGCACGTTGACGCGCAGGCGCGGGTGCTCGCGCCCGCCTTCGCCCACGAATAGCGCGAGGTGAGCGCGCCCACCCGCCACCAGCTCGCGACCGCGGATATCTTTGATCCGAACGGCTCCCCGCGCCGACGCGAGACCATCGACGAAAGATTGGTAGGCGCGGTTGGGCTTCGGCTTCACGGCGACGGCTCCGGTCAACGCTGCGTCGTGCGCGAGGCACCACAACGCATAGGGACAGGAGGATACGCCAAGCGCCGGCGGATCGCTTACCATCGGCGCATGTCCGAGAACAGAGGTTCGAACTGATGCGTCCGGCGGCGTTTGTGACGTGGAGCCTACTCGCAATCGGCACCACGACTAGCGCGAACGCGGCCGTCGCTCCTACGCGCACACGCTTCGCTGTTCCCTCATCCAACGGTTACGGCGCGATCGTTGTCGATCTCGAGGAATCGCGCCGGATCGTCCAGTTCCGCGAGCACAGCTACGCCACCGAGGAACCCGTGCTCGACGGGGCATACCAGGAGGTGTGGAACGGTGCTGGTTTCGCTGCGATACACACCCGCGACCTGCTGTTCGACGCTTACTTCGGCCTGCGAAGCCCCGCTGGCTCGACTTGGCTTCCCGCGCAGCCGCTCGACGCGGACGCGAGCGGCTATGTCGGCGATACAGACGACACAACCGGTGGCACGGGGATCGTCGCGATCGCCCAAGCGTGGGGCGATCTCCACGCGACGACCTACGCGTTCGCGCCGGTCGAGTTCGGCCACTCGGGTTTTGCGATCGTCGTGCGCGTGCGCAACGATGGCGACACCGCGGCGGCAGTCGAGACGTTCTCGCTACACAACTTTCACCTCGGTTACGGGCGCCCGCAGTCCTCGTTCGAGGTGGGTGAGGACCTCGCGAGTAACGGCGAGACGATCACCACCATTGGCGCTGGCATGGATACGATCCATGAGCGGGGGTTCGCCGGAGTCGTCGTGGCACGCGCGCTCGATTCGGCCAGCCACTTCGGCCTGGGCCCCACGAGCCCCGTGTACGACCTCGTACTCAGCGGTGCCGACCTTCCTGAAATCGAGCAACCCGCCACCACCGACGACGCGATTTCCGCCTGGCAGTTCGATCTCGGCGTGGTGGAACCAGGGGGCGAGGCGTGGGCGGGCGTGTTGTTCGCCCACTCGGGCGACCCGTTCGGCGGCGATACGGTCGAGGGATGGATCGACGAGTTTGTCGCCGGACGAGGTGCCGCGCAGCTGCTCGACGACGAGCGGGCGGCGTGGTCGCAACGGCACGACGCATTGATCCTGCCCGAGGGCATCACCGTCGAGGAGACGACAGTGCTTCGCCAGGCCGCGGCCGCCTTGCACATGGGGCAGGTTCGCGAGCGTGAGGTTCACCTCCGCGAGTGGCTCGATCAGGACGGCGTCGTCCGCCGCACCCGCCTGCCCGATCTCGCCGCTCCGGCGGGTCTACCTGCGACGGTTCCCCATCGTGGTCATGGGGCGATCCTCGCTAGCCTTCCGCCCGGGAACTGGACGTACGCGTGGCTGCGCGACGGTGCATACGCCACAAATGCCCTGGCCGTTCTTGGCCTGCACGACAACGCGCGCGATTCCTTGACGTTCTATCTTGAGGCCGAATCGGGCCGATTCGCCGATTGGAACGAGCTTGCCGACTACAACATGCCGGCCTACCTACCGACGCTCGTCCGCTACCAGGGCTTTGGCGTCGAGGAGACGGACTTCAACGATTTCGGTCCCAACCTTGAGTTCGACGGCTTCGGTCTCTTGTTGTGGGCGCTGCGCGGCTACGCCGACGCGAGTGGAGATGTCCCGTTCATCGAAGAACACTGGGACGTGATCACGCAGCGCGTCGCAGATCCTCTGCTCGCGCTCGTGGATCCCGCAAATGGATTGTTGCGCGCGGACTCGTCGATCTGGGAGACGCATTGGAACGGGCGCCAGCGTCAATGGGCCTACACGAACATCACCGCCGTGCGAGGCCTGTGCGACGCCGCCGCGCTGGCCGAGCAGCTCGGGGATACGGACCATGCCAACGCCTACCGTGAGGCCGGGATCGCCCTGCAGGCGGCGATTGTCGACAAGCTCGTCGATGACAGCGGCGTGTTGGCGAGCAACCGCGAGGAATTCGCTAGCGGCCGGGGGTACCTCGATGCCGCCGTTCTCGATGCCTTCGCGCTCGGCGTCATTGATCCGCATGGAGACGTGGCTGCTGCCACGATCGCAGCCCTCGACGCCGGGTTATTGGCTCCGGCCAGCGGGCTCGGCTGGTCGCGCAACGACGACCGTTCCGACCATGGCGGGGCAACCGACTTGAGCCCGTGGGGCAGCGACTATGACAGCGCCGAGTGGGTGTTCACAGATCTTCGCGGCGCCATCGCCGTACGCGAAGGTGGTGACAGCGAGAGATCCGATGCGATTCTCGAGTGGATTACGGATCAAACCGCGACCAACTACCTCATGTTCGCCGAGACGTACGATGAACAGGACGGGACCTACAAGTTCAATGCACCGATGCTTGGCTTCGGTGCCGGTGCGTACGTGCTAGCCCTCGCGCATCGCGGCGGCTTGGCGATCGATCCGGCGTGCGACGCTTTTCCGGGTGGAAGCGACTCCGGGACCGACGGCACCGGGTCGGCGACCGGCGTTGATGGGTCGGGCGGCACAAGCCCGGGAGGCACCACCGGCGGCAGCGACGGCGTGGCGACCGATGTTTCGATCAGCGTCTCGGTCTCGGACTCGGACAGCAGCGGCACGGACACCGCTGGACAAGCGGGCAACAGCGCATGCGGGTGCACCGAATCTCCGCGGTCGCCCGACGCGCTGGCGCTGTTGCTGTTATTGCTCGCCACCCGACGCCGACCGGCGCTGTTGTTTTGCAAGCAATCACGTTTCCATGGGACTAGGATACCGACCGCGAAGCCGGCGGAGGAAGCATGAATCAGTCTATCGTCGTTCAGAAGTACGGCGGCTCATCGGTGGCGGATGTCGACCGTATCCGCAAGGTCGCCGCGCGCGTGGTCGCAACCAAAACAACGGGGCATCGCGTGGTGGTCGTCGTCTCGGCCATGGGGAAGACCACCGACGCACTGCTCGCGCGCGCGAGGGAGATCTCGGCTTCGCCGTCGCGTCGCGAGCTCGACATGCTCCTGTCGTGCGGCGAGCGGACGAGCATGGCGCTTTTATCGATGGCGATCCAAGAGCTCGGGCACGAGGCTATCTCGCTCACCGGATCGCAATCGGGGATCATGACAAACGATCGTCACTCCGGGGCGCGCATCCTCGAGGTGCGGCCGTTTCGCGTCGAGGACGAGCTCGAGCGCGGACGCGTTGTGATCGTCGCTGGCTTCCAGGGCGTGTCCTACAAGCGCGAGGTGACGACCCTGGGCCGTGGTGGTTCCGATACGACCGCGGTGGCCTTGGCTGGGGCACTAGGAGCTGAGTATTGCGAGATCTGCTCCGACGTCGACGGGGTGTATACCGGCGATCCGCGGGTCGTCGACGCTGCCCAGTTGATCGAAGCCATCAGTCACGACGCGATGCTCGAGTTGACCTCGCATGGCGCGAAGGTGTTGCACGCCGAGTCTGTCGAGTTTGCTCGCCGAACCGGCGTAGCCCTCTACGCCCGCGCCACGTTCAGCGATAGCGGTGGCACGCGCATCGATCGCGCGGAGAACATCACCACGGACCGAGCACTGTCGGGCGTGGCGGGTCAACGCAATCTGGTCCGCCTGCGGGCGTTTGGTGGGCACTCAATGGACCGCATGTTGGCCGCGGCAGCCGCCGCATCGCTGCCGGTATTGCACCTCGATGCCGATCACGAGATTGCCGATCTCTGGTTCGGCCTTGCCGACGTGCCTGACTGGGCCACGGTCAAGACCAAACTGATCGGCCAGGTCGAGATAGAGGAGAGCTGCGGCGCCGTTTCGGTGGTCGGAGACTTCTTCGGGCGCAACGCCTCCGCGTTGGCCAAGACGCGCTCGGTTGCTGCAGGTATCGGGGTCGCGATCAAGGCGATGGCAACTTCCCCCCTCCGCGCGACGCTGTTTTGCGCGGACGAGGACGTCGATCGCCTCACCCAGGCAATGCACCGCGCGTTCATGCAGTGAAGTCGGGCGTCAGATCGGGGCGGTACAAACGCTCGCCGCCGCATCAGGAACCAGCACGCACGCCGTGCGCATCGGACATTCGGCGTTCTGCGTGCACAGCAGTGCGCAATGTGACGGTTCGGGTCCGCCGTCCGAGACGGCGCATACGGCCTCCGCACCCGTTCCAGGATCGGGGCAGACGCCCCCCTCGCAAGGCGGTGAACAGAAGCAGTAACCTTCAACTCCTGGGATCTCGATGGGGATTTCGGTTGGTTCGCAGCTGGTGCACGCGCCGTAGAAGGCCATCGGCGCTACACACGTGCACTCCGAGCAAGCGAGCCCGGGCGGGCAGTCGGCGTCGAACGTGCACTCGTCAGTCGCCATGCATCCGCCTGCGGTGGTGCTATCACCCGTCGTGCTCACGTCGGTCGTAGGTGCGCCCGTCGACGCGTCCGTGGTTTCGGTGCCGGTTCCCACGACCGCGCCGGTGGTTGCCTCGGCGGTTGTGACGTCGGCGGGCCCGCCCGCCGTTGAATCGTCGATCCCCAGCGTGCTCGCAGCCGCCACGCTCGTGCCACCGCACTCGCACTCGCCAAAGACGCTGCCGTCCGGCAAACAGGCACGAGTACTGGGACTTCCGTCCGTACAAGTGCATGCGCGCAGATCACCGGGAAGGCACTGCTCAGATCCGGACGTCGCGTCGGCGGAGGTTCCATTGCCCGGCTCCGTCGGGCTGGGGTTGAAACATGCCGCAGCAGCCAGCAAGAAAGCGATCGAAGTCGCGCGTCGCATCCGTCATGGATGGTAGTCGACGTGGACACGCGCACGCCACCCCTCACGGCCAGAATCGTTGTGATTCCTATCTGTCCGTCCTCCATGCGGTTCGGTCAACGTGTACGGCTGTGGAGCATGGCCAGCACTGATGTCGCTCCCTTAATTTTGCACGACTCCGCGTGAGGGGACGCAGCTGCGTTCGCCAGATAGGACAAGGATGTCTTCACGCGCTCCGCTGCGCACCCGCCACGCCGCGTCGCTGTCAGATGAAACACTCAGGCGAAGATGGAGGTCTCGCTCGCCACGTCGTTGCTCTGAGCGAGGAGATCCTCGACGTCCACAGTGCTAAGACCGAGTGAGGTGACAAGCGCAGTCGGCACTTCGGCCGGCGTCATCCAGGCGAGTTCGGGAGTACCGCAGGCACTCGCAAAGCGATCAGCGAGCGCCAGCACCAGATGCGCCAGGTCGGGTTTGGCACCCGGGGCATCGTGGCGCTCGATGAGCTCGGCAATCCGATCGGGCAATCGCCACGTGCGGCACAACTGCCCACCGAGCTCCGCATGATCCCACCCGATCAACTCGCGTTCGCACTCGGCGAGCGGCCGACCCGACGCGCGCGCGAGATCGAGGCACGGCTGGTAGCGATCAGCCGCACGGGCCAGCATCACGACAATGCCGATGTCATGGAGCAGCGCGCTTGTGAAGACGAGGTCGACGCTCGGCAATCCGAGGCGGATGAAGATCTTCTCGCTCCACACCGCACACGCGAGGCCGTGGCGCCACAGGCCCGGCCCGGCCTCGCCAACGAAGGCTTGGGCCATGGTTAACGCAGACGCGATGTTCTGAACCTGGCGCACTCCAAGGAGCGCCACCGCACTGCGAACGCTCTCAATCCGCCGACTACAGCCATAATAGGAGGAGTTAGCCACCGCGAGGACTCTCATCGTCAGCGCCTGGTCGCGGGAGATCACCCGATCGAGGGCGACAAGCGTGATATCGGGGTCATTCGCCACCGCCAGTACCTCGCCCAGCCGGGCCGGCAATGGGGGGAGATCATTCGGGGAGAGCGAGAGCTTGGGGCGCCCGCTGATCGACAGCGACGATGAGAACATGATGACGTTCGCCTCAGGGTTCTTTGGCTGCTCCGCGCACGCAGATCGTGATGGGCTCGACGTCGGTCTTGTCGCGTTTCTCGATCGTTCCAGTATCGAGAGCCATCACGACGGCGCTTGCCGACGAATCTCCACGCTTACTGGACCACGCCACCGCGGTACCGAATGCCCGAGTGCGCGCCAGGAGCAACAGCTCACGTGTGCTCGGGCTCCGCCAATCGGACAGGCCCCACATCGCGCGTACCTTGCATGTGGTCATCGCGTGGAACCAGTCCCGCTCACCCTCCACCAACACTGCAATGACACCGGAGGCCTCGATCGCGTGCCTACGCGCAATTGCCTCGTTCAAAGAGGGTGTGCTAGCGACCGAGGGTTGCGCGTCGCCGGGGGTCGGGCCCTGGGCGACAACCTCGAGGGTCGGCTGCACTCGACGGCGCGGAATGGGTAGCGGCGGGGCTGGGCGTCCGCTGTCGGCGTGGCTGCGGGCGGGCAGGGAATCGACCGGGGCTGGTACCGATCCAACGTCTGTAGGATCGTCCGCAACGGCGCCGGCAGGCTCGCTCGAGCGGGCTTGAGGTCCAAGCGCGAGCGCAGCCGCAACCACGGCCGTCGAGCCTAAGGTGGCACCGGCAACGACAAACGGCGCAAGGCGACGTGGCGCCTGGCGTGGCGCGACGCGTTCGGATGTGGCAGCTGGTCGCGTCGGCACCGCAGGGGGCGTAACAACACCGCTGATGGACTCCGACTCGGACTCCCCCGAAGCCTCGTCGGCTCGTCCGTCAATGTCGATGACCTCAACGCGCGCGACGATGCGCATCATCGCTTCGGCGACCTGAAGCGCCACACTTGCGGGGCGAGTTTGGTTGACATCGACGTGCAGGAAGACATGGCCGCCCTCGCGCTGTTGAACGAATGTGGCGAGGTCAAGGCTCGCGATTTCGTCACCGGCAGCGCACTCCACGACCACAGCCACGCCGTCGATCTCATCCAGTGCGCGCTCGAGCGCGCACTGATCAGCTTCGATGCCTGGGAGCGACACCACCTCCGCACCGGCGACAAGGAGGTCCTCCGCCACACCGCGGAGCGCGGCGACTGCGGCCGCGGTCCCACACATGACGACGACTCCGCCGCCACGGCAGTCAAACTCGATCGGCTCTGGCGTCATCGGCCCATCGGACACATCGCGCAACGGCGCTCGCCACTTGAGCGCCAAGGTGTTCCGTCGTGGGACGTGCGATCCCGCGATCGGTTGGCTCCGCCGACCGCGCCTGCCCCAACCGTCGCCACTTCCTCTCAACTCGCGCGGGTTCTGGCCGAACCAGCGGATCGGAGTGAGCCTCCTCGAACGTATCGTCTCGTCGAGCGTTGCCGAGCTAGTCGGCCCCGACCGACAGACGATCGCGCTCGACGGCCGGCCGCTCGCCCACATCGGCGCACCGAATGCAGTCACCGCGCTGGTCAGCCGCTGTGGGACGCCGGGTGCCATCGTCGACCTCGTCGCGATGCTCATCTCGCCGCGGCCGTCGGGGTTGTTGGTGTTCGGCGACGGCGCTGGTTCCGGCGGGCTCGCCCTGTGGTTGCGCGACGGAATCGTGACCGCGGTGACGGGCCCCGGGCCATTCGGCACCCTCGGCGCGTTCTTGGTGGAGTTTCACCAACGGCGGCTGCGGCTCATCCACGAGCTTGGCGAAGGAGCTGCCGCTATCGATCCCTGCCGCGGATTCGCCTTGGAGACCGCGCTCCGCCAGCTGTCGAGCTATGATAGCCCCGATGCGACAATCTTGTGGTTGTCCGGGCAAATGCGATCGCTCGGCGAGGAGCTACCGGCCGGCTCGCAGTTCGAGGCCTCGTTCCTTCTGCTCGAGCTCGCGCGACGCACGGACGAGATGCCGGGATTGGAGGCGAAGATCGGCCAACCCGATCAGGTGGTCGTGCCGGTGTCGCGGCCCGGTGCAAGGGCGGATCGTCCTGCTCCGCGGCCACACCTGCGCGCTGCCAGCGAAGTGGACGAGGACGAGGACGAGGACGAGGACTCGAACTGGGACTTCTTCGACGACCCAGATCCGGCGGCAGAGGCGGAGTGGATGGACGCTCGTGCTGTGTTTGAGAGCTGCGACGGCGTCACCACAGTGGACGGGCTTGCAGCTGCGACCATGCTCAGCCGATTCCGCGTCGCAAGCGCGCTGGTGGCCTTGCTCGATCGGGGGCACGTTGCCCTCATGCCGTCAGTCGAGGGCGGCAACGAGATCGGGGACCTGATCCAAGCGCTCGGCGACGTCGCCTGACCCACCCTCACGTTGCATTCAACTTTGAAGCAAGGTCTCAGCTGCCCCGGCGCGGGAGACGACTGCACGGGATCCCGGCCGCGACGCGTGCCAGTGCTCTCGGTGCCCCATTGACCGCATAGCTGCGAATCCGCCCCGAATCACGGTGGCGCCGAGTCGGCTCCAGCCCTGGGCGCTCGCGTCCGTGCCGATTCCACTCCCTCCGCCCACGCCCAAAGCCCGGGTTTGCTATCCTCCGCCGGTGGTCGCCACCGGAAAGCTGCGAGCGTATACGGACGGCGATCGCGCCCGTCCGTCGCATATCCTCATCGTCGACGACGACCCGGCGGCCCGCCAATTCGTCGCGGACTTGGTAGCGCGCGAGGGTTGGACGAGCTCGACGGCGGGCGACTGGGCCGAGGCTGTGCGCCTTCTCGACGGCGACACCATCGACCTCGTCATCGTCGATGCGATGATGCGCTCGGTTGACGGCTTCAAGCTCACGCAGCTCTTGCGGTCTCGTTCGAGGTCGTACGTACCGATCTTGATGCTCTCGTCAACGTCGGATGACGCATCTCGTGAACAGGCGCTTGCCGTCGGCGTCGACGACATCGTCGGAAAGCCTGTTAATTCGTTCGAGCTTCGGCTCCGCATCGCAACTCTCCTGCGAATTCGCCACCTGACGTCGGCACTCGAGACAAAGACCCGTGAACTCGAGGCGATGGCGCGACGCGACCCGCTCACCGGTCTGGCCAACCGACGCTGCCTTGACGAACGCCTTGCACTCGAGGTCGCGCGTGCACGGCGTTATGGACGTCCGCTCGGGCTAATCATGCTCGACATCGACAACTTCAAGCGCGTCAATGATGACCACGGTCATCTCGTGGGGGATCGCCTACTCGAGTTCGTCGGGGGTCTGCTCCGCTCGGCGGTGCGCCCGTCGGACCTCGCGTGTCGCTATGGCGGCGAGGAATTCGTGGTGCTCGTGTCCGACACTCGGGCCGAGCATGCGATGGTGTTGGCAGAACGCCTGCGAGGCGCGTTCGAAGCCCATAGCGGAGACCTCACTCCGGCCGGTATGCAGACGATCTCGGGCGGTGTCTCGGGGACCGACGTGCTGGGTGAAGAGCCGACGACCGATCTGCTCCTCGACACTGCCGACCGCGCGTTATACGAAGCCAAGCGGGCCGGTCGCAATCGCGTGAGCTGCTGGGGTCCTCGGTAGCCAAGCCGAGCCGCCGAAGCCGCGCTAGCGCAGCGATGCTGCCGCCGCGCGTAGTGCCGGCGCCACTTCGGGGCGCCCCGCCCACCACACAGCCTCAATCGTGAAGCGATCATGGGTTTCGACCCAATCCCAGCGCACCACCTCGATCTCGGTGCCTACACGGTAGCGCCACTCCACCACCGTTCTTGAGCCGAGCTCGGCATCGGCGCGGACGGAGAGAGAGGTGAGTTCGGGTTCGTCCGACGGAAGACTCGCGACGATCTGCTCTCGGTAGGCCTGCCGCTGTTCGGCGTCGTGGAGCTCGAGTCCGTGGCTCTGCACCGCCACGACCAGCACCCCGGCATCATCGAGCTGAGACCCGATTGCAAAGGCATCCGTGTCGAGCTGTTGCGGCGCGGATAGGGTCTGAGGCACGTCGAGCGTAACTCCGATCTCCGCGAGCTCGACGGTATGCGTGGGGGTGAGCTCGAGGAGCTTCCACGGTTTTCCGTGAGCCAGGGCGATGCCCAGTGCGCTCACTGACAGTGCGATCGCGAAAACAGCCGCCATCGTCATGCGCAGCTCGCCGTGCCCGACTCCCGCTTGGCGGCCGGGCAAGATAGCCCGTGTGAACACGAGGGCCGCACCGATGAGCGCGCCGCCAGCGTGCGCCATGATGTCGATCTCCGGGACCGCCAACGATATGGCCAGGTTGGCCAGGAGATTGACGATCGCACTGCGTCGCAGACCGGCGACGGCGGACGGCGGGATTAGGCCGCTGGGCCGGAATGCCAAGGCAGCCGCAGCGCCGAGGAGTCCGAAGACAGCCCCCGACGCGCCGACAGAGAGCGCGGCGCGTGCGAATACGGCGCTTGCGATACCCCCGCCGAGCGCCGCTGCAACATACAAGACGACAAAACGCCGCCAACCGAGCAATCGCTCGACGAAACCTCCCATCGAGTACAGCGCGAACCCGTTGACCACGACGTGGAGCATTCCAGCGTGCAGCCACGTGGCCGAGAGCAGTCGCCATGGCTCGCCGGCGAGGGCACGGGCGTCGTTGGCCCCCATGCGGACGAGCGTAGGAATGAACTCCGTGCCGCCCCAGATCGCCTCGCCGAGAAACACGAGCGCGATCAAACTCAGCACGCTGAGCGATGCCCACGGCAGCCCTGTGCGTAGGGCCATGACGAACCGGTGGTGTTCTTCATGGCGAACGCGCTCTTCCACCGTCGGAGGCGTGACGCGTGCCTTGAGCACATCGAGCGCGGGATGGGTGGCCTCGGAGCGGGCGAGCACGCGCTCGATCGCCCTCCCTGTTGGACTGTCGAGCCGCGAACGCGCACCGCACCAGGTTGCGCCATTGTCGGCGACGAAAAAAACCTGAACCACCCGACCAAAACCGATCCGCGGCTGGGCCGAACTCAATACCCGACGGATCTCGCCGCCACCGCCGAGCACGATAAGCTTGAGATTGAGGCCGCGGTTGTCGCGGACGAAGCTTCCGAGTTGCGCCGCGAGTTCATCTGCAGCGAGGTTGGGCTCGGACTCATGGATGAGCGCGGCAGAGCCGTCGGCCATGGCGACGACGGCGGTGCCCCCGCGCAGACCGAGCAGCTTGCCGTCGAGCTCGGTGCTCACCAGCTCGGCGACCAGTTCGAGGAACCAAGCCGAACGCTCGAGCACGCGCGCAACTGTAGCACGTTGCGGCGGACCACTTGCCACTGCAGATCCTGCCGGCGACAGCCCTCCGCGGCGCTTGCAGACCGGCGCCCGCAAAGACCAGCGCGACCATGGATCCGCCGGGCCCAGCTGCTAGGCTCTTGGCTTGTGAGCGAAACTGCCGACTCCAGCGTCGTCGCGGCAAAATGGTGGCACCGCGACGGCGACCGCATCGAGTGCGACCTTTGCCCGCGCAGATGTCGGCTCGCCGACGGACAGCGCGGCTTCTGCTTCATCCGAGCCCGTCGAGGAGACGAGATGGTGCTCACCAGCTACGGCCGCGCCTCGGGTTTCTGCATCGACCCGATCGAGAAAAAGCCGCTCAACCACTTCTACCCTGGCACGAGCGTGCTCTCGTTTGGAACGGCCGGCTGCAATCTGGGCTGCAGGTTCTGTCAGAACTGGGACATTTCGAAGGCCCGTCAAGACGACCGCCTAAACGACAGCGCCACCCCAGAGGCGATCGCCCGGGCCGCCGTCGAGGCCGAGTGTTCGAGCGTCGCCTTCACGTACAACGATCCGGTGATCTTTGCCGAATACGCCATCGACACGGCGATCGCCTGCCACCAGCACGGTGTGAAGACTGTGGCGGTAACGGCCGGATACATCACTCCGGAAGCTCGGCCGGAGTTTTTCCGTCACATCGATGCCGCCAACGTCGACCTCAAGGCCTTCAGCGACCACTTCTACCGCAAGCTCTGCTTCGCCGCCCTCGAACCCGTGAAAGACACGCTGCGATGGCTCCGGCACGAGAGCGATGTTTGGTTCGAAGTAACGACGCTACTGATCCCCGGTGACAATGATTCACCTGAGGAGATCGACGCGTTGTGCGGATGGTTCGTTGAAACGCTGGGGCCCGACGTACCTTTGCACTTCTCGGCCTTTCATCCCGACTTTAAGCTCACGGATCGGAGCCCAACCCCCGCGAGCACTCTGCAGCGGGCGCGCGATCAGGCACTGCGCCACGGGCTGCGGTACGTCTACGCCGGGAACATCCACGATCGGGTCGGCCAGTCGACAGCGTGTGCCGGATGTGGCGCTATCCTCATTGAACGCGATTGGTACGAGCTTGGGGCCTGGAATCTAGATGCCGCAGGACGATGTCGGCGATGCGCGCGGCCGCTCGCCGGCCGGTTTCACGACGCGCCTGGTGCATGGGGGCGAAAGCGTCAACGCCTGCACATCGTCTGACGCCGTCGGCGTCGCCGGTCGATCCACGCGACGCAGGTCCCGGCCATGCCGTGACAGCCCGCAATGTCGAGGCCGAAGGCGGTTGTGCGCCAACGATCTCAAGAAGCAGAGTCTGGACCTGCAACACCGAGGTACCCTGTTCGTCACCGTTATCATGGCAGGCGGAATCGCACGCAGGGCTGGGCAAAGGTCGGTTGCTGAGGCTACCGCGGTCCGGGGCCTCGCAGCGCTCATCGTGCTCGTTACCGCGTGTTCTGTTGGCGGCGGCGGCGGTTATGGCGGACTGAGCGCGGGTGTAGGCAGCGCAACGGCGATGAGCGGCACGGCTGAAAACAGCGGGAGCACCTCCAGCGAGACGGGCGCCACGGGTGGTGATACCGGGCCAGCGGACAGCTCGGGAGCTGCGGACAACACCGGGTCATCCGCGGGCGCAAACGAAAGCTCCAGCCCCACCAGCGCCGCCACCAGCTCGGCCGAGTCGTCTGACGAGGACGCCACAGCCGGAACCGGCACTCCCCTCGATCCGATGCTCGACGTGCCCGACGCCGGGGATATGTGCACGACGCCGGGCAGCCTCTCTGAGTGCCCCGGCGTCGCGGTGTGCCGCTTCGCAACTGTCGAGTACGGCCTGTGCGAAAGCTGCGAACCATGCGGCAACCTCAACGCGCCGTGTGTCGAAGGCACGGACTGCGACATCTTGTTCTCGTGCTATGCGGGACGTTGCACCAACTTCTGCACGCTCGGCTCCTTCGAGTGCGGACCACCGGATGACTGCCTCGACATCGGTCACCCGACTCGCGGCGTGTGCGATCCGTTCGCCTAGTCCCCCGGCGTGACAGGTCTAGACGATTGCATTGAGCGCATCTGGTAGGACGTCGATCGCGCGCGGGACGACGCGGGCTGCCTCCCCATCGATCATCACGTCGATCTCATCGCTTCCCACCAGCTCGATCGTCTTATGCCGGCTCTCACGTACGGCGGGATTCTCGAGGTGCCTGCCCTCGAAGATCTTTGGAAACGTCCGCAAGAGCCCGAACCGACCAAGCGGAGAGACGCGGATGAAGTCGACTAGGCCGTCGGCGGTGCTGGCGTGGGGCGCCATCATCATCTTGCCGCCAGTGAACTTGCTGTTGTTAAACGACGCGAACACCATCGGACCATCATCGAGTTCCCCGGCATCACAGCGCAGCGGGAACGGTCGACTACGTAGGCCGGCAACCGCGGTGACCACGGCGAGAACGTAACCAAACTCGCCCCAGCCTTTGAACCGCCGGGCGCGCAGGCCGTTGACGTCGGCCACGAACCCGATCGACAAGATATTGATCCAGTGGAGGATCCCGCCGGCGTGATGCAGCCGCATGACATCACATGGACGGCTGCGCCCCTCGAGGAGCGCCAAGATGGTGTGCTCGGCCCCGCGATCGGTAAAGTCGCGCAGAAACGAATTGCCGGTGCCCATCGGCAAGAACCCCAGCGATGGGCGGACGTCACCCTCGCTAGCCGCCGGAAATAATCCGTTCACGACCTCGTAGGAAGTCCCGTCGCCTCCGACCGCAATGAAACGCCGGCGTCCGTCGTGCCAAGCCGCCCGCGCGACTCCCACGGCGTCTCCCTCCGCCTTGGTCTCCACCACGTCGACGGATAGGCCACCCTCGCGTAGGCGCTGCAGCGCGGCCGGGAACTGCTTACCGCAGCGACCGCCCCCGGCTGCCGGGTTTACGATTGCGAGAAAGGCTTCAACCACGGCATCACTCCGACAGTGGGTGAATCGTACTCGTGCGGTCGAGCCGGCGCAGCTCTTCGGCAAGAACGTTGCGCTTGATCTTCATCGACGCGGTGACGGGAAAGTCCGCGCTACGCACGATGTACCCCGACAAACGCTTGAAGTCGGCGAGCCGACGATTGCGCTTTCGCAACTCGTTGACGAGCTCTTCGTCGGCGACTTCACCTGCCTCAGGTCGGACCACGATCACGAGCTGCTCGCCGGTCAACTTGCCAGTCGGCCAGATGTAGTCGGCCGCGAAGACGCAGTACTCCTCGCAACCCGGCAGGTCCTCGAAGTTGCTCTCGATGTCCTCGGGGTAGATGTTCTTGCCGCCCTCGGTGACGATCATGTTCTTGGCACGGCCCACCAGCTTCAGATGTCCGGCGGCGTCGATCAGGCCAAGGTCCCCGGTGCGCAGCCAACCGTCTTGCAACGCTTCAGCCGTGAGCTCTGGTGCGTCGAGATAACCCCGCATGATCGTCCGCCCACGAATCCACACCTCGCCAACCCCAAATTCGTTGGCGCCGCGGACCTCCACGTCCACGCCCGGCACTGGCTTGCCCACGGTGTCGGCACGAAATGGTTCGAGATCGTTGACGGTCGCGACAGTGCAGGCCTCCGTGAGGCCATAACCGATCGCGACCGGGAATCCCAAGTCGTAGAAGAACCGCGCGGTGTTCGGATCGATAAATGCGCCGCCGGCGAAGATCAGACGCAATTTGCCGCCGAACTCATCGTGCAGGGGCTTGAGAAGCGTGCGCGAAAGCGTGGGCCGTGGCGTACGGGCCGTGAGCCACTCGTTCACCTTGGTCAGTGCATCGATCGCGCGACGTTGCCACACCGGAAGCTCGTCGAGTCGCTCACGGACCTTCTCCTCGAGATTCTTGAGGATCGTCGGGACCAACGCGATGTGCGTGATGCCGTACTTCTTCATGGTCGTCCGCAGGTACTGCGGACGCAGCGTGCGCTGGTGAACGACGGCGGCGCCGAACAGCAGCGGCCCCACAAAACCAGACATGAAATCGATGGCGTGATTGGTCGGCAACACCGAAAAAAACCGGTCGTCTTCCGCCATCGGAAATAGCTTGCCGAGGATCTGCGCCTGCTCGAGGTAGTTGTCGTGGGTCAGCATGCAGCCCTTGGGCGTCCCCGACGTACCCGACGAGTAGACGATGCAAGCCACGTCGTCGCGGTTGCGCGCCACATACGTGAACGCTCCAGCGACTGGCTGCTCCCAACGTTCCGCCTGACCGAGATCTGCGCCCTCGGGTGCCTCCGTCACGAGAACCCTCGTGCCTGCCAGGGTCCCGATATCTGGCTCGCGCCGGAGATCCTGCCAACGCGAGAATTCCGTGACGAGCACCTTTGGCCGGCCATGCGCGGCCAGGGCCAGCTGCTCGCGGGAAGTGAGTTTGTAGTCGAGCGGCATCAAGGTCGCGCCCACCCACAGCCCACCAAGCCCCGAAATGATCCACTTGGCCTGATTCTGCATGAGGATCGCGACCCGATCCCCGGGCGCTACACCACCCGCTTGCAGGAGCGCCCCGAAACGCTCGGCCTGCTCACGCAGTTCCCGATAGGTGTAGCGGACGTTCTCGCGGTGGCGGTCGGCCTCGATCAAGGCAACCGCATCTTTGTGGGTGACGACCGAGTCACGAATCGCCTCACCAATCGATCCGATGCGAGATAGCTCGAGCATTATCGCCTCTTGTCGATCGCGGCGGCGAGCTGGACAAACGTCCGCACACCCTGAAGTTCGTAGTCGGGGATCTCGACGTCGAACTCGAGCTCGAGCTCGCTCATCAGCTCGACCGCCTGAAAGCTGTCGATGCCGAGTTTCTCGAACACGTCATCTTCGGGCTTCACAGCCAGTGGATCGGCGTTGTAGCGCTTACACGCGAGTTGAATCAACCGTTCAAGACTTCCACTCATGTCGTTCTCGTTGCCGGTCAGGGCAGGTAGGGCCGCAAATCGTCGCTCTCGACGAACTTGCGCAGGGCCTCGCGCATCACCGGCCGCTGGGCCAGGCGGATGAAGTGACGCTTCTCTTCGTCAAGCTCGGCCCGCGGTAGCGGCTTCATGAAGCGCTTCGTCGTGGCGAGAGCATCACGATCAAACTTGGTGGCCTGCCTCGCCATCGTACGGGCAGCCACGATGCCCTCACCCGTCGGAACCATCTGGCTGACTAGCCCGGCAGCCATGGCCTTCTTAGCGTTGATGCTGCGACCGGTGAGTAGAAGATCGCGAACGATGGCGTTGGATACGTCGCGGCGCAAGCGTGGGATCCCACCAAAGCCGGGCAAGATCCCAAGTCGGAGCTCGGGGAAGCAGAATCTCGCGGACCGCTCGGCGATGAGCACGTCGCACGTGAGCGCGAGCTCGAAGCCTCCGCCGAAGCACACGCCGTGAACCACGCCGATCGTGGTCAGCGGCAGCGTGTCGAGGGCGTCCATGACGTTGTGAATCCGATCGACAAAATCGGTAAGCTGCGCAGCTCGAGCGTCGTCCTCTACGGTCAGCAACCCGCGGTAGAGCTCGCGAAGGTCGGCACCGGCGGAGAAGCCCCCACGGACGTCGCTGCGAATGATTACCGCGGCGATACGATCGACCTCGAGCTCGGCGAGGAACCGCTCGAGATCGGCGAGCATCGTTGTCCCGATCTCGTTGCAGGGCTCACACGCGAGGACTAGCTCGCAGACGCCGTCGTCGTGGATCCAGTGGACACCCATAGGCGGCAAAACCGGGCGGAGCATAGCAGGCGTGCCACGCCCGCGAGGGCCGCGAAACCGCGCAGTCGGCTGCGCACTACGGCCAAGCTCACATCCCGAGGCGACCACGCGATTCGCACGTGTTTAGGCCCGGGCAGCCGCGACGTCGGCTTTCCGCTCGGTCTTGGCCGCCTCGTATGCGGCGTCGATCGCCGGCTTGAAGTGAGCCTCGATCCGAGCCCTGCGCAGCTTCTGGTTCGCGGTCAACATGCCGTTTTCCACGCTAAATGCCTCGTCGACGAGGATCGCCCGACGTATCCGCCGGTAGGCCGGCAGATCAGCGTTGACGAGCTCAAGTGCGCGATCGACGGCCTCACGCTTCGGCGTCCCGGGAATCACGATCGCGATGAACGGCCGCGCGTGCCCAACAACGACGCACTGCGTCACCTCTGGACAGGCAACCAGAAACTTCTCCTCGAGCGGCTCCGGGGCGATGTTGTGGCCCGACTCGGGCACGATGAGGTTCTTGATTCGGCCGATGATTTGGATGTTGCCGTCCTTGATCTCGACTTGATCCCCGGTGTGAAACCACCCATCTTGCATGACCTTGGCGGTCTCGTCGGGCTTCTTCCAGTACCCCGCGAAGATGTTCTCGCCGCGGACGAGTAGCTCGCCCTCCTCGGAAATCCTCGTCTCGATCCCTCCAAGCGCGACGCCGACCCGGCCGGGAACCACGCAGTCGGGCTCGTCGAGCGAGACGATCCCGGTTGTCTCGGTCAGGCCGTAGGCCTGATACACCGGAATCCCGAGCATCTGAAACCACCTCTGCGTGTCCTCAGCAAGCGGTGCGGAACCGGAGATGAGAAACTCCAGGTTCTCGCCGATCGTCCTCTTGATCTTGGCGAACACGACCCGCTCCGCCAGGCCGAGCGTGGCGCGATCGAGGAAGCCGGCGGTGTGCGATGTGACCGCACGATATGCTTCGATCCCGCGCTCGTAGAGGCTCTCCGCAAGACCGCCGCGGTCCTTGATCTTCGCTCCGACACCGGTCTTGATCCGCTCGAGCACGGCCGGCACGTTGAGGAAGTAGTGGGGTTTGGCTGCAGCCATCTCGACGACCAACTGGGTGAGGTCGGTCGACAACATGATGGGGTTCGGACGCGAAAGCTGCGTCCAGAGCATCATGCGTGAAGCGGCGAAGCACAGGGGTAGGAAGTGGAAGACACGATCGACGCGGTCGTGCTTGCCTGCGACCTGCGCGAGCCGCTCGATCGTCCTGGGAATCATGAAGTCAAGGTTGGCGCGCGAGAGCACCACACCCTTCGGTTCGCCGGAGGTCCCCGACGTATAGATGATCGCGACAGGGTCAGGACCGGCGATGGGGTGGATCCCGCCGTTACTCGGCTCGGCCTCGAAGACCTCGTCGAACACCGCGATACGACCGTGTTCGGGCCAGGCCGCCGCGATGCTATCGGCGAGCTCGCGCGTGGCCGCCACCAGCAGCTTCGGCTCGGCGTTGCGCAGCATGACCGCCAGATCCTTGGGCTCCTGCTTGTCGTAGAGCGGAACAACGATCGCCCCGTGGGCCAAGATCGCCAGATCGGTGGCGACCCACTTCGCCGAGTTGGGCGCGAGCAGTGCGACGCGGTCGCCCGGTTGGATCCCCGCCGCAGCGACGAACCCGCGGGCGCGCGCGATCAGGCCGACCATCGCGCGACCGTCATGGGCGACGAGCTCGCGTCCATGGACCTCGACGAGCTCAGCTCGATTCGGGGAGTTCTGGAAGTTGTCGAAGATGCGCTCGAGGAAATGCATGGCGACGCCGCGGGCGCCCAGGGGTCGGCGCCGCGGGGCGGAGCATACCCAGGCGCAGCCGAACGGTTGCGAGGCCGGCTGTGATGCGCGTTATCGGGGCCCCAACCGACCCCGGCGTGCAGCCGCGGGCGTAAGGGCGGGAACAGCCGGGTCCTCGTCGCGGTGCGCGCGCTGCCTGACCGAAGGCCGTCCTCCGGCCCACGCTTCGCGTGCCCGGGTCGCCCCCGGGCACACGCGGCTCGTCAGTGGCACTTGGTTTCGGGGTACACCGCCGTGAGCGAGAGTCGAACGCCGGCGTTGTCGACATACGCGAGCTTGTACGCGATAGGTGCGCCCGGCGAGTCCTTGGAGTAGTTGCCGCCCTCGGTAATGTAAGCCATCAGCTCCTCAACCCCGAGGATCGTGGAAACAGCAGCCTCGGCATCTCCGCCTAGCACCGCAGCTGTGATCTTAGAGGCACTCAGCGTCTCTTGGGCTTCGAAGTCTCCCTCGATCTCGGCGACCCCGCTGACCGCAGCGTCGACGGCTGCGACGATGGCCTCCAACGATGAGTCCGTCTCGAGGGCGAAGAGCACCCGTCGGCCGAACGAGATCGACTGGACATACATCGGCGGGTTGCCAAACGGCGCCGCGAGCTGGACGTCCTGGAGGGTCACCTCCGGCGCCAACAAGTCGGCGGGTCGCGCTGGGGCGTCGACGTCGATCGTGTAGTAGGTCTGGGTGAAGTCGAACAAGAACCGGTTGCTGAACTCACTTTCGTCGAAACCGAACAACGCGTCGAGATCGACCACCCCCGACCAGTCGACCGAGGCACCGACGAGAACGGACAGGTGCGAGCGGCTCTCCACGGTGTGGATCTCGTAGGCGATCTGGGCCGGCGTGGCGCCGCCGTTCAGCCCCTCGGCGAGGATCTGATTGCGGGCGGCTCGAAATGAGGACAAAGAGGGTGACTGGAGCGTCGCGGCCGGAGAGGCCTCGAGATGCTCGAGCGAGATGCTGAAGGTCACCGGCGCCCGCTCCAAGCCGATCGACGAAAGAAATCCGTTTGCCACCTGCGCGCCGCTAACGATCTCACCCGGCCACAGGGCCGGAGAGTCGGGCTGGACGGCGAGGAATTGATCGAGCTGACTTGTCTCGGAGTAGTAGACCTGCTCGCAGATGAGGTTGCCCTCGGCCCACGGATCGGGACACTCGTAGACGGTGTCATCGCACTCGATCACGTGCTTGGGTTGCGGGTCATCGATGATGACGTGATCGAGTTGAAGCAGATACGAATTGATGGCGTCGGACTGATCTGGCGTCCCGGTGCTGCCGTCGTCGTCGCTGCTGCTTTCGCCGGCCCCAGTGCTGGTGTCGGCCGGCTCTCCCGAGCTGCTCTCCTCGGCCCCGGCATCAGGTTCAATAGCTCCCCGAGAGCCGCCATCGCCGCCGCAGGCGGCGATGAGAATCACGATCATGGGCGAGATGGAAGTCCGTGTCATTGTTGTTCCCCTCAGTCCACCGAGACCCGCACGGTGGCAAGCACCGATCCCTGGTCGTTGAAGTCGAGCACGTGATCGCCGGCCCATCCGTTCGACAGCTTCAACGGGCCCAGCGTTGTTTCGCCGAAGCTGTCATCGTCGCAGAACCAGCAGTCGTCGTAGTCGCCGAGCCAACCGCGGATGCACAGGGCGTTTTCCGGTGCGACCTGGAAGTCGTAGACGGTTTTCACAACTGGCGTGGTCGGGACCCACATCCCCCAGACGTCCTGCGGTCCGTCGCTGCTGCGATCGAACAACATCTGCCAGCCCGGTGCATTCGTCCGGCACGGATTGTTCTCGCCGGGAGGCGCGATCCGGAACATGATATGCCCGTACACGTTGACTCCCGCTCCATCGTCGTTGCCGCCCTGGTAGTCGAGACGAGCAAGCTGGGCGGACACGTCGACGTAGTTGTCGTAGCACTGCCGCTCGCTGTAGTCGGTGGTGAAGGCGAACTCGACGCCGCTGTTGTCGAGGTACGCAAGCTTGTACGCAATCGGTGCCCCGGGGGAGTCCTTGGAGTAGTCGCCGCCATCGAGCAGGAACTGGTACAGACCGTCGACGCCTAATACCGTCTTGACCGCGTCCGCGCCCGCGCCGCCGAGCACCATCGCCGAGATCTTCGATTGCTCAAGAACCTCCCGGGTCTCGATATCGAGGTCGATGCCGCCCCCGAAGAGCAGCCCATCGAAGCTGGCTTCGAGCGCGAATCGGATCTCTTCCTCTGAACGGTAGCTCTCGAGCGAGAAGATCACTCGGCGACCATAGGTGATCGACTGCACGTACATCGGCGGGTTATCGACACCCGTGTACGTCTCGAGCTGCTCGACGTCGACATCGTCGGTGAAGAAATCCGCCGGTAGCCCCGGGATGTCGACGTCGATCGTGTAGTACGCCTGGGTGAATTCGATCAGCACCTTGGTCGAGCTGTTGCTCTCGGCGAACCCGAACATCGCGGCCACGCTGTAAATCCCAGCCCAGTCGAGCGAAGCGCCGACGTCGACGGCAACCTGGCTCTCCTCGAAGACTCGGGAAATCTCGTAGGAAATCTGGGCAGGCACCGCACCGTCGACACCGGCCGCGAGGATCTCGTTGCGCTGCTCGCGGAAGCTCGAAAGCGATGGCGACTGCATCACCCCCACGGGCGACCCCTGGAGATTCTCCAGCGAAACCGAGAACGTCATCGGCGCACGTGGCAGGCCGATCGGAGTGAGAAGGCCTTGGCGAGCGTCGTCACCCTGGACAACGTTGCCCGGCCACAGCGTGGCCGAGTTGGGCTGGAAGGCGACGAAGTCCTGCGCGTGCACCGTCTCGCTGTAGTGCACGTAGTTGCAGAACTCCTGGCCCTCTTGTCCGTCGGAGGGGCACGCGCCTAGGCACGCCGTCTGTGTCTTTGGCAGGGCGTCCTCAACCGCGTAGTGACCGAGGGCGAAGACGTACTCACTGACATCGTCAAGCTCGATGCCGGTCGTGCCCGATTCAAGCTCGTCGCCGCCGCTCAACTCGCTCGACCCACCCTCGTCGCTGCTGCCGCCGCCGTCGCCAAGGGCCACGCCGGTGTTCGCCCCCCGCCCGGTGGGATCGCCGCACGCCGCCGCCAAGCCGATTGCGAAGATTCCAGCTGCTTTGGTGCCTGTTCCCATGTCCCCCCCCTTGCCACCGGCCGCGCCCCGCGGCGGGTGACCCATCTCATCTGACCGCAATAAGAGTCACCTTTCCGGGCGTTACTTCACAAAAATTCGCGGGTGGTGAACCGCGATCCGAGGCGCGTCACTCCAATACAAGCGCACTTGGATTCCCGGCTCGGGCCGCACCTTCAGGGTGCGGTCTTGGGGAGTCTCTCACTCGAAACGAAACCGCGGCGCAGCGCGCTCGCGACACGCTCGAGTAAGCGTCATCCGTAGCGTTCGAGCAGGCCTTGGAGCACGGGCTCCATCGCAGGCAAGTGGGCCTGCCAGGTCCGCGGCAGATCGCGGCGCGGGAACTCGGGATACACGCGAACGACCTCGTCCATGAAGTCGATCCCCATGCCGCCCATCAGCGCGAGCTGACGCGGCACGGCGCGACCGATGTCATCACGGATCTGCTCGCGATCGCGCGCGAGGGTCTCGAGCACGTTGACGACCTTGTCGGCGAGCCCGTCCTCGTCGACCTCGAGGAACAGGTGCGGGTGACCGCGATCGTTCATCAGGTTGCGGATTCGCTCGTCCATGGTGATCCCCGCCGAAGCGACGAGGCCGGGCATGGACGTCACGACCGCATGGAACCTCGAACTGAGCATCCATGTGCAGTTGCGCAGGACGCTCACCATCTCGAACATGTTTGTGCGGCCGCTCGCGATGATCGGCGCCCCGGTGGCCAAGCGCGGGGCTAGGTCGTCGCAGGCGTGCTCGTCGAGCTGCTCCATCGCCACCAGAACCGGAAAACAGGGTCGCCGGCTGCAGAAGTGGTTAACCCCAGCGGCGATCGCGTCCAAGTAGTTGTCGTACTTGGCCTTGGCCTCGGGTGAACTGTGATGGAAGTAGATCGATTGGTAGTGCTCGTCCCGGTACTGTCCGACGAGGCGCATCGCCGCGGCCTTGGCGATGTCCGGCCTCACCGGCCACCAAAACGGGTTGATCGGGCAGACCACCAAGATGGGCGTCTTGCCGTCCCATCCGGCTTGGCGCAAACGCTCCGCCCCCTGCGGCAGCGGTGCTGGCTCGAACGTCCAGGCCGTATCGGCGCCGCCCTTTGTGCGGATACCAAGCCGGCCGAGCACCTCACGCGACGGCTCGTTACGACACAACACTAGCGAGTTGCGGCAGTGCTTCTTCACGAAGTCGCGCAGCGCCGGCGTCATGTTGCCGGCTTCGGCGCCATAACCGACGCTGAGCTTGCCCTCGGCGTTGGCAATGCCCAGCGCGCCCGCCATCATCACCGACAGCGCGCTGGCGAACTTCGACTTGAACATTGACCCTTCGCACGCGATGACACCGTGATGCTTCGGGCACTCGTCGTGGAGAAACTTGGGGAACACAACCGGTAGCCCAACCTGGCGCACCGTGCGGAAGTAGCCTGCGGTCAGCTCGGGATCGACCGTCATGATGGTCAACTCCGCGACCTCGTCGCCGACGACGTGGCGGATCTGGCGGATCATCTCCTCCACGCGCACGTCAGCACCGGTGTTGCGCGTACCGACGTAGCCCGCAAACAGAAGCTTGAGCGGCTTACCCGGCTTCCACACGTTTTGCCGAACATCGAGCGCGCGCTCTACCGCCACGGCCTCGATGAAGCCGGCCATGATCTCCTGTAGCACGCGATCGGGGTCGAACGCGTCCTTGATCCGCGACAGCAGTCCCATCAGCCCCGCTCCACTGGCATGGCGGCGCCCTTGCCCCACCCTGCCGCGCTCTTGGGCGCTGCGCGCCCGATCCGCGCATCGGCGTCGGCGGGATAGGGCCGGTACGGGTAGGTGAACTTGCCCTCCGTCGCGAAACGCAACAGCGGATATGCGTACTCGGAAAACGGCGCCGGGGCGTGGCCGAGCGCCTGCACGACGCGACGATTGTCGAACACCGTGTTGTACGTAAGGTACGGCAAGAACACCTTCATCAACGAGGCCGCCGGCGCCACGCCATATTTGCGGGGCGTCGCCATCAAGGCCTCAACAGCGAGTTCGAAGGTCCGCTCGAGGGCGGGCGCAAAGAAGGTGCGCGGCTTGTGTCCCGCCGCTCGCAGTGCCGCGACGATTTGCCCGTAGGTGAGCGATCCTTCGCCGGAGCTTAGGTGGTAGATGCCGTGGGCCGGATCGGGATCGAGGTGGATCCGTGCGATCGCCTCGCCGACGTAGTTGGCTGGAATGATATCGACCTTCCAATCCTTGCGGAGTGGGAGCACGCGCATGAACGCCAACGCTGAGAACGCGCGAACCATGTCGAACTGCGTCGTCTGGGGAAATCGACTATCGCCGAGCACGATGCTCGGGCGGAAGATGGTCACCGGCACGTCGGAGAGCAGCTCATGGACCATGTACTCGCAGAATTTCTTGGTCCGCGCGTACGGATCGTAGTCGCTGCGGTCCCACTCTACGGCCTCATCCTCGATGACGATCTCATTGCTGCGGTGGCCAGCGACCGCCACGGTAGACACGTCGCTGAACCGACGTAGCCCACGCTTGTCCTGGGCCAGGCGCGCGAGCTTCACCAACTCGAGCGTCCCGCGAAGATTCACGTTGAAGCAAACCTTGTCGCTCTTGCGGTTGAGCGACGCAGCGCAGTGGATCACCGAACTTACGGTGTCAACCCAACGAGCCCGCGTTCGAGCATCGAAGCCGAGCTCGTGGGAGGTCAAATCGCCGAGGAAGATATCGAACCGCGGCAAGTAGCCGGCGAACACGTCGAAGTCCATGTGCAGTTGCATCGACTTCCACAGGCGCTGACGGGCTTCGTTCTCATCGCGGGCGCGCACAAGCACCGCAATGCGATCCCCCGTGCGCGACAGCAGCTCGTTGGCCACGTACGAACCGACGTAGCCCGTCGATCCAGTCAGGAAGATCGTCACGAACCTACCTCCTCGCGCGCAGGGGCCACGCTCGCCGGCGCGGGCGGATCCAGCAGCTGGAACAGGACCTTCGGCGAATACGTCTCGCGCTCGGTGTCTTCGTACTCGGGGAAGCACCAGCGTCGTAAGCCCGGCATATGGATGTCGAGCCAGTAATGGCGCCACTCGATCGACTCCGGCGAAAACCGGAACTCGGGCTCGACCACCGAATGGCGATCGATCGCGCGACACTGGAATACGCAGTAGTGCTCGTACGTGAAAGGCATGAACAGGTCGAGCACGTCCTCGATCTGGCGTAGCTTCCGGACCGCGCTGTCCGTCGTTTTCGACAGATCGTCGGCCCACTCACGTACCTCGGTCGGGATCTTCTCAGGCAGGCCATGCTTGAGGTAGCGCGCTACCTGAGCGACCAACGCGCGAATGTTGGCGACGTTGAGGACATGCTCCGGGTCGGCCGCGATCGCGTCCCAGCGGGCGAGCACCAGCCGCTCGATGGCGTTGTCTCCGTGCTCACGCAGGTAACGGCGGTGGCCGAGCGCAGAGAGCTCAGTGAGTCGATCGATGGCCAGGAAGTTCCGGTCGGACGAGCCGCACTGGTAGACGCGCGTGGCCTCACCGCGCAAGAGCGCACAGGCGGCGGTGGTAAGCGCGCGACAGACGAAGTCGACGGGAATGACGTCGAGCGGATTGCCAGCAGCCGCCGGCACGTGGCGAAACCATGTGCCCGCGAGGTAGACAAGAGGGCCCGAGGTGTTGAAGCCCTCGTTCCAGCCGGCGAACGGAAAATCGACCGCGCTCTCGACGATCGCCGGGCGCAGGATCGCAAACTCGACGCCGTCGGTGCGGCGGCACAACAGCTGCTCGGCCAGGGCCTTGGTGTACGTATACGTGTTGGGCCATCCCCAATGGCGGGCGCGATCCGACCCGGCCTTCGCCATCATCTCGCGTAGCCGCTTGCGCTTGATGCGACCGACCATATCGGCGATGCGCCGCTCGTCGTTCTCGTGCCCGCGCTCGGCCAGACGCCTGACCACGTCGCCACGCAGCTGGGCATCCACTTCGGGGCTGTCGTTTTCGGCGGCGGTATCGGCGATGATCTCCTGCAGCTCGTCATATTCGCGGGCAGGATCGATGGGCTTACCGCTGGGCGAGCGGTCGATCAACACCGTCTCCGGGATGAAACCATCGCGTTCGCCAGCGACGTAGCAGGTGGAGACATGCAGCACGCGGGCATGGTCACAGGCAGCGACGAAGTCCGCGACGTTCACCGCACCGTCAACGTTGCATAGGACGGCGTCGCGCACGTCGGGATTGAAATCGACCAGGCCAGCGAAATTGAGCACCAGGTCGAGATCGTGGTTCAGGCGGGCAGCAACCCCTGGGTCGATGCCGAGCCCCTTCTCGCCGACGTCGCCGGCGATCACTTCGATCCGCCGCGACACGAACTCGCTCATGCGCTCGCCGTGGGCCTCGTGCAGCACCTTGAACACCGGCGAGCTATTGACGATCTTCTCGAATCGCTCGCGTACGCCGCGCCCTTTGCCGCGTAGCAACACATAGATCCGGCCGATCTGCGGCGCATGGTGCAGCATCATCGCCAGCCACACCTTGCCGAGGAACCCGGACGCACCAGTGAGAAGGATATGTTTACCCGCGAGGGTCTCGCGGACGGAGATCGCACCTTGGCGGTCGACGGTCACGGTTACGCCCGGTAGTCCATAATCGGCCAGTCGGCCTCGCGCGCGGCCTTGCGCAGGGTGAAGTCGGGGTTGACGGCGCAAGGGTGGCCGACCGCCGACAACAGGAGCAGATCAGGTCCGTGGCCGGCGTAGGCGAACGACCGCGACAGATCGATGTCGTGCTCGCGTGCGTACTGCTGGAGCCACTTGCCGCCCTCGTAGCCACCGATAACCGGTTCGAGAAGCTTGCCGGTCGCCTTTCCGCCGCGGTACTCGAGCCGGTTGCACACAAGGTCATCCACGTAGCGCAGACGCTCGCGAAGGCGATCCATGATCTCGGCAATGCCCTCGGCCAGCACGACGACACGGTGGCCATCGGCCTTGGCCTTGCGCATGAGCTCGATGCCGCTATCGAGGACCTTTTGATCGAGCATGTCCTCGACGTACTCCTCGGCGAGCACGACGACGCGATCCTCGGTCATGTCGCGGTAGCACAGGTGCGCCACGCGGTTACCGAGGCTGCGATCGTTTTGGCCGAGCAGGCCGAACACCGGAGCGGACGCGAGGGCCTGACCGAAACGGAGAATCCGTTCGCGCATACCCGCACGCTGTCCGGCCATGAACATGGCGGCATGGATCACGCCGCTTTGTAGGAGCACGCCTTCGGCGCGGAAGATAGCAGCGGTTGCAGGCATCGGAGGGGTCGGCGGCCGAGTCTACCCACGCGCGGGAGCACCACAACCCCTGAGCGTCGCGTGATCGGGCGATCCGACGGCGCCGATGATGCGTGGCCTCACGTCGCGCGGCGTGCACGCGACTTCGCACCGGAAATTCTAGCCAACCCATGGACGCGGGTCCCGCCGACCGCGCAATGCCCCCAACCTTGCCGGCAGCTCGAATGGCGCCGAGGCGGTGTCGCGCGCGCCAGGGGATCAACGAGCTGGCGACAGCGCACGCGACCTGCGTTTACGGCGAGACCTCGATGTCCCACTTCTTCGAGATGTCGTCGTTCTCGACGACGACACGGGGAGCAGCCGCGTTGAACAGCCACTGCTTGCGGCCGAGATCCTCCTGTTCCTTTGGCTCCCCCCACTTGGCCTTGAGCATGGCAAAGAGCTCCTCCTTCGCCGGCGGGAACGGCTTATAGTCGAGCCCAACGCGGAACCGAACGATCTTGCCGCCTTCGAGCGTCGGATTTACGCGCGTGAAGCTGCTGCCGTACTCCGTCGGCAGCAGATCAAGGTGGGTGCTAGCGCTGGCTTCGCCCAGCACCTCGAGTTTCTTACCGGCGAACTTCTCGAGGTCGGCGCGTTGCTGCTCGGCCCGCTCCTTGGTGAGCTCCTCGAGGTACTTGGCATAGTTTTTCTTGAGGTCGTCGGGCGTCGCGCCGAGCAAACGCGAGGTCTCGAAGCCGAGCTTGTCCTTGCCCTCTCCGAGGAGGCTTTTCGCCGGCAGGTAGGCATCGAACTGAACCTCTTTTTCCTTGCCGTAACCCTTGGAGACCGTCGCGCGAATGCCCTTGTCGGGGTTGAACCAGAACAGCTTCGGATTCTCTAGCTCGGTTCCGCGCTTGGGCTCACCCCATGCCGCGGTCAGGATCTTTTCGACATCGGCGCCTTCGGCCTCGACCACGACGCGCATACTCATCAGCTTGTTGCTGTCTTTAGGCACGTAGTAGCCAACATAGGTGCCTTTGTACTCTTTCGACTTCGCGTATCCCTTTGTGATCTCGGGTGCGGCCTTGGCGGCCTCCTCTGCGGTCATCCCGAAGTCGAGCTTGGCCAAGGGCGCGGGGAGTTCGGGGATCTTCGCGGCAAACAACTCCTTCGGGTCTTTCTCGGGGGCCGCCTTATCAGCGGCCTTTGTTTCGGCCTTGGCCGATTCCGCGGTCTTGTCGCACGCCGGCGCGACAAGGGTGAGGGCGAGCAATACGGTGCGAAAACGTTGATTGGGCATGGGGTCCTGGCTGTCGGCGGCCGGCTGACAGCCACCGCTGAGCACGATGACGAGGGTCGGCTCGCGAAGTCGCACACAGAGGATCATTGGCGTCGTGAGTGGACTCAACCGCGCAGGTCGCTCCCCACGCGGCGGGCCGCCGGCGCACGTACGCTCCGCGGCGCGTTGGACGGCAGGGCGGATGCGCTTGGTCCTGGTTTTCGCACCAAGATCCGCAGGTGTATCGTGATGTAGTGGAGCCCGCGGCAGAGGACGGGATCGACCCGGCGAGCGCCACCACACTCGACTCGCCTCCGACCATCGGCGACGGCGGGCTGTACAAGCTCGCCGACGAAGCCCCGCTGCCGACGCATCTCGGCCGCTACGTGGTCATCGAACAGATCGGCCGCGGTGGCATGGGCCGGGTGTTACGCGCCTACGACCCCAAGTTGCGCCGCGAGGTTGCGCTCAAGCTCGTCGGCGGCGATGTCCCTGACAGCGAGGGGCGCACCCGCATTGTCCGTGAAGCCCAGGCGATGGCTCAGCTCAGCCATCCAAACATCGTCCCGGTCTACGACGTCGAGTACCAAGGCGACGGGATCTACATCGCCATGGAGTACGTCCGAGGTGACACCCTCGCCACGTGGTTGGCACGCGAATCCCGGGAATGGCGGCAGGTGCTGTTGCGCTTCCTCGACGCAGGTCGAGGTCTTTCGGCGGCACACGCAGCCGGCATGGTCCACCGCGACTTCAAACCCAGCAACGTGATGATCGGCGCCGACGATCGCGTGCGAGTGATGGACTTCGGCTTGGTGCGCACGAGTGACCCGGTCGTGTCGCCTTCGGATGCGGGCGTGCCTGGGGATCTGCGGACGAGTTCGCCTGAGCTGTTCGGTCTCGACGCGTCCGGCGACCAAACCGGGGCCGGCGTCGTGATGGGGACCCTGCATTACATGGCGCCCGAGCAACATCGCGGAGCGGCGGTCGGACCGGCTGCCGACCAGTATGCGTTCTGCGTCGCGCTCTACGAGGGCCTCTTCGGCGTCCGCCCATTCTCAGGCGAAGACGCTCGCGCGCTGCTTCGCGCTAAGGAGCGCGGTGTGTCCGCCAAGCGCGTGCCGGTAGGGTCTGTGCCGGCTTGGTTGCGCACCGCCGTGCTCCGCGGGCTCGAACCCACGCCGGCGGCGCGCTGGCCGTCCATGCAGGCCCTTCTTGCCGCGCTTCAGCACGGTCGCACGCGCGCGCGCCAGCGTCGCGTCGTCGCTGCCTTCGTCGGCCTGACGGCCGTCGCCACCGCAGTGTTTGGGGCGCGTGAAATCAGCCGGCGCCGGACCCTGGCGAGCTGTGAGCACGAGGGTCGGGTCATCTACAAGCGTTGGGATGGTCCCTCGCGCGCGGCGCTCCGCGCGGGCTTGGTCGCGACCGAGGTTAGCTATGCCGAGGACACCGCGGACAAACTCATGCCCTGGCTCGATAGCCACGCCGACGCGTGGGCGCAAGCGACCACCGAGGCGTGTGTGCGCAGCCATGTTCGCGCGGATTGGGACGCGGACACCCTCGAGCGGGCCGAGTGGTGCCTCGCCGAGCGCCGCATGGCCCATGAAGCCCTGGTCGACGAGCTCTCAGACCCGGATCCTGCGGGCGTGCGCGGGGCCATCTCTGCCGCGGCGGGGCTTGCCTCGGCGGCAGCATGCCTCGACGGCGAACGCCTCAGCCGAGCGCCAGCGCCTCCCGCCACGGAAATCCGCGCTGCGATCGACATCGTGCGAAACGAGCTCTCGCGCTCCGCCGCCCTGCGAGCGGCCGGGCGGTACGATGACGCGATGTCGAGTGCAACCGCCGCGCTGGAGCGTGCGCGCGAGCTGCAGTGGCCGCCGTTGGTCGCGTCCGCCCAACTCTCGGTGGGAATTGCGACCGGGCACGCCGGGCGCCACAACGACGAGGAACTCGAGCTTGAAAAGGCCTATTTCGCTGCCCACGAAGTGGGCGAGCCCGAGCTCGCCGCGGCGGCCGGAATCGCATTGACCAACTGCGTCGGGTGGTGGTTAGCGCGAAAGCGAGATGGACTGCGCTGGGCCCAGCTCGCCCAGCTCGAACTCCGCGCCGGTGGCGATAGCGAGGGGCTGCTACAGGCGCGCCTCGACACATTCCTTGGCGCGACGCTGCTACGCGCGGGTGACTACGCGGAAGCAAAGGCGCGCTATCAAGACGCGCTGACCCTCCGCGAGCAGGTGTTGGGACCGGATCATCCCGATGTCGCGATCGCCCTCGGTGGACTGGCCAACGTCGAACGAACGCTGGGCCACTACGACGAGGCGAAGGCACTACACGAGCGGGCGCTCGTCATCGCTGAAGCCGCGCTGGGTCCGCAGCACCCCGAGGTGGCGGCGATCCTCAACAATCTTGCCAACACGCTGCACGACCGCGGCGCCGTCGCGGAGGCCAGAGTGATCTACGAGCGCGCATTGGCGATCCGCACGCAGGCACTAGGTCCTGATCACCTCGAGGTCGCTTCGACGCTCAACAACCTGGCGCTCACCTACGACACCCTGGGCGACGCGGAGCGAGCTGCGGCGAGTTACGAGCAAGCACTCGCCACGCTCGAGCGGGGTCTCGGCCCCGAGCACCCAGACGTCGCCGCGATACTCAACAACTTCGCCATGGCGCTGCGCGCGAACGGCAAACACGACGACGCGAAGCGCCTGATCACACGTGCCCTGCAGATCCAAGAGAAGCGCCTCGGCCCCAACCACGCGGAGGTCGCGATGTTCAGCAACAATCTTGGGCTGATCCTCGCGGCTGGCGGGTCCCACGCCGAGGCAAAGCGATTATTCGAGAGGACGCTCATGATCCTCGAGGAGAACCTCGGCCCGAATCACCCAGAGGTGGTTCTGGTGCTCAACAACCTCGCAGACGCGAATCGCCGAATCGGTGCGCCCGCGGAAGCGGAACGACTCTACCTGCGAGCGCTTTCGATCGTCGAAGGCCGCGATGACCCCGCGAATCGTGAGCTGGACGTCACGTTGGTGGGACTCGCCGGCATCGCGCTGGATGATCGCCGACCGGGCGATGCCACCAGTTTGGCGCGACGGGCAATGCAGGTGCGACTCGAACTCGGCGCTGCCCCTCCTCAAGTTGCCGATGCGCAGTGGCTACTCGCGCGCGCTCAGTGGGACGCTGGTGGCGATCGTAACGCGGCGCGGGAGTTGGCGAGGCAGGCTACGGAGACGTTCGCGACTGCCGGTGACGAATTCGCCGGTCCCCTGGCGGAAGCACGCGCATGGCTAGCTGCGCATGCGCAACCGTGAGCGAAGAGCGTCGTTTCGGGGTGCGTGTAGGTGCCCGCGTCGATACGCAGCATCGTCCGTGCAGGCCCGAAACCATCACCATCGGGATCGCGCGAGCTCGGGTGTTCCGTTGTCGAGCGGTCCCCGCAAGCATGGTCGCGGGTGTATCGTGATTCGGTGGACCGTGCGAGCGAACGCGGCGGCGAAGCAGAGGCCATCACCTCTCCCGACGTAGCGGACACCGTTGCCGTGCGCGCCCTGCTAGAGCGGGATGAAGGCGCTCCCGTGCCAGCGCAGCTTGGACGCTACGTCATCCTCGAGCAGATTGGCCGCGGCGGCATGGGCCGAGTACTGCGTGCCTACGACCCCAAGCTGCGCCGTGAAGTCGCGCTCAAGCTCGTCGGTAGCGACGTCCCAGACAGTGAGGGGCGCTCCCGTGTCGTGCGCGAAGCCCAAGCGATGGCTCGGCTCAGCCATCCCAACATCGTCCCCGTCTACGACGTCGAGTCACAATGCGACGCGATCTACATCACGATGGAGTACGTCCGCGGGGAAACCCTCGCGTCATGGTTGGCCGCAGCGCCGCATCCGTGGGAACAAGTCCTCTCGCGGTACCTTGAGGCCGGTCGGGGACTCGTGGCCGCCCACGCTGGCGGCATGGTTCACCGCGACTTCAAGCCCAGCAATGTGATGATCGGTGCGGACGGTCGCGTTCGGGTGATGGACTTCGGACTAGTGTGTACGACCGACGTCCTTGCCGCGCCGGCAGACGGCGAAGCGCCGACAAGTTCGGCGGACATACTCGGCTTCGATACTTCCGGCGACCACACGATCGCGGGAACGCTCATGGGCACCCTTCAATATATGGCGCCAGAGCAGCACCGCTGCGAAGCCGTGGGCCCGGCCGCCGACCAATATGCGTTCTGCGTTGCCCTCTACGAAGGGCTCTTCGGTGCTCGGCCATTCCAAGCCGGCGAGGCGCGCGCCCTGCTGCGGGAAAAGGAGCGCGGCCCACCACACAAGCGCACGCCGGTCGGGTCGGTACCAGCGTGGTTGCGTGCGGCAGTGCTTCGCGGGTTACACCCTTCGCCGGCGGCCCGCTGGCCGAGCATGCAGGCACTGCTAACGGTGCTCGAGCACGGTCGGTCGCGCACGCGCCGACGGCAAGTCGCCGCGCTTGCAGTCGCTGTCGCCACCGTGGGTGCCGCGGCGTTTGCCGTCGATGAAGTCGGCACGCGGCAGCGAGCCGACGCCTGCGAGCGCGAGGGGCAGGTGGTCTACGAGCGGTGGAACGATCAATCACGCACCGGTCTCCGCGCCGGCCTGACGGCGACCGGAGTTAGCTACGCCGAGGTCACCGCCGACAAACTCATGCCCTGGCTTGACCGCCGTGCCGAGGCCTGGGCCGCCGCAGCCACCGAGGCCTGCGCGCGGGCCCGCGTGCAATCGAGTTGGGACGATGACACCCTCGAACGCGCCAAATGGTGTCTCGCCGAGCGCCGGATGGCGAGTGAGGCCCTGGTTGATGAGCTCTCGCATACCGACGCCATCGGGCTACGAGGTGCCGTTTCGGCCGCCGCCGGGCTCTCGTCGGAGGAGGCATGCCTCGACGCGGACCGGCTCCGCCGCATGCCTGCCCCGCCAGCGCCAGAAGCTCCGGC
>CADEGN010000055.1 GCA_902826865.1 uncultured Myxococcales bacterium
CCGCGCGGGGTCGACAGTCTGGATCCGCCGGAGCCCCGGCGAACGATGAGAAGCTGATCGACGAACTGTGGGGTCACCTCGAGCTCACGCTAGGTCGCAACGGCGTCGGCGAATTCGACAGCGTGGCCCTGCGCAGCCTTGTCACGGAACGAGTACTTCGGGCGCGTGAGCGTCACCCTCGGCTCGCCCCACCCGCTGAGGCAGTAGCTGAAAGCTACGCCCGCGCCGTTGGATCCTCCGGTGACGTTGTCGCTGCCCTAGAACGGGCGCGTACCGACGACCTCTACCTCGTAGCCGCGCTCGACAGCGGCGACGCAGCGGCGGTGGCAGCGTTCGAAGCCGAGGCCGTCGAACCCCTCGGTCGCGCCCTCGCACACCTGCAGATCTCGAGCAGCCAGATCGACGACATCAAGCAAACGGTCCGCGCGAAGCTGCTCGTCTCCAGCGAGACGGAAGCGCCGAGAATTCGCGAGTACGCCGGCCGGGGTGACCTCCGCAGCTGGGTTAGCGTGATCGCCACCCGTGAGGCCTTGTCATCGCTCCGTCGAACTCGTCGGGAGGTCACGCCAGCCGAGGATGTGCTTTTGGCCGTGCCGTCGCCACTGACGGGCCCCGAGCTCGGCTTTCTCAAGGAGCACTACCGCGATGAGTTCCGCGTGGCGTTCACTGCGGCGTTGTCCGAGTTGTCCGCCCGTGATCGAAACGTCCTCCGCCATCACTACGTGCACGGGCTCACCATCGATGAGATCGGTGCGATGTACGGACTGCACCGCTCGAACGCCGCGCGTCGCATCGCCAAAGCCCGCGACCTATTATTGTCGACAACCCGTCGTCGCCTCGTGCTCGGCCTCAACGTGGATCGCCTGGAGTTCGAGAGCATCATGCGGTTGATCGAGAGTCGGATCGACGTGAGCATCCAGCGGCTGCTGGGGTCCGATGACGGCGAGGGGTCGGCGTAAAGCGGTCGGCTACTCGGCGCGATGCCCGGCGGTTTGCGCGCGCGACGAACGCCGCGCGCGCAAACCGGATGGCATGATTCGCCCCACGCGATTGTTGCGGTCACACTAGTTGGGAATGCACACGCGGCGGCTCGGGCCTGTGCTTCTGATGAGCGGCGTCGCGCTGCTCGCAGCGGCGTCCGGTCCTGGGCCAGGTGCGAGCGCTGCGGTCGGCATCGAGCGATTCGGACCGGCGGTAAATGCGGACACCGACCTTGCACCCGCGCTTGTCTACCTGCGGACATTCACGCCCAACGAGACGCTTGCAGCGCCGTGGGTGACGCTCGAAGGCGTTGGTCTCGAGCCCGGCGGAAACACAGGCCTCGTTCTCGCCGGGAGCACCGGAGGCCGGGTGAGCGTCTCGTCCGAGTTTTCGCTTCCGTTTGCGCTCGCTAGCCGGCTCGTCTTGAACCTCCGCGCGCGCGGACCAGGCGCGACGCGCGTCGAAGTCGAGCTGTTCGATGACTCGGTTGGCACCCGGCGCTGGCACGAGATCGAAGTCGACGACCGTGGATCGATCGAGATCCCGCTTGTGCACTTCCGGCACGACCGCGGGCGCGTTCCGGACCTGCGACGGACCACGCGCTGGGGCCTGCGCTTCGTGGACCCCGGAGTCATCGAAATCGAGTCCTTCGAACTGTGGCGCGACGACGATCGCACCGCCGAGGATCGCGAGCTGGACGACCTCATCGCTACGTTCCCGGAACCGGATCGTGTGAGGGTATTTCGCCGCGCGCCGTTCGTGCTCGTAACCGACGCCGAGACACTCGCGCCCGCGCCGGTGCTCGACGCACTTGAGCGGAGTTATGTCCACACGCGACAGCTCCTGCCGAGCATGCCGGTACCATCGAGCAGCGTTCCACTGCTGGTCTTCGCCGAAGATGCCGGATATCGCGGGTTCTGGTCGCGATACTCGGCCGCACGCGGCGCAGCCGTTGAACCGCTGCGGGAGGACGACGGATTCACGTGGCAGGGCGTCGCGACGGCCTCGTTCTCGCGGGCCTACGGCGAGGTGCGCCCGACGTATGTGCACGAAGCCCATCACGCGTTGATGGAACGCGCCTGGGGTCTCGCGGCTCAGCGGAGTTGGTTGTTCGAGTCGCTAGCAAACGTCGAACAACTCGCCATCAGCCGTCAGGATATTCGGCTCGTCTATCGCACAGGCCTGCGGCGCGGTGGCCAGTGGACCCCGATCGCGGAACTCGGCAGTGGGGCCCCAATCGCGACCAAGAACTACTGGCAAGCGACCCTGTTGATGCAATGGCTCGTCGCCGACGCCACACGCCGGCGTGCCCTCGACTCCGCTGTCGTCGAAATGGCCCAGCTCGGCTCGAGCGACCTCCGCCCGCTCGCGCGTCGGCACTTCGGCCGTGACATCGACGCGTTGGCGGTGGAGCTGTGGTGGTGGGCCTGGGACGAATACTCACTGTGAGTGAGCCGGCCTTGGGGCGCCCGACTCCAACCATGCCTTCACCCTGTCCAGCGCGCCGTCGATCGCACGCGGGCGGTAGTCGAGCTCGCGCTCGGCCTTGCCGCACTGGATCGAGGGATTGCCGGCGAGCTGGTTGAGCTCCTCGGCGTTGAAAGGCGCGCGCATCCCCACCAGGCGTGCGGCGAGCTCGACGTAGGGCAGCGCCCCCTTGGCGAGCCACATCGGCAGCTGCACCACGGGCCGGCGCCGACCTGACATCGACGCGCAGAGGCCCGCAAAGTGTCGAACTGAGTACCAGCGACCGCTGAGGATGTAGCTCTCGCCGGTTCGCCCCCGCTCCGCCGCAGCAATCGCGCCGGTGACGACGTCGTCGACGTCCACGAGATTGAAGCCGCCTTCGATCACCGCAGGCAGCTTGCCGGCCATGCCTGGTGCGATCAAGTTGCGGACGATGCCGGCGTGGTGATTCTCGTGCGGGCCCACGACAACGGTTGGATGCACGACCACCGCATCGAGCCCGGCGTCGACCTCACGACGAACGAGTCTCTCACCCAACACCTTCGAGCGACTGTAGGGCGCGTGGGCCTCGCCGCACACCCGCCGGCGCTCTTCGTCCAATGGCCGATCGCGTGGATCCGGATCGAAGACGACCATCGATGAAAAATGCACGAACTTGCGCACGCCGGCTTCGCGGGCGGAGCGTGCAGCATTGGCCGCACCCGTGGCGTTGACGGCCCACAAAACCGGGTCGTCCGTGGTCTTGGTGCTGACGACCGCCGCGAGGTGATAGACGGTGTCGGCATCGAGGAACGCGCGATTTAGCGACGCAGCATCGCGGACGTCGGCCTCCACGACTTCGACGTCGCGACGGTCGCGCAGGGTTCGATCGCCGGGCATCGTCACCGCCCGAACGCGGTGCCCGCGAGCGACCAGCGCCTCGACGAGGTGAAGCCCGACCTGACCGGTAGAACCCGTGACGACGATGCTCATGGACCTGCTCCCCGATCGGGCGATGCCAGGGTATTCTCCCCGACCGGGCTTAGTGTCAAGGCAACGAACGGCATGGCGAAAATTGCGGTAACGGGTGCCTCGGGACTGGTCGGTGCGGCGTTGATCCGCGCGCTGCGCGAACGCGACGCCGATCACGAGGTGCGCGCGCTCTACAACTCGTCGCCGCGCGGCTTCGACGACGTATCGGTAACTCCGGCCAAGGTCGACATCATGGATCCGGCCAGCCTGCGCGAAGCGTTCGCCGGGGCAGACGTCGTGTACCACTCGGCGGCCCACGTCTCCACGGATCCACGCCTCGGCGAGACGACCCGCCGGACGAACGTCGAGGGCACGCGCAACGTGATCGAGGCGTGTGAGCGCACGGGCGTGCGCCGTCTCGTTCACGTGAGCTCCGTCCACGCGTTGTGCCAGACTCCGCTCGAGCACCCTCTCGATGAAAATCGCAAGCTGCTCGACACGGCGGAGGTGACGCCGTACGTGCGATCGAAAGCGCAGGCGGAACTTCTGGTCATGGAAGCGGCAGCGCGAGGGCTCGAAGCGGTCATCGTGTGCCCGAGCGGGATCATGGGACCCTACGACTACCGGCCGACACAAACCGGACAGATGCTGTTCGACCTCTACGCCGGGAGAATCCCTGCCTTGCTGCCCGGCGGCCACGATTGGGTGGATTCACGCGACGTGGCGGTCGGCGCGATCGCAGCAGCGGAACGGGGACGCGCCGGCGAGCGCTATATCCTCTCCGGCACCTGGGCCGGTCTCACGGAGTTGGCCGACCTCGTGGCCTACAATGGCGGCGCCCGAGCCCCACGAATGGTGATGCCGCTGCCGCTCGCGCGGCTCGCCGCCCACGGCGCCGAGCTGTACGGCCGGTTCGTCGCTCGATCGCTCGCGTTCAACCGTGAAGCCGTGGCCGTCCTACAGCGGACCAATAGCAAGGTGAGCTCGGCCAAGGCCGCTGACGAGCTTGGCTACGCCGCGCGCCCGCTGGCCGACACCGTGCGAGATACCATGGCGTGGGGACTTGAACGCGGTCTTATCCGCGCGTCCCGCCGACCCTCGACCGGCACCAGGGCACCGGCAGGATAGCGGCTGGCTACCACAGGAACGGAACGAGGATCTTCCGCTCTCGCGGGTAGTCCGAGAAACGCTCGTAGTACCAACGATGGGTATCGAGCGCACGTGGGATGAGATTCGCAGCCGAGATCGTCAGAATGAAGACGCCAGGAAGCGACCAGGTGAACAGCGCAAAGCCGCTCCACGCGACGAGCTCGCCTAGATAGCTTGCGTTCGTTACGAAGCGAAAACCGCCGCCACGAGGGATGCGATAGGCGTTCTCGCCGCGCGCGATCTCTTCACGCGTCCGGAGGTTGCGCAGGATAGCGTCGGAATGGATGTTGAGCGCGAGTCCGCAGGCGTAGATCGTTACACCGACCAAGAACCGAGGATCGACAAGCCACGCATCGGTGAAATGCGCGCCCAGACGGCTAAAAAAAGTGCCGTTCATGTAGCCATGCAACGCAGTGACCAGCATGCCCATGAGCCACACGGGCGCACCGAACGTGGGTCCACCGACTTTCGGCACGCGGATCGACAACGGGAAGATGAACCCACGATTCGCGTAGTGAATTGCCCAAAGTGTCGCGAGCACCATGGGCACGGTTTCGCCGGCGTGTGGGCCGGCGAGGTAGCACGGCCAAAACACCAACGTTGCCGGGAGCTCCATCAACAGCCAACCGAGGCGCGGACCCACGGCCCATCGCTGCTTGGCCGCGGCGAACCGGCCATAGGGCGCCTGCATGAAGCGCATCGACACCACCGTGATCGGCGTGAGAAGAAGCGCGACGACCAAGATGGTGTCGAAGACGGGATCGCCAGTGTACCAGATGGGCTCAGTCACGGAGCCGTTGAGGATAGTCGCGACGTTCGGTATGGATCAAGCCGTGTCCGACGACGTAGCAACTGTCCGTGGCGACGCCCAGGGTGTGCTTGAAAATGGGGCCCGGCGTCCCTGGGATGAGGTCCGCGACGTTGTCGTGATCGGCTTCGGCATCGCCGGCGCGAGCGCGGCGATTGAGGCGCGTTCGATGGGCGCGGACACACTCGTGGTCGATCGGTTCGGCGGCGGTGGAGCTACGAAGTTGTCGGCCGGCGTTGTGTACTTCGGCGGCGGAACCAAGCTTCAACGTGACGCTGGCTGGGCTGACACGCCCCCGGACATGTTCAAGTACCTGTCGCTCGAGGCACGCGATGCGGTGGCGGAGGCGACACTGTTCGATTTCTGCGCCCGCAGCGTCGAGAACTTCGAGTGGTTGTGTCGCTTCGGCGTGCCATTTCCGCCCCGCGGCCAGGCGTTCAAGACGTCGTACCCACCCGATGAGTGCACGCTCTACTTCTCAGGCAACGAGTTGTGCCATCCCTACTGCGATAGCGCGCGTCCGGCCCCGCGTGGGCATCGCGCGCTCGGTAAGGGTCTTACCGGTCACCTGATCTTCAAGGGAGTGCAGGCAGGTGCCAAAGCGGCCGGTGCGGTGGTGCGCTCGTACGCCCGAGCCGAACGCCTGGTGGTGGACGATAGCGGTGACGTGATCGGATTGGTGCTGCTCGAGCAACGCAGCGGGGCCTTGACCTCTGCGAAGCACGCGGCAGCACTGGCGCTCGCTAACTACGCGGGTGGCTTCTCGCGCCGGGCCAACGATTCGATCCGCCCGCGCCTCGACGTCATCGCCACCGGTGTGCGAAGACGCTTCGTGCGCGCCCGCGGTGGGGTGGTCTTGAGCGCCGGAGGCTTCGTGTTCAACCGCGAGCTCATGAAGCAGCACGCCCCCGCGTACGCCGACTGCAGCATGCGCCTTGGAACCGCCGCGGACGACGGCTCGGGGATCTCGATGGGCCGCGCCGCGGGGGGAGCCATCGCGCGCATGGATCGCTGCTGCGCGTGGCGCTTCATCAATCCACCTTCAGCGTACATCCGCGGCGTGCTGATTGGTCCGAGCGGCGTGCGGATATGCAACGAGGAGCTGTATGGTTCGACGATCGGTGAGTTCCTTGCCCTTGAGCACGGTGGGCGGGGTGTTCTGGTGCTCGACCACGCGATGATGAAGTTGTCGCGCGAGCAGCTGCGCAGCGAGACGATGGGTGGCTTTCAGCTCGTGTTCGGCGCGCTCAACAGCTTCGTCAACTACCACAAGGCCGACAGTATCGAGGCGCTGGCGAAGCTGTGTGGGATCGATGAGACGGCGATGGCGGCCACGGTCTCCGCCTACAACGCCGGTGCTGACGCCGGTCGAGACACGCTTGGCAAGCATGTCGAGAACCTTGCGGCCGTCCGCGAGCCGCCCTACTACGCCATCAACTGCGATATCGACACGATCAAGTTTCCCACCCCGTGCATTACCCTCGGGGGACTCGTCGTGGATGGCACGAGCGCACGGGTCAAGCGCGACACCGGAGAGATCATCGGCGGTTTGTACGCAGCTGGGCGCAACGCCGTGGGCGTCTCATCGCACAGCTACGTGAGCGGCCTATCGGTGGCCGATGGGCTCTACGCCGGCCGCAATGCAGGTGCACACGCTGGGCGCCGGGCGAAAGCGCCACGCGAGCGCTCCGTCGTCGTTTCGAGCGGTGCGCGAGCGACTGCTCGCGACTCAGCGGATGAGCTCAGGTGATCGCGCAGCGCTAGATCTTGCCCTGCATCAACTCGCGCGTGACCGCCTTCGCGTAGATCTTCAACGTGCGACCAAACGTCGGCACATCCAGCGTGCTGAAGAGCGTATCGGCCAATCCGAAAGGCATCATCGCCGGGATCCACCCGCGGGCGTACTCGAGCGCCCAACCGCTGTCCGGGATGCGGTAGGCCTTGGCGGTGCCGCGCTCGAGAACATGCATGTCACCGGGCTTGAAGACTTCGCGCTCCGTCGATCCCTGCGAGAACGCCCACTGCTCACCATCGAGAATGATGAAGTAGTCCGTCGCCATGTGCCGACCGGTGTGGCCCTCCGTGCCGATCGGAGTGCCGAATATGATCAGGTACTCACGGATCGATGCGTGCAGCAGCGCGAACGCTCCCATCGCCCCACCCGCGTTGTTGAACACCCACGGTGGATCGCGATTGATGTGACCGGGGTACCGATCGTAGAGGTCAGAGGCGATCTGCTTGACCATCTGCGTCATCGGTTGCCCGAGTGCAGAGCGAGCGACATCACGCAGGACGTGGGGGTCGAACAGGTAGCCCATGGCCCGCGCTGCATACACCGCAGCCGTCATTCCGACAACTGCAGGTCTGCGAACGCCGCGGGGCCCGCAGACGGTCGCCCCAAGCGTGCGAGGGAATACGCGGGCGTGCGACCGAGGACGATGGGTGATGAAGCACCTGTGATAAAACGCCGCGGTGCCCGCACGCGACGCCGCCTTTGCGCTGGTTCAGGCTTCGCCGGCCGCCGTTGCCCGGCGCGACCGCGCCGGCTGGCTCGAGCTCTTCGGCAGCGACGCCACGATCGAAGATCCCGTCGGAGCTGCGATCTACTGCGGCGCGGATCGGCTGGCGGCATTCTGGGACGCGTTCATCGATCCGCAGGAGCGCATTACGTTTGTGCCTCGCTGCGACTTCGTCAGCGAGGACCTCGTGGCCCGACACGTCACGATCGAGACGCTCACGAGTTCCAATGCGCCGATCCTCGCGGTTGAAGCGATCCTCGAGTATCGCCTACGCGGCGATCGAATCGCGTCGCTTCGAGCGTTCTGGGATCCCGGTATCGCCGTCGGTTGGTACGCGCGCCGTGGCGTGAACGGTATCGCCGAGTTACTACAGCATGGCGTTCGCATGACAACGGGCCTGGGCCTGGGCAGCGCACTTGCCTTCGGCCGGGCGCTCGCCCCCGACCCCCAAACTGCGATCACCAAGGCCCGCGCGACCGGGCTTCTCACACATACCCACGACGAGTGGCTCGCCGCCTTACGCCACGCGGAGTTGCGGGTCGGCGCGCGCGGGAACGAACGATTCGCGCATGCGGCCGAGCCCGCGTGGGCGCACGCACGCGAGGGTTGCGGCAAACTTCGCCTCGAAGCGGTGCAAGCCAGCGGCGAGCACGCCGCGTTGATCGTCGGGGACGGCTCGCGCTCCGCTGCCGTCTTCGTTCGCCAAGCCGGCGGTGAGATCGCGGCGCTCACCTGGTTGTGGTCGTAGACGACTGTGGGATAGGCTCTGCCGATCCCATGCCGATCTGGTTTGCAATGTTGCCGACCGAGGTCGTGACGCCGACCGAGCAGCTGCGCGATGCCGTGCCTGGACTGGCCGGCATCATGGGGTTGCTGTTGTTCCCCATGTTCGGGGCGTGGGTTCGGCTGCTGCTGCAGTATCTCGAACGCGGACGCCCTGGCATTACGCGCCCGAGATCAGTGTCGAGCCTAGACATGATCCGAGCGGTGGGACTTACCATGCTGGTCGCATTCTTCCTGCTCACCGCCGTGCGGGCAGGGAACGAACTCCGCGACATTCAGGCTGAGGCACCAGTGGTCGGGCCGAGCCTGCAAGGCATGGTGGTCGGCGTGTGCATCTGGGCGATCTATGCTGCGGGCCTATCGACCCTTCGTGCGCACGCCGACAGGCGCAAACGCTCCGACCGCAGGATCGGCCTGCGTTAGCCCAGCAGATCGGCCCGCGGCAGTTGTCCGCGATGCGCGGCGTCCGTCAATCCACCCGCGTGACGCTCATCGCGGCGTGCCAACCGCAGCTGGAAGCGGGATTTCGATCCGTTCCACGCACTCCGGTTCGCAGGGGCCGCAACCGAAGCGCACGTGCAGGTGTCGATCGTGGCCCGCCATGTGCCGCGCTAGTCCGCGCTGAGCGGCCCGACCACGCGGATACTGCAACACCGGTCGGATCTCGTCTTGCGGAACACCCGCCGCCAAGGCGGCGTCGCGCACGTGTTTTTGCAGCGCGTAGTCGAGATACACGACGTTGGCATCGACCTCGAACAGGGCGCGCACAAGGTGCCACACAGTCAACCAATCGACGCGACGCGGCGTGAGCGGAAGCCAGGCGGGGACATCCATGCGGCGAGGCAAGGAGATGTCCAGATCGCGGCCGGTCTGGTGCGAGCGATGATCTCCAAACGGCCCGCCGTGGATCCGGCTCATGCCGCGGAGTTCAAGGTCGGCAGGGTAGCTCGAACGCTCGCGGTAGAGAGTGAGTGCCCGGACTAGCTCGGCGACAGCGTGCGTGGTTCCGTAGCTGGCGTCAGGAAATCCCAGGCGATAGCCGTCGCCCTCCGGAATCGCCACGCCGTTGAACAACCGTCCGGCGTCAGGTGGACCGCTCCCTATCGCGCCCGCGCGGACCGGACTTTCATCACCGTCGCCGACCCAGTCGGTCACCAGCGGGTCGGCCCAAACAGAGATCTTCGTCCCGGGGCGGAGTTTGCCCTGCCACGGCCAGTTGTAGGCCTGAACGTCGCGCCCGTCGGCACCATGTTGCCGCGCGATCGAGGACCACGAGTCGCCCTCCTGGACAACGTACTCGATGTGCCGTCGCGGTGCGGGCATGCGCCGCGCTTTGACGCGCAAGCGCGTCCCCTTGCGAAGGCCCTTGGTTTTCGCCGATAGCCCATTGTGCGCGCGAAGATCGAGCTCACTCACACCGTATCGTGCGGCGATCTGGGCGATCGTCTCGCGCGGCACGATGGCGTGGCGGATCCAGCGCGGGCGTTCGGGGTACTCCACGAGCTCGTCGCTGCCGCAACGGCTGGGCTCGATCGACCGCAGCCACGGTCGCTCGGTGCTCGCGGAACCGAGTTGCGCCAGCAAGGCGAGGCTGAAACCGCCGATGATGCCGAGGAGTGCGGTCATCGTCACCTGGCATTATCGCCGAGGAGGAGGGCGGCTGGGCGGGTGCAGCTGCAGATCCTCGAGAAGTGCGTGTCCTCGGCTTTTTCGCGGCGTCCTTCACCGCCGACCTCGCACGGCATGGACGGCGCGCGCGGCCGCCGACTGAATCGAGGCATTTCACCTTCGGGTACGACGTAGTCGCTCGTCATGAAACTCGAGCCTGGTAGCATCCCCCTATGAGACCGCCTTCGACGGAGTGGCGCGAGACCATTGCCTCGGATGAAGCCGAGCGTTTCGAGCGTTACGCCCAGGGGTTTGCCGCAGCGCAGCGACGCCGTAACGAACGCCAGGGGGTTGGGCGCGCGCTCCACCGGCGGCAAGTCGCGGCCCTGCGCGGCGAAATCGAGATCCTCGGAGATCTGCCCGATCACGCCCGCCAAGGTGTTTTCGCCACCGCTGGCCGCCGCGACGTCATCGTGCGTCTGTCCAACGGTGCGCCCGATCGCAACCCCGACCGCCGGCCGGACGTCCGCGGGTTTTCCTTCAAGATCCTCGGCGTTGATGGACCCAACGCGCTCGGCACCGGCCGAACAAACGAGCAGGACTTCTCGCTCATCAACCACATGAAGTTCTCGACCGCAAGGGCCGCCGATTTCTGTGAGATGGTGCTTGCATTCGAGCGCGGCCCGCTGGCGTTGCTCGGGTACCTGGTCCGCCGTTACGGCGTAGTCGGTGCGATCCGCCAGGCCAAAGCCGCTAGCGCCCTCGTCACCAAGCCGTTCTCTGGGTTCGCCACCGAGGTCTTCAGCACCGCGCTACCGTTTCGCAATGGCCGCTGGGCTGCTCGCCTGCGCCTTGTGCCGCCGCTCGACCGTGCGCGCGAGGGCGCCCGCGAGGATTGGCTGGCGGATCTACGCGCGCATCTCGACAACGGCCCACTCGTCTATCGCGTCCAGCTGCAGTTCTTCGTCGACGAACGCATCACCCCGATCGAAGACGCCAGCGTCGACTGGCCGGAGACGGAGGCGCCCTACCTGGACGTAGCGCGACTGACGATCCCCAACCAGTCGTTCGACGACGAGGCTGCCAAAACCCTCGAGCACCGGTGCGAGACTGGCATCTTCGATCCCTGGAACGCCCTCGCCGAGCACCGACCGCTCGGCGACGTCATGCGTGCACGCAAGACAGCATACTACGCGAGCCAGAAAGCCCGCGGAGCGGCGAGCTGAAAGGCGCGCGTGTTCATCCGTCCCAGCGCGCTTCCAGGATCGCATACCCGCTCGTGTTATGGGCGACGACCGTTGCCCCACTGGCGCGCAGCGCTTCGGTGGACACCCCGGCACGACTAACCACCAGAAACACCGGGGCGCCCGGAGCCATCCACGGCCGCAGACCAACCACCAACGCACCCAGCGTATCGCGATCGGCATGGGTGGGCGGATTGACGAGCGCAAGTTCGCCGGGGCGATGCCAAGAATCCGCGCTGGGGCCCGCGGGCATCCCGTCGGCGGACTCGAACCGCACCCGCTCGTCGAGACCCGCCGCCCGCGCGTTGAACCGCGCCAAGTCCACCGCGCGTAGGTTGCTTTCGATCGCCCAAACCCGCGCACCTGGCCACCGGCGAGCGGCCCACAGAGCCAGCGGTCCCACGCCTGCACAAAGATCGATGACGCTCGCCGGCACCAAACCACGCTCCTGGGCAAGTGCGCCAACGTGTTCGATCAGCGCCCGTGTGCCGGCATCGAGCTCGCGCCGCGAAAACACTCCCGGGGCGCTTTGCAGCACGAGATCGCCGAGTGCGTGATCGCGGATCTCGTAGCGAACGTCGATGCGCCGGGCTGCGGCATCGGGATCGACCCGCCCTTCGTGCACGCTCTGCATCAGGCGGTACCCCCTGTCTCGTTCGATGGTCTCGACGTTGCCGAGCAGTTCAACCATCACGTCGGCCAGGCTATCCGCGCCCTTGTGCTTGCGCGCAGCACAGAGCAGTCGCCCGCCTTCGGTGAGCGCCAGTGCCCCGCGAGCCAGACACTCGAGGGAGAAGTCCTTGCCAAGATGCGCACGGGGCCACACCGCGGCGACCTCCATGTCGCGGAGCTCGGCCAGCGCGCCGACATCCGTGATCCCGATCGTGCGCGCGCGGGCTCCGTGCCGCTCGCGGACGTCGAGCACGATCCGCGTGGCCTCGCCGCCCACACCGGGCAGGTCTCCCGAGCACACGAGCAGCGCCCGCCGTGGGTCGACGGAGGCCGCGGCGCGAGCCAGCAGCCGGATCCCCGGATCATCGTCGCTCAGGCCCTCGCTCATCGCGAGCGCATGATAGTGCCACCCCCCCGGCCCGCCGCGGCGGATCCTCTATATGGCGGCGGGGCCGGGCTGGGACGACGGCCCTGGACCGCCGCGATCAGCCGTGTTAGACCAACCGAGGACGGGTCGTGCTCTTGGCTATCTCGCACGGTCGACGGCCGCACGGGCCGCCAGCCGCCGAGATTCGCAGAAGTGAGCCCGGTGATCTCATGCGATCGCCGACCCTCGGGCGGTTTCTGATCCGCTCGTTTTGGCGCCGGCGCAACCCGGCGCTTCGCGGACGCACGATGCGTCCAAGCGCGGTGCGATGTGACACAAATCGAGAACTTCCTCCCGCTCATCGAGCCCGATGCGCTGGCGCGCGTGGCCAGCCCCAAAGCGTTCAAGGCCGGCCGCGAACTGTTCGACGGTAAGGCCGTTTCCGACCTCGTGTTTCTGGGTGACGCGGTCAACGGTCGCGTGCGCGGTTCGCAACCGATGCCGCACTCGACGTCGATCAAGCTCGAGAGCCCAGGTCGCCTGGTCGCCCACTGCTCGTGTCCAACCTTCACCGACGGGTGGGAGAAATTCTGCCAACACGCGGTCGGCCTGGCGATGGCGCTGCAACAGCAGTACCGCGCCGGGGGCCAGATCACCACCACGCAGAATCCGTGGGTGAGCGACGTTAGCGGGGACAGCATCGCATCGCAGCGCTACACGATCGCGATGCGTGGCGGGACGTGGTTGGTGACAAGCTATCAAAGCGGCGCCGCGATGGACGCTAAGCGCGGCAAGGGCCGCGAGGGACTCTCGCCGATCGACCGCGCGGTCCGGGGCTATCTCGCCCAGGAGATCGACCGAACGGACGAAGGCGCCCATGAGCTCGAAGATGGTGCGTTGGCAGGTCTGCTGTACTTCGCGCGCTATGGCCAAGTCAGCCTCAAGGGGGTCGGCAAGCTGCGATTCTCGGCCGAGCCCCTCGTCTTGCGCGTTCGGGCTGAGCCGCGACAGGACGGCAATATCGATCTTCACGCCTTCCTCGAGCACGCGCAGAGCGGAAGGGCATTCGAGGTCGACTCCGGTCGCGTGATCGCGGGCGCTCCAACGTGGTTTCTGCACCCGGAATCGTGTGAGGTTTTCCTCGTCACGGACACACCACCGTGGGTGCTGGCTGCCATCGGTCGCCAGCCCCGGATCGTGATGGACGCGCGCGTCGACGCCGGGGCCATGGATGCCCTCTCCGATCGCCTGCATACGGCCGGGGTTCCGCGCGCCGATCTCTTTGCCTTGGCCAGCGATGCTCGTCAGATCGATCGTGTCGTCGTCACGATCGATGGCGATCCAAGCAAGGTTAGGGTGCAACTGTCGGCGCGGTATGGTGCGGTGACCATCGGGATCGCCGGTGATGATCCCGATTCGGCCCGCTACTCCCTGTCCGCCGGCAACGAGACGATCTCGTTCTACCGCGATCTCGACGGAGAGACCGCCGCCCGCAAAATATTGCTCGACCTGAAGCTCGAGTGGCAAACCGCTGACGATGCGTTTGTGACTTCGGGGGACGCGGCCATCGAGTTCCTGATCGCCGGCGTGCCTTTGCTGCCCGAGACATGGGAGAAGCGCGTACCAAAAATGCCGAAAATCAGGTCGAAGCCGCCGACGCCGCGCGTGTCGGTGTCGGCCGGTGATGGGTCCGTGCTCGATGTTCAGGCGATCGTCGACATCGAAGGCGAAGAAGACCTCATCTCGTTCCGCGATCTGTTGCGTTGGCTCCACGAGGGCCGGCGCTGGGTGACACTTGCGGACGGCAGCGTGGTCAAGCTTGATCCGAAAATTCTGACCCCGGTCGCCGAGGCGACCGGCGACATGCAGTTTGACAAAGACGGCCGCGCCGAGGTCTCGACGCTTGAGCTTGGCAACCTTTCGCGCTTGCTCACCGAGATCCCGACGGCCGAAGTTGCCAAGGAGGTCCGCAAACTGCTCGAGGGCATGACGGGGGACCGCGCCGCCAAGGCTCCCCGCAAGGCCAAAGCCCTCAACGCCAAGCTGCGCGAGTACCAGAAGTCCGGCTTCGCGTGGCTCTGGCAACTGCACGAGAACCGCATGACGGGCGTCCTGGCCGACGACATGGGTCTCGGGAAAACGGTCCAAGCGCTCGCCCTGCTATCCAAGGCCAAGGAAGATGAGGGCCCGGCACCCACGCTCATCGTGTGTCCGACGTCGGTCTTGCTCGTATGGAAACAGGAAGTTGCGAAATGGGCGCCATCGCTTTCCCTGCTGGTCTGGCACGGGCCTGAGCGCATGGAGAACGCGCGGCTCCTGAAGAAGACGGATATCGTCGTCACCAGCTACGCCATCTTGCGCCGCGACATCGACGAGCTAGCCAAGGTCCGGTTTCGCTACGTAATCCTCGACGAGGCCCAGTACATCAAGAACTGGACGACGAGCACGGCCAAGAGCGCCAAGATGCTCAAGAGCGACCATCGCTTGGCCATGAGCGGCACGCCAGTGGAGAATCACCTCATCGATTTGTGGGCGATCTTCGACTTCCTCGCCCCGGGCTTCCTCGGCAAGCTCACCGACTTCCAGAAGAACTACGTCAAACCCATCGAGGACGGTGACACCCGCACGCTTGAGCAACTTCGCGTGCGTGTCCGCCCATTCGTGATGCGGCGCAAGAAAGAAGACGTCGCGTCCGAGCTCCCGGCCAAGACCGAACAGACGATCTACTGCAACTTCGGGAAGTCACAACTCGGTCTTTACAATCGGATTCTCAAGGCGGCCAAGGATGAGATTACCGGGCGGATCGGCGAGGTTGGGATCGAGAAGGCCCAGATGACCATCTTGGCCGCACTCACGCGCTTGCGTCAGGTCTGCTGTCACCCCCACCTGCTCGGCTTGCCCGAGGGCACTCCCGTGCCGCCATCGTGCAAGCTTGAAGCGTTCGAAGAGCTCATTGCCGATGCAATTGGCTCTGGTCGCAAGGTGCTTGTGTTCTCCCAGTTCGTCGAGATGCAAAAGATCTTGGCGGTATCGCTGGACAAGCTTGGCATCGACTACCTGTGGCTGCACGGCGGCACGAAGAACCGTGAGGAGATGGTGGGCAAGTTCCAGCAACCGGGCGGCCCGCCGGTCTTTCTCATCAGCCTGAAGGCCGGCGGGAGCGGCTTGACCTTGACCGAAGCCGATACCGTCATCCACTTCGACCCATGGTGGAATCCGGCGGTAGAGGATCAAGCGACCGACCGCGCGCACCGGATCGGCCAGGACAAGCCCGTGATGGTCTATCGCATGGTTGTCGAGGACACCGTTGAGCAAAAAATGGTGGAACTGGGCCAACGCAAGCGCGCCGTGGCCGAGAGCGCGCTCGGCCGCGACCATACCGCCGGCAAGAGCCTCACCCTCAACGACGTCGAAGAGTTGCTGCGCACGCCAGCGATCAATCCCTGGGATTGAAGTGCATCTTCCGGGCTTCTCACGGCGCTCTAGCAGTCCGCGTTCAGTTCGCCGGGGGTGCCAAACTCAGGACCGAGCGTGCTCATTAGCTCGGTGGTCGCTGGGCACCAGTTGGCCGCGATGTCATTGCTCACAGCATCCAGGGCCAAAGGTGACAGCGACCAGGTTGCTCCCTCAGCCCCTTCGAAGAACGACGCGATCGTATCAATAACGATCCCGTCCTGGTTTACGAGCAGGGCACGATCTGGCTCAGCGTTGTTGAAGTTCGGATTGGGCCCGTAAACCGCCGCTGGATCGAACGAGTATGGCCACCCGGCGAGACTTTTCGCGATCACTGCGTATTCACCGGGGGCGACGAGCACGTTCCGCGTAATGCGGCCTTGGCTCGCGGCGTCCATATCGTTGTCCCATACGCGGAGATCGAGCAGATCGACGGGAGAATCTGTCGCATTGAGAATCTCGATCCACTCGCAAACGTCGGCGCCACAGTTCGGGTTCCACATCACCTCGGTAATCACGAGATCGCCGTATGCGAGATCCGCAATGCCGAGCACGACCTCACCGGTCGAGCTAGCGACACTATCACCCGTGGTGTCGACGCTCGTGCCGACACTTTCCGTTCCTTTCGTGCCAAACGTCGCGTCGGCGCCTGAGGTTTGGCCGCTACCCGTACCGGTGCTCGCGTCGGCTACGCCCGTGCTCTCGATCGTGCCTGTGTGCTCGCCACCACTGCTCGTTGGGCCGATGGATCCAATCGCACCCTCGTCGTGGCTGGCAGGCTCGGCGAAGCACGACGCGATGCCCAAGAGTGACGCCCAACTCGTTGTGGCCAGCCGCCCGCAGCGCGTGGACGTGGTCGCCATCCGACCAGTAGACGCTATCCGGGCGCGCTTGTTGCAGGGGCTGGCGAACAGTTTCGGACCTGCACGAGGCTATTTACGCGGCTTCGGTGCACAGCTTCAGCGCGCTGACCTAGACCGTTGGGAGTGATTCACCCAGGGGCGGGCGATTCCGCGAAGTCCGCGGGCTTGCTCGGCTCGCACGTCGCCGCCGCCCATTCTTGCCCGACGCCGACCTCGCGGCCTGTGGTGAAGTCTCGCGACGCGACAACCCCGCCCTCGGCCCCCGGTGGTGGCATGGCTCGGAGCTCGAAATGCACCCGTCAACGTGCGCGCCGCAGCGTGAGGTTGATTCGAACACCCCCGGTGAGCGCATGCTGTGCTTCCGGGATCGGATCGACGCCATGATACGCGTGCCGTGCGGGCCCACCCCACACCGCGATATCGCCATGGATGAGGCGAAAAGCGCGTGTCGGGCCCTTGCGGGTGCTCCCGCCGAAGCGAAACACGGCGGGGATCCCCAGCGAGATCGAAACGATCGGCGCTTGTGTGTCGCGCTCGTCGAGGTCTTGATGAAGAGAGACCTTCGCGCCCGGTACATAGCGATTGATCAGACACGCATCGGGCGCAAACCCGGCGAAGCCTGCGGCCGTGGCCGCGGCGTCGGCGAGCTCGAATAGCCCCTTTGGCATGGGGGGCCATGGACGACCGCTGATCGGGTCGTGATCGGCATACCGATAACCGCGTTCATCGCTTAGCCAGCCGTATGTCCCGCAGTTCGTCATCGCCACGGACATGCGATGGCCACTCGGCGTTCGCATATGCCGCCACGGCGCGTCGTCGGTGATCTGTGCCACGAGACGCAGGAGCTCGGCAGCGCACTCGCGGGCAAACCCACGCAGGATCACGGCGCCAAGTGTGATCGCCTCGTGACTCGGTTCCGCGCTGGTCTCGTCGAACAGCTCGAGCGTCATGGGAGCCTCGCAATATTACAATGGTCGCCGCCGGCGATGATGCTCGCGACCTCATCCGGGCTGGGACGAGCGCGGGCCAGGGCGCGGACGTAGATCCTGCGCGCACGGTGACAACGGACGGCACATCGATCGTAAACTCGCGCGGTGGCATTTGCGGTTGTCGATGTCGACTACACGGGCCCCGGGGCCACCGCGGCTTGCGTCGTCGGGGATCGGTGGAGCGACCCGGCACCGATCGAAACCCACACCCTCGTCCTCACCGAAGTCGCACCCTACGTCGCCGGGAGATTCTTCGAGCGCGAACTACCTTGCATCGTTGCTGTGCTGTCGCGGGTGGTCACGCCGATCGACACGGTCGTGATCGATGGCTACGTGGTGCTCGACACCGAGGGCACCGGGGGCCTCGGCGCGCACCTTCACGCGGCGCTCGGCGGGCGGTGTGCAGTAATCGGGGTGGCCAAGACGGCTTTCGGTGACGCGAGCTTCGCAACGCCTGTGCTTCGCGGCACGAGCCGCCGCGCGCTCTATGTCACCGCAGCCGGCATCGACGTCGGCGTGGCCGCTCAACGGATCACCGCAATGCATGGCCCCCATCGGATCCCGACACTCCTCGGGTGGGTCGATCGACTGGCCGCCGGTGATCCACCGGCGTGGCCGGGCTGCTAGAACTCCGCGCGCTTCTAGTGTGGTGAGTCAGTGATCACTGACTCACCACACTAGAGCACGATCGTGCGGCTGACGCAGGCGCTGTCGCCCTCTTGTCGCGTGACGGCAACCTCATTTCGTACACGCACCAAGTTGACCGCGTCACCTGGCAATGCCGATCCACACGCGGTCACGCGCAAAGAGAGTGGTGCGGGCGTCGGAAGTTCGAACTCGATCACCATCCCTTCCGTCACCAACCCAAAGAGCCTTACGACGATCGGCCCTTCGCCCTCGGGCGGACCCGCACGCTCGCCGCCCACCTCGATACGGCTCACGTTTTGTCGATCGTCCACGAACAGCATGGCCCGGTCGGCCCACGGCGCGTCTAGCCGCACGCGAATACGCATATCTTCGCGAGACAACACGACCAACTCCGGTGCGGGGCGACCGTCGGTTCGCGACGGTGCGACCCAGGCCTGCGCGGGCAAACTCGGGATCACCTTGGCTGGGGCCGATGCAAATGCGGCCGCGCGCCGGATCTGGGGCGGGAGCGCGCGCTCCCCTGGGAAGGCCGCGAGGACGGCCTCGCCCGTATCAGCGTCAACGTGGTGGACCACCCGGACGACGGCCGGCGCATCTTCGTTGTGCACACCCACGAGCACCGCCGCCACGGCACCACTCCCAGCGAGGACGGCGGACGCGACGATCACCTCGCGACGAGCGCGCGCCACCTCCGGACCTGCAAGTGCCCACGAAGCTAGCATCGCTATCAGGGCCATCGGCGCGGCGACCATCGCGGATGCACCCCATCCGAAGGCGTCTTCGACGGCAAACGCGACCGCTGCCCACATCACCGAAAACGCGGAAAGGCCGACGCAGAACGCGAACTTCAGCGGGCGTGGCGAACGTTCGGCGGGCGCGAGCGCAAACGCAGCTGCAATCGCGGCTGGTACGGCGGGCAGCACGAAGACAGGCGCTACTCCGGGAGACTCCGCGCATACGACGATCCCTAGAATCGCCCACAGCATGTGTGATGCGAGCCCGAGCTCGACCGCATGGAGCCATCGCCCGAGCAGGCCCGTGGCCGCAAACGCGCCGAGGCCAACCGCTCCCCAGGTCGCCAAGCGAAGCGGAAGCGGATGAGCAAGCGCGGCCGGCCCACCGCCATGGATGAACGCGATCACTTCAACGAGCGCGATGCCAGCAGCGGCGCCAGACAACCCTACTACCGCGACGCCGGGTATCGCAGCGACGAGCCCGCGCATCCGCAGCGATCCATCGCGGCGTGCGACGAAACTGACACCGGCGATCAGCAACGCGCACGAAGTAAGAATCGGGATCGTCCACCACGTCGGCCAACGGATTACGACGCGACCGAGCAGGTCGATGAACGCTGCGTCGCTCGCGTTGCCCGTGAGCGGTGCCTCGACGAACGCTCGCGCGGCCGCCAATACGGTGTCGCCCTGGTGCTGCACGCTGCCAGCATCGAGGTGGGCAAGATCGTCGATCGAAGTGTGGTAGCGCGCAACGCCACCGATGAAGGCGAGGTTAATGCCAGCGATGCCAGCGTCGCGGAGGACCGTGAAGTCGGTGTCGTTCGGCATCCGTCGATAGATCTCGACCGCGAGCGAGCTACCCTCGGGCGAATCCACGGCGCGGGCGTATGCCGCCACCAGCTCCGCGTTCCCCTCGCTTGACTCGAATAGGTTGGTGCGACCGGTCGTCCCGCGTGCCTCGATGTTGATCGCCAGGCCAACGTCGTCGGCCCATGGATGCCCGCGCACGAATGCCTCGGCGCCGAGCAGACCAACCTCCTCGCCCTCGTTAAAGAGTAGGACGACCGCGCGCCCAGGAGGCCGGCCTTCGACGAGGATCCGTGCCACCTCCAGCATGACGGCGACGGCGTGCATATCGTCACCCGCGCCGGGGCCGGCGTGAACCGAATCGTAGTGAGACAGCAGAAGAAGTGGGGGCGCGTCGCTGCGCCCGGGGATCCGAGCCAACACGTTCACGACGGGCGCACACACACCGCGCCGGCAGACGTAACTCGCATGCCGCTCTGGGGCGAGGCCGGTCGAGCGGAGCTCGTCGACGATGCGCTCACGGACCGTTGCGTTCGCCGGACTACCTACCGGGTGAGGTGCCCCATCACCCAGAATCCGGGCCGCCGCCGCGACGGCGCGCGATGCAGAGAACAGCTCGGGCGCGGCATTGTCTCCGCGGGGTTCGGGGGTGCGTTGACTCCAGGCCTCCAGCAGCCCTGCGATGGCGATGATCACCACCGCAGCCCACGGCCAGCGCTGGGGACGCACAGCGGACACCATACCACGCGAGACGACGCGCGCGTGGCCCAGAGCGTCGGTATCGGCGGGGCCCCTACTCGAAATCCACGGAGAGACGAGTCGATGCGTGCGCGGACCGATCGCTCGGCCGGCGGCAAATCAGGCAGCAGGGGGTTTACGCGCCCGAGCTACCGCATTTGCCGGCCGGCGACGGCGGCCAAACGCAGCGCAAACCGGGGTCAGCAACATCAGGACGATCCCATCGCGCGGCCGCGGATCATCGCTGCACCCACAGCTGCGGTCGATGAGATCGCCGTCGGCTGCCCCCGCGCTATCCGAGCCACTCGTGGCATCTCCACTGCTCGAAGCACCATCACCGCTCGAGAAGCTGACGACACCGCCATCGACCGGGGGCGGCGGAGGAACGGGAGCCGTGGTGCTCGAGGTACTCGTCGTCGACTCGGGGTAGATAAACCCCGAGCTGTCCAGCCCATCGCCCACGCCGTCGTCGACACCACCGGTCGAGGTGTCGCCGCCCGTGTCCCCACCGGTCGGATCCGGATCGAAGGGACCGGCCCAGGTTTCACAGACTTCAGCTCCGCCGGCGAGGGGACCACCCACGCACCCGTTCGACCATGCCCCGTGAACTTTGTGGATCTCAGTGGGGAAGTTGCCGCACGTCGGGCCTCCGACAAACATACCCGGAGCGTCATGACACGGCGTTAGATCGAATCCCGTCTGCTGCTCGAGCCACGCCAGCACCGCCGAGGCGTTTCCGTACGCGGCACCCACACCGCACGCGTTGCCCTCCTGATCGGGCGGGGGGAACCCGCCGGGATCGTAAAGGTGTGAACCGGTGCCGAACACACGCCAGCTGCCGTCCGCCATTCGAACGAACGCCGGACCTCCTGAGTCGCCGAAGCAGGCCGACTGCGACCCATTGGGTCCGACGAAACCCACATCGCCAATGATGGGGTCGATCACGTCGATTGTCTGTGTGGTGTAGCGTTTGTCGCCAACGCCCTCGATCTCGATGATCTCTCCTTCGTCGTCCGTGACCGCGAACGTCGAACCAAATCCCACGATGACCACTTCGCCACCTGGCGTGAGCACGCTGGTCTCGCATCCGGCCAGCAGCGGCGCAATCTCGAGTGCGACGGGCTGGGCCAACAGACAGTAGGCGACGTCATGGCTCCCGGTGCCCTCCCAATCGGGATGGGCCTGGCAAATCGCGGTATCGACGATGAGCGCGGGCGCGCCGGTTTCCACGCTGTGTTCGCCGAACGCCACCGAATCGATCGGCGACTCCGGGATGAGACAATGCGCCGCCGTCAATACGACCTGCGGGTGGATCAACGTGCCCGAGCAGAGCATGGAACCGCTGTTGCCCGAGAGCATCGCGACCACCGAGGGGAACTGACATGTCCCCGCCTCGGTCCCGCCGACGATCGGTAGCGGCGCCGGGTCGGGCGTTGTCCAACCCCCGGGCGCGCCAACGAGCACAATCCACGCGGCCCACGAACCAACGAGCGAGATCGACATGTGCGCAGAAAGTCTATGGTGGGAACGGGCGAGATCCTTGACGTTTCCGCTCGGAAATCGCAGCGCGAAAGCTGGTGATTCGTCGCGCACCGCTCGCCGTCGGAATCGATCGGCGCGCTCTCGAACCGCGCGGTTCTGGGGATTGGCACGGCTTTGCGCCCCAAGAGATACTGGGGAGCATGGCCTTGACTCACTGCCGATCGACGACGTTGGTGCTGATGCTGATGCTTGGCTGCGGGACCGACGATCCCGGAGGAGCAAGCAGCGCAGGCACGGGGAGTGCGGGCGACGGAAGCTCAGGTACGTCCGCGACCGCTGGAGATGCCGGAGACGTCTCAATGGGTGGATCCGCGACCGCCCTGACATCCGGTGCCGACGGGGCGACCTCGGGCGTCGATGGCAGCGGACCACCCACGGGCAGTGGAGGTGAAGGAGTCGACGCTTCTGCGGGCACCGCGGTCGACGCGTCGACCTCCGGCGACGCGACCAGCGTGGCCACTGGCAGCGATGCGGGCGTAACGTCGGTCAGCGATGCGGGCGCAACGTCGGTCGGCGATGCGAGTGCAACGTCGGTCGGCGATGCCGGCGCAACTTCGATCGGCGATGCCAGCGCGACGTCGGCCGGCGACAGCGGCGTTAGCGTAGGAACCGACTCCGATGGAGGCTCGCCGAGCATCTGCGACCCGGCCCCAGGCGACGACGCCTGCTCCGCGTGCGCCAAGGTGGAATGTTGCCCCGAGCTTGAGGTCTGCCTGTTCGATGCGGTCTGTCTGTGCCTGCTGCAGTGCGTGCTCGGCGGGACCTTGCCGGACGATTGCCAGACCACGTGCGGCACGAGTGTGGTCTCGCAGGCCGTGGTCGACTGCGGCGATGCCAATTGCCCGGTCTGCTCGATGTGACGCCGCGGGCGGCATTGTCCCGCCGCGGCTTTCACCGTGGGCCGCCACCCCGGCGACCGCATCGAATGCCCAACGGTCGGCGCACGTGCGTCGCGGTTTGTGTTACCTGCAGGGGGTGCTCCGCCGCGTTTTCGCGCTCGCCGCCGCCGCCATCGCCGGGGCTTGCCAGGCGCCCGCACCGGCGGCCGACGAGGTTGCGGCAGCTCCAGCCACGCCGGCCAGCAGTGGCCCAAGCCCGACGGACATCCGACGCGACGGGAATCACCTGCGCGGTGAGCCGAGCCCGTACCTGCAACAGCACGCGCACAACCCGATCGATTGGTATCCGTGGGGCTCCGAGGCGCTTGATCGAGCCGCGCGCGAGGGCAAACCGATCTTTCTCAGCATCGGCTACGCCACCTGCCACTGGTGCCACGTCATGGAGCGGGAGACGTTCTCGGACGACGTCGTTGCCCAGTTCATCAACGATCACTTCGTAGCGATCAAAGTCGACCGGGAGCAACGCCCTGATGTCGATGCGCTCTACCTCGAAGCGATCGCTGGAATGGGCGGCGCTACGGGCTGGCCACTCAACGTATTTCTCACCTCCTCTCGGGTGCCGATTCTCGGCGGCACGTACTTTCCCCGCGAAGGTGATGGACAACGGCCGGGCTTTCTCGACCTGGCGCGCGAGGTCGAGGCGAGTTGGCGCGCCCAGGGTGAGGATGCGGCCCGTCGTGGCCGCGCGGTCCTCGACCGCCTCGCCGCTGCCGATCGACAGCCGGGCAACCCCCAGCTCGGTGAAGCTGAACTCAACGCCGCGATCGACCGGCTCGCCCGCCTACGCGACGATGCGCGTGGAGGCTTCGGCAGTCGGCAGAAATTCCCCCATACGCCCGTTCTCCTGGCCGAGCTGCGTTGGGCCGTTCGCGCCGACGGTCCAGACAGAGATGAAGCGCGTGAGCACCTTGTGACCACCCTCGAGGCCATGCGTGACGGTGGACTACGCGATCAGCTGGCAGGCACGTTCCACCGCTACACCGTCGACGCTGGCTGGCAGGTCCCGCATTTCGAAAAGATGCTCTACGACAACGCGCAGCTGGCTGCCGTGTACCTCGAAGCCGGACGAGCGTTTGGGCGGCCTGATTTCGTCGCCACGGCGCGCGCTGTCTTAGATGAGCTGCTCGAGAACTGGCGCGTCGAGGGCGGCGGCTTCGTGGTTGGTTTCGACGCAGACGATGAACTGGGCGAGGGTCGCTTCTACACGTGGACACGGTCCGAGCTCGATGCACTCCTGGCGCCGACCGAGCGCGACCTCGTCGCCCGCGCGTTTGCCATCGACGAGCATGGTCCGTCCGAGCTCCACGGTCGCTCGGTGTTGCGGCGCCAATCCGATGCCGCGGTGGCGACCGCCACGAGTCGAACTGAGGACGGCGTGCGCACAGCGGTTGAGAAGGCGCGCGGGTTGATGCTCGCCGCACGTGCGCAGCGACCGAAGCCCCAGGTCGACGACAAGATCGTCGTCGGGTGGAATGCCCTGGCGATCGCAGCGCTCGCCGATGCAAGTCGTTGGCTCGATGAACCGCGCTATCGTGAGGCGGCCGAACAAGCCGCCGCATTTATCACCAGCCGCTGCACCGACCCAGATGGTCTGCAGCGCGGCGTCCGCGACACGGTTTCGCTCGGTCCTGCCCAGCTCGAAGACATCGCTGCCTTGGCCTGGGCATCGTTGCGGTTGCACGCCGCGACCGGAGCACCCGAGCATCTCACCAGCGCGCGTGAGCTAGCCCAACTCCTCGTCGATCACCACTTTGATCGCGCCCGCGGTGGATTTCGCCGGCGTCGCGATCCCTCGGATCTTCCGCTCGACCCCCTCGACATGCGCGACGGCGTTCAGCCCTCGGGCGGCGCGCTCGCGGCCGCAGTCTTGCTCGAGCTCGGTGCGCTGGCCGGCGATGACCTCCTGTCGGGAGTCGCCACCACCGCGCTCGCCAGCCGCCGCGACGCCATCGCCGATGATCCGCTTTCGCACGGGATGTGGCTCGTGGTCTTGGACCAGGCCACAGCCTCGTTGCGCGAGGTGGTGATCGCCGGTGAGCCCGGTGATCCCGCAGCAGCCGCACTATGGCGCGAGGCGGCGGTTGTGACGTGGTCGCGCGGGTTGCCAGTGCGCGTTCCTGCCGCGGGCGCGCCGCAGCAATGGCTCACGCCTTTTCCGGCGCTTGCCGGCAAGAAGGCGCTGGGTGGGCGGGCGACCGCATACGTCTGTGAGCGGGGCGCGTGCCAGCTCCCGACCAGCGATCCGAGCGTGCTGCGACAGCAGCTCGGGCTGCGGCGGCCGGCGACCTCTTCGCGATGAGCCTAGCGTCGAGGCTTGCCGAGCCACGAACCTACGTGGAGGAGCCGTCGCGCCAAACGGGCGCTGCGTCGCACACGGGCGCTCTCTTGCGGTAGCGTGCACGCCGTGGCGGGTAAACTCGATGCCATCGTCATTGGATCGGGACCCAACGGTCTCGTGGCGGGATGCGTGCTAGCACGCAAGGGCGCAAGGGTGACATTGCTCGAAGCCAACCCGAACCGAGCGGGCGGCGCCGTCGGATCCGAAACCGCGACCTTACCCGGCTATGTTCACGACGTCGGGGCCGCGTTCTTCCCGTGGGGCAACCTCAGCCCGGCATTTCGCAGCCTGGCGCTCGGCGAGTTCGGTCTACGTTGGTGCTCGGGTGAGTTTGAAAGCTGTCATCCCGCCCCCGACGGAAGCTACGCAGCGATCGCCCGCGAACACGACCGCAGCGCGAAGCACTTCGGTTCACCAGAGGATGGCGACACCTGGCGTCAGCTCGCGACTTGGTATGCATCGATCGAAACCAAGGTCATCGACCTCCTCATGCGGCCATTTCCCGCGGTCTCGCCCGTCGTCCAGCTCGGACCGGCACACCTCGCCCGCCTGAGTGCGGTATTTGGCAGGAGCGGCCGCGGCTTCGCCGAGCGCACGTTCAAGGGTGTCGCCGCGCGCCGAGTTCTTCCCGGACTCGCACTCCACGTCGATGTCGGCCCCGATGATTGGTTTGGCGCGGCGCTTGGGTTCATGCTCGGGATGACGGCAACAACTGGGGGGTACATCGTGCCCGCCGGCGGCGCCCAGGCCCTCGCCGACGCCCTGGTGCGCGCGCTCGAGGCCCATGGCGGCCAGGTGTTTCTTGGCACCCGCGTCGACCGCGTGATCGTCCGCGACGAGCGGGCATGCGGGGTTCGATTGCAAGACGGAACGGAGATCGATGCCGAGGTGGTGTTGGCCGACACCGACGTCGGCAAGCTCATGCTCGAACTCGTCGAGCCCGAGTATGTGCCAGCGCGCGTGCTGGACTTCATGCGCGGGTACCCCCGTGGATGGGGCACGTTCAAGGTCGACTGGGCCCTGACGTCACCGGTCCCGTGGACCTGCGAAGTCGCCCGGCGCAGCGCCGTCGTCCATGCGGGTGATTCGCTCGACGACCTCTCGCGATTCACCGCACAGGTGCGCCGCGGTGAGTTGCCGGCGAACCCATACCTCGTGGTCGGCCAACAGAGCCTGCTCGATCCCTCGCGCGCGCCCGAGGGTCGGCACACCCTCTGGGCCTACTCGCGCGTGCCGCCGCGGGTCGAAGGCGGCTGGGCGGCTGCCGCGGAGGCCTTCGCCGATCGCGTCGATGCGCGACTCGAGGCCCTTGCGCCGGGCTTCCGGCGCACGATCGCCGCTCGCCGCGTCGTCTCCCCGGTTGGGCTCGAGGCGATGGACGCCAACCTCGTCGGTGGCGACCTCGGCGGCGGCTCGAACGCGTGGCATCGACAGTTGCTGTTCCGTCCCCTGTTTCCGTATTTCCGCTATCGGACGCCGGTGCGCGGGCTCTACTTGTGTTCGAGCTATGCGCATCCCGGTGCCGGCGTGCATGGCATGTGTGGGTTCAATGCCGCCGCGATCGCGCTGCGCGAACTCGAAGCGAACCGCAGGGACTAACTCCTCGCGACCCGATCACAAATCGCTGCCGAGCGGATCTCGGTGCCACAACCGCCGAGGACGTTCCGCGAGCTGCGCCGAGATGCATTGGAATCTCAGTGCTCGTCCCCACGCCTTCGACACTGTGCCCTTTTTCGACCCTTCGGGTTCAGCGCCACTTGAGCTCGCCACGTGCTCATCCCGTGGACCGGATCGCATGTCGATCGCCGCAAATGGGCCCGCGGCCCTAATCCATCGCGTAATTGCTACAGAACCGCTAGCGTAGTCGCGTGCGTCGATGGTCGACACACATGTTGGCACTGGCGACAACGTGGTTGTTCGCCAGCAGCGCTGCGTTTCCTGACGCGCCACGGATCGACGCACCGCTCGTGTTCGACGAGCTTCGTCCGGCAAGCGGTTACGGGGCGATCATCCCGTTCGAGCCGCGTGGACAGGTGAATCTCGATCGCGTGTGGTGGACCGCGCCTCGGGCTGAGACGGTGAAGCAGCTTGGTGAGCGATTCGGCGTCCCTGCCGAGGAGATGCGTGCGCTCGATCCAAGTTTCATCGGTCCGCGTGTGCGCGCGGGCCAGCGGGTCCTCGTTTATCGCCACGACGCTAGGACACCATCGCGCTCGGTCGGCGCACCAAATCGCGGCCGTATCGAGCATGCAGCCCCATTCCCTGAGGGCAGCGGCTGGCGTCTGCGTGCGTATCGGCCGCGCGCGTGGGCGACGCGGCATGTCGTCGGCGAGCTCGTTTCGGCGATCGGCGAGTGGCGCGAGCGATTTCCAACGGCTCAACCGGTCTTGATCGGCGAGCTGTCCCGTCGCGACGGCGGCCGAGTCCGGCCCCATCGCTCCCACCGCAGCGGGCGGGACGTCGACATCGGTTACGTCCTGCTCGCCCCGCCCGCTGCCCACAAATTCACGGTGGCGACGCCCCATACGCTTGACGCCGCCGCGACCTGGGCGCTTGTCCAACAACTGTTGGCCAGCGGTAGCGTCGAATCGATCTTCATGGCCGCCCGGGTGCAGGTGCAGCTGCTGCCTCACGCGCTGCCCCACGTCGATCCCGCCCGTTTACGGTCTGTGTTCTCGGTTCTCGCCACCGACCCGCGGGCGAGAAAGCGCGCGATCCTCCGACCGTGGGGCGGGCACGACGATCACATGCACGTGCGCTTCGCATGCACCGATGCCGACATCCGATGCGGCGCTGCCGACCGTCGCCGGTCGAAGAAGAAGCGCAAGAAAGGCCGAGCGAAGCGGCGCTGAGCCGAGCGCACCGCTACGGGACGGATCTCCGGGTCCGCGCGGTCTCAGCGAAACGCGACCGGTGGTTACTCGACCGTGACGCCGTTATCGGAACACGTGGCTACTGCGTCTTGACGCTGCGAACCCTTGAGCTTGGCGATCGCGCGCTTGGCCTTGCCCGCATCCCCCATCTTGCACGCTGCAAGGGCCATCATCGCCGCCGCGTCGGAGCTGTGCTTGGCGGCGTAGGCTTTGCTCGCAAGGTCGTACGCCTCGCCGAAGCGGCCGGCGAACTTGGCCGCGCGTGCGTCGGCCATCAACGCGACTGCATCGACGGTTGGAGCAGGCGCTGGAGGTGGCTTCGTCGGCGTGGCCGGTGGCGGCTTCTTCGTCGGCGTGGTCGGCGGCACCTTCTGCGGGTCCGACTTCGGCGAATCTGGCTTCGGCAACCTGGGACGAGGAGGCGTGACCGGCTCGACTTCGGGCTCGTCGCCGTCGTCACTCTCGATTGCGGCAGCGCCGCCCGATGTTGACGCGGGAAGATCCGGCGGCGACGGGGTGACGATCGGTTCCGCCGTCTTCTGCTCAACCCTCACGGCTGGGGGAGCCTGTGCTGCAGTCAGAGGCTTCGCCGGGATCGCCGGCGTCGGCTTGCTGTCGGCGGGTGCATTCACGGAGCTGAGCGCGCCGTCGGCCTTGGCGATCCCGGGGCTCCGCTCACCCGTACGTTGGAGGAACCAGTAACCACCCGCCGCGAGGCCGCCAACCAACAACACCGCGATCGCAACCATCGCGCCGGTCCCCTTGGACCGGTCGCTCGGCGGCATCCCGCGCGTCATCGGGACCTGTCCGGACTCGTACATCCCCGCGGGCGAAACCACTGCGACCGGTTGGCTCACCGACTGCGGACCAGACGAAAGCACCGCGATCTCTTCGGGGCTCAGGCGCGGAAGATTGCTGCTTGAGCTGGCGAGCACCGGCTCGACGTCGTTCGCGGCGCGCTGCCGATCGTAGTTGAGCGCGCGGCGATCGACGTCTTCGGTGAGCGCGAGGTGGTAGTCGCCGATCTGAACGACGTCACCCTCGTTGAGCAACACACGGCCGTCGACGGCGCGACCGTTGACCTTGACGCCGTTGTAGCTGCCAAGATCCTCGATCACCCACTTCTCGGCGTCCGGGAAAAGCCGGGCGTGGCGGCGGGAGACGTTCTTTTCGGTAAGCTGGATCGTGTTGCCCTGCTGGCGGCCGATCGTGATCGCCTCGGTGCCGAGCGGCACGACGGTCGTGCTGCCCTCGTCGTCCTCGATAATGAGGCGTAGGGACATCAAACTGTTTGAGGTTATGAAGGACCGCAAAAGCGTGTCAATACTGGCGGCGCAGCAGGCGGCAAATACGAGCCTGCGCTGCGGCAGGGGCTTGACGGTCTGCGTGGGCGACAGGGTCGCACCGACCGTAGGGCCACAGTGCCGGGCCCTGCGTAGAGAAACCCCCAGCTCAGGGCACGCCGGCGGGCTCCACCGCCCGGAGCAGCTGTGATACTGGGTAGATGCCGACTCCCTGCCGCCGCAGCTCGGGAAGGCGCGCGTCGAGCACGCGGATGACTTCCGGCGACGGGTGCGCGATCGCGACAGTTGGCCGCTCGCGGCTCATCTTGGCGGCCTGACTCAGCGCGCGATCGATCGCCTCCTCGGTCGGGTCCTCGTCCAAAAACACGGCCCGCGGGAGGGTGCGCACGCCGGCGCGGCGAGCGGCCGACTCGGCTTGTGTCGCCGCCGTCGTCCGCGAGTCGACAAAATACAGACCGCGATCGCGCAGAACGGACATGAGCGAATCCATCGCCACCGCATCGGCACTGAGCCGCGAGCCCATGTGGTTGTTGACGCCCACTGCCGCCGGGACGATGCCGAGCGCGAACTCGAGTTTCGCGCGCAACGTATCGGGATCGTCGTCGACTCGCAAGAACGTCTCGCGCACTTCTGCGCCGGCTTGCATGTGCGAAGCGTCGATCGGCTCCATCGGCAGATGCAGCATGATCTCGCGGTAGCGCCTGCGGTCGCCACGCAATCGCAATTGCGCGCCGGCGGCGTATACGGAGCCCGGCAGAACGCTGAACGTCAGCTGAAACCGAAGGCCGAGCAGCTGTTCGAACAGATGCAACTCGCGCCCAACATCGTCGATCACAATAGCGAGGTGCCCCTGCGCCTCGGGCCACGGTATGACAACGTCCCCGCGCTCGCGCTGCCACGCGCGCGTGTCATCGACCAAGCGATCGATCCCGCGTTGAATCGCGGCGATCTCTTCGTGCGTCATCGCCGGCGGTGAGGCTGGTGCGGGCGCCACGACGAAACCAACACAGGCCGCGGCGATCCACGCGAGCAGCAAAGCTTGGCGGGGGAGGATCGGCATGTCAGCGTCGCAGACGAGGGCGCAGGCGATCCCACGCGAGCAGATGCTGCACCGCCGTGCGCAGCTGGACGTCATCGCCCGCAGCGATCACCGCCGGGCTCTCATCGACCAAAGGTGGCATCTTGCGCCCAAAGTCGGAGGGGACGAGATGCCGCGGGGCGTCGCGCTCGGGCGCCAGCTCGGGCCGTGAGTCGGCGATCGGCAGGGCGCGAGGATCGCCAGCGCCGACATGGACGTCAGGGGTGATCCCGCTCGCCTGGATCAGGCGATCGGCCGGCGTGTAGTAGAGCGCGGTGGTCAGCTTGAGCAGGCTGCCATCGTCGAGCTCAAACGGGGCTTGAACCGAGCCCTTGCCGTAGGTGCGCTCGCCGATGATAAGCGCACGCCCGTGATCCTGGAGCGCCCCCGCGACGATTTCGGACGCACTGGCCGAGGCTTTGTTAACGAGGACAATCAGGGGTAGCTCGCTCTCGGTGCCGGGTCGATAGGCGCGAGCCTCGTCGATGAGCGTGCCGCGGCGGCCTCGGGTACGCACGATGATGCCTTCATCGACGAAAACATCCGCGACACCAATCGCCTCGTCGAGCAAGCCCCCGCCGTTGTCGCGTAGATCGAGTACCACGCCGCGCAGCCCTTGCTTGCCAGCGTGCTTGCGCAGCTCAGCGAGTGCGCCCTTGATCTCACGCGTTGCGTTCTCAGGAAAGTCTCGCAGCCGCATGATCGCGAGGCCCTCACCGAGCATTCGCGACTCGACGGCCGGTGGATCGATGATCTCGCGCGTGAGCGTGACGCTGCGCGCGATCCCGCGCACCGGATCCTCAACGCTCACCTTGATGGCCGTACCCGGCTCGCCGCGGACCGCAGAGATGGCGCGCTGGAGGTCGGGGAACTGCGCGATCGATCGACCATCGATGCGTGTGATCTGGTGGCCGACGGCGATGTCGGCGTCGTCGGCCGGGCTGTCGGGGATCACATCGCGGACGTCGAGAAAGCGGGAGCCATCCGGTTTGCGTCCAAGCACAACCACCATGCCGACGCCGCCGAACGCCCCCTCGATGTCTTCGCGAAGGACACGAGCTTCGGCCGGCACGAGAAACGTGCTGTGAGGATCGAGCTGGCTAACCAAGCCGGCAATCGCCGCGTAGACCAACTGCTCGCCATCGACCGGGCGTACGTAGTGTTGTTCGACAATCGCCAGGGCGCGCGCGAACATGTCGAGCTTCTGATAGCGCGAGTGGCTGGCCGGCGCGCGCTGAACCGCATCGGCGGCGACCGCCGGGCGCAGTCCGGCGCCGATCCCGGTCCCAAGAACAAGCGAGGCGACGCAGGAGAGGACAACGTTGCGGGTTCGCACGAATCCATCGTGACCGGCACAGCGGCGGGTTTCAAGCGCCGAGCGAGCCAAGCGGGCTGCGCGAGTGCATCTCGAAGCTCCCCACGGTCGGTCGGGCCAGCGTCTGGCCACGGTCCAGCCACGGTCCACGACACTACTCGAGCGGCGTTGGGGCATCGGCCATCGGCTTCACCTTGGCGGTGCGTGCCGGCGGACGCGCGCGCGCGAGGTAAGCCGCGGGATCCACGGGTTTCTCGCCGTGGCGCAACTCGACGTAGACCGTCGGACCGAGGCCATCGTCCTCGGCCTTCGGCGCGACGCGCCCAATCACAGTGCCGCCAGCGACCGCGTCGCCCTCACGTACGCGGAGGTCCCAGAGCCGCGCGGTGAGGGAGTACTGCCCCCCTCCATGCTCGATCACCACGGCTTGACCAAAATCCGGCAGCTCGCTGACGAGAACCACGCGGCCCGCCGCCATGGCGATCACCTTCTCGCCGCGAGCGGCGGCGAGTTCGACGCCGCTGCGCTGCACAGCCACCCGCAGCACCCGGTCTTGGTGGCTGCCAAAACCGCCGACGATTTTGCCGGGCACGGGTCGTCGCAACTCCGCCACATCAAGCCCACGATGGACCGACAGCTCGCGCCAGTTCTCCTTCACCAACGCGACGAGCTCGCGATTGGCGCGGCGGGCCTTATCGCCTGCCCGACGAAGGTCCAGCTTGCGCTTGGCGGCCGCCTCGGACAGCTCGGGATCGAATGCGGTACCGGCCTGGGTGAGAACGTCGCCTTCCATCTCGAACATCGTGGCCACGGCACCGAGGGCATCGAGCTCGCGCGTGGCGGACAGTAGCTCGGATCGGGCCCGCATCCGCGCGCGCCGGTGCGAGGCCAGCTGGTGCAGATCGCGACGAACGAGCGTATGCAGCGTGCGCGCACGTGCCAGGCGCACAGCCGTCGATCCACGGGCGTCATCGCCAAGCGACTCCCCAAACGCAAGACGGGCCGCGCCACCCCGTGCGAGCTTGTAAAGCGCCCGCGCCCGGGCGCGCACCAGGCCTTCGCGCGTGTCCTGCCCGTCGGCATAGGCGCCCAGACGGCGCATGCTCTCATTGCTAGCGTGGTCGAGGATCGCCGCGGTGTACTGCAGGCTCGCGCGCTCGCGCTCGATCGCCTCAAGACCCTGGTGGACCTCGCTCGCCGATCGCGTGAGCCCAAGTTCGCGGCGCAGCGACTCGACGAGCGCGGCCCCGGCACTCACGGCGGCCCGCGGTCGTGCTACCGCTGTGCCACCAACGCCGACGAGCAACACGACGATTAGCGCACTGAGACGGCTGCAGGTCATGCTCAGGCCTCGACGTAGCGGGCAACAGCGGCCCGGCTGCCCAACACACCGAGTGCCGCACCGAAGCCGACGAGGACGATGCACTCGGGTGGCGAGAGAAAACGCAGGCTGCCGGCAGCGAACGCGAGCGCGAACGCATCGGCCACGAGCGAACCGACCTCAGCAAACCCGAGCCAGAGCAGCGCCACCGCGAGCGTCGCCCCCAACGCACCCTGCACGAGTCCCTCGACGACGAACGGCCCGCGGACGAACGCGGCAGTACCACCCACGAGCCGCAAGATCTGGATCTCAGCTCGACGCGCGTAGACCGCGAGACGTATCGTGCTCCAAACGATGGTGAGGCAGGCAAAACCCACCAACGCCGCGGCGCCGATCGCCACCTGACGCAAGGTTGCAAGCAATTGCTCCGCGCGCTCCGCCCACGCGCCGGCGACGACGACCTCCTCGACGATCGGCTCAGAGCGGAGCTGCGCGGCCAAAACCGCCGCGTCATCGCTCGCACTCGAATCGGCGAGGCGCACCTCGATCGAGGTTGGCAGAACATCGGCATCGACCCCGTCGAGAAGCCCGGGATCGTCGCCGAGTCCCTCGACCAAACGCTGCAGCGCCAACTCCGGTGCGATGGTCTCGCTAGAACTGACGCCGGCGACGGTCGCAAGACGGCTCGCTAGCTCGGAGGCGGCTGCCGGCTCTACCTCGTCGACGAGGTAGACGGTGATGGGAACATCGACGCCCCAGCGGTCCGCGATCGACTGGGCGTTTTGCCAGACGAGGACGACGGTCCCGAGTAGGAGCATGCAGACCGCGATGGTGGCCATCGCGAGGACCTGAACGAGCGGCGCCTGCACCATGCCGCGGACCCCACGCGCGATGATGTAGACGAGCGACGTCAACGCTCGGTTCATGCCGGGACTCCGATCGGTTCAACCGTGGATTCGGGCGTCGGAGCCGCGACGAGCGCCCGCGCAAGACCCTCCGAGTCGGCGACCAAGCGGCCATCCGTGAGGGCGAGCACGTGGCTCGCCGCCGCGTGCTCATGCACGAGCGGATCGTGCGTCGCGAGAAGAACGGTGGTGCCGCGTTGGCAGACCGACCCGAGCAGCTCGAGGATCTCGCGGGTCAGCCGCGGGTCGAGGTTGCCGGTGGGTTCGTCGGCGAGCAGGATCGCCGGCTCTCCTGCGAGGGCCCGAGCAATCGCCACCCGTTGTTGCTCGCCACCCGAGAGGCACCGAACGGGGCGACGCGTATCGGGATCGAGCTCGACGTCGGCGAGGGCTTTGCGCGCGCGCGCGTCGACGTGGGCGCGGGGAAGCCCGAGCACCTGGAGCGCCAGGGCCACGTTTTCCCGCGGAGTCGCATCGCTCAGAAGCTTGAAGTCCTGAAATACCGCGCCGACGTTGCGGCGCAAGTACGGGATGCTCGACTTTCGCAGCCGCGCGATGTCGCGATCGGCCACGCGAATCGTGCCGTGCTCTGGCCGCTCCATCGCGAGGATCAGCTTGAGCAGCGTGCTCTTGCCCGCGCCTGATGGTCCCTGCAAGAGTGCGAATGCCCCCTCCGCGATCCGCAACGACACGTCGGCCAACGCGGCCTTGCGCGCACGGCCGCTGCCATAGCTCATGGTGACGCCGCAGAGCTCGAGGATCGCCACGTAAGGGACTCGCCACGGCAGGTTGCACAGGCGAGATCCGCGGCGCAAATTTCTGACGGGAACGCCGGCCGCTTTCGTCTGCGCCCCCTCAGCCCGCCGGCTTGGTGGGGGCAGCGGCGGTGGATCAACGGCGATCGCGGGAGGCCACGAAGGATGCGAAGCTGAGCCTGCCGAGGATCTGAATTTTGCCAGGATTCCCACGGTTCGCGTGGCACCGAGCACGCATCGTCCCTTTTACCGAGGCCGGCGTCTCGCTTGCTGACCGCGGGCTCGTGTTCGGTGAGAGCGTCTACGAAGTGCTGCCGATCACAGGCTCCCACATCCGTTGGCTCGATCCACACATCGAACGCCTACGGCGCGGCGCGGAGGAGCTCGGGCTGTTCGGCTCCGAGGCGTTCGTGCGCGCGCACGG
>CADEGN010000056.1:0-2356 GCA_902826865.1 uncultured Myxococcales bacterium
CGGCTCGCAGCGGGGCGAGGCCCAGCGCAAACAGGTGATCGTCCCACTCCCGCAGCAGCGTCGCGGCGGCCGCGGGGTCGCGGGGCAAGGCCGTGGGTCGTCGATCGGAGGACGGAAGCGCGATGGCGATCGACGGACTCGCCACGTCCCACGCCAGCGGCAACACGTCGGCAAACGCGTCACGGTCGCGGAGACACAGCGGATCGTCCGGGACGGCGACCAGCGCTCCGTGCCCGCGGCGGGCCGGGATCAGCACGGTGAGGTAGATGTCGACCATGGCGACGAACGCCGCGATCGCGTCGTCGAAGGCCTGCGCGATCGTTTCTGGGTCATCGCGTGCGATGAAGCGTTGGATCGCGAGCAGGCGCTCGCGCGCCGCGGGCAAGATCTCGTCGCGAAGCTGCTCAAGCACCTCCACCGGTTTCGGCGCGGTGTGATTCTCGACATCGCCGCTGGGCGCTCGCGGTAGGCTCCGTACGTAGAGCCAGCCCGCGAGTGCCATCGGCCCACCGGCGCCGGGCCGTCGGGCGGAGAGCAGCTCAAGCAACCAAGCATGCGCGACTGAGAGCGGGGCAGGGTTGTGCTCGTCGTCGAGGATCAGCGTCCCGCCAGGGAGTTCCTCGCCTCGTCGCGACAGCTCGGCGACAAACTCGGACCAGCCGGGGTGCAACGGAGCCACGAGCGGCCGGGCTTGGACGAGCGCCGGTGCCCCCGCCGCCGAGACCACCAGCTCGACGTCGAGACCATGGGAACCGGTGCCGAACTCCGCAGCGGTACGGCGAAGCAATCCGACCACTTCGGAGGCCGCAGGATCGATCCAACGCTGTGGGTCTCCGGCGTAAAAGGGTTCTTCGCCGCGGGCAAAGGGGTCGCCCCCTGCGGCGTGGACTTCGATGTAGCTCCCCTCGGGTTCGATCGCAGCGACGATGGCGAACCGGCCGTCGACCTGCCGCTGAACAATGGCGTAGTCGTCGGCGAAACGAGATGACGCAGCAGGATTCGTGTACGCACCGCCGCTTGGGGCGGTTGCGGCGACGGCCGCCAACGCGACTTCGATGGCAGCCAGATCGCCCACGTCGGGCACCGACAAGCCGAGTCCGGCGGCGCTGTGGGTTTCGTCATCTTCGATCGCCAGTGCGGAACGCACGATGACGGGACCCGAGGCGAGTAGCTCCATTGCGGCGGCCGACCACGTGGCTGGCGGTTCCGTGAGGGGAATCGCAAAGCCGACGGGCACCGGCAGTCCGGCATGCGCCGCACGGACAAGCGCCGCGGCCTTGCTGGGAAGGCCGCGCGCGAACTCGAACGCGTCCGCGGGCGGCGGGCCGGGCGGACGCGGATGCAGCCACCGAACGGTCACGGGCGCGGGCAATGGTACACCGCCCGTGCCATCGCGATGCCCGGTTGGTTCGAAGACTATCTCGCGTGTGCGCCGCTCGGTTTGTGGCTGCCGGGCTACATCACGGCGAGCGCGCGGCGTATCGGCGCGGTCCCCCGCGCCCTGCGCGGGGTCATCGGCACGGTCGATCCGTTGCGTGAGGACGACGACGCCATCACCGCGCTCTTCGTGCTCGGGAGTTTCGACGTCGTTGTCGCGGAAGAAGTGAGAAGCGCGGCGTCCCGGCTCGCCGCGGGGGCGGCTCTCATCGAGCTTGCGCGGGTGCGAACGTTCGCGTCTATGTTTGCGCCTCGGACGTGGCGTCGCGATCACCTCATGCGCACCACGGCCGACCGTGCCGCCTGGTGGATGGAATTCGGAGCTCGCGATCTTCAGCAGTGGGTGTGCGACGATCCGCTCGCGGCGGTGGTCACGATCGGCCAGTGGTGACGCCCGCCGCCCCGCGATTTACGCCTCTGATCGGAAGCGCCCGGGGTTTGCTACGCGCAGGTCAGCGCCTCACGCCAACCCTTCCGCAGCGCGTCGAGTCGGGCCGGATCGCCGCCCGGTGCGAACCGTCGCTCCACGTGCCAGGTTCTCGCGACCGCGTCGAGGTCGGGCCACAGCCCGATACCCAGACCCGCCAAGGCCGCGGCCCCGAGTCCGGTGGCCTCGAGCATGCGCGGGCGGTCGAGCGGAACGCCGACGAGATCGGCTTGCGTCTGCATGAGTAGATCGTTGCTCGCTGCTCCGCCGTCGACGCGTAGGACGTCGAGAGGGGCGCCGAGATCGGCGGCCATCGCTTCGACCAGGTCGGCGATTTGCAAGGCGATGCCCTCGAGGGCGGCACGGGCGAGGTGCGCCTTGCTTGTGCCGCGCGTGATCCCACGGATGAGGCCGCGCGCGTGTGGGCGCCAGTGCGGCGCACCAAGCCCCGCATGTCGTGGGACAAACACAGCTCTCCCGGCCGCGCGGCCG
>CADEGN010000056.1:2366-35530 GCA_902826865.1 uncultured Myxococcales bacterium
TCGCGCAACCATTGGACCACCGCGCCGGCCATGAATGACGAACCCTCGAGGCACCATGTGGTGCGATCACCGAGCTGCCATGCAACCGAGGTGAGCAATCCGTGCTTCGAGGGGACGATCGTGTCACCGGTGTTGAGCACCACGAACGCGCCGGTGCCGTACGTGCACTTGGCCTGGGCGCGGTTGAAGCAGGTCTGCCCAAACAATGCGGCTTGCTGATCGCCGGCGATGCCGTGGATCGGGATCCCATCGGGGAGGCCTGGTACGCCGCGCGTGCGCCCGAACAGGGCCGTGCACGGCCGCACTTCGGGGAGGACGGCCATGGGCACGTTCAACTCGGCGCACATTTCTTCGCTCCAGCTCCCACCTTGCAGTGGCCAGAGCATCGTGCGCGAGGCGTTACTCGGTTCGGTTACGTGGGACGAGCCCCCGGTCAGGCGCCAGACCAGGTACGTGTCGACGGTGCCGGCGGCGAGCTGGCCGTGTTCGGCAGCAGCGCGCGCGCCTTCGACATGATCGAGGATCCACGCCAGCTTGGTGGCGGAGAAGTACGGGTCGAGGACCAGACCGGTGGTTGTCCGCACGCGTTCGGCGAGTCCGCGGCTGCGCAGCTCCTCGCAGCGATCGGCGGTGCGGCGATCTTGCCAGACGATTGCGCGGTGAATCGGTCGCCCATCGCTGCGTGACCACAGCATCGACGTCTCGCGCTGATTCGTGACGCCGATCGCCGCGATGCGAGACGGCTCCACTGCAGCCCGTGCGAGTACGTCCGTCAGCGCGCGGAGCACCGAAGCCCAAATCTCATCCGGCGCGTGCTCAACCCAGCCCGCTTGCGGGAAGTGTTGGGGAAACTCGTGGTTCTGCTTGGCGAGGACGCGGAGCTCGGGGTCCACGAGCAGGCACGTGCTGCCGGTGGTGCCTTGGTCGATCGCGAGGACGAGGTCAGCGCTCATGGGATCTCCGCGGGCCGCTCGGTGCCGAGCTCGGCCTCGGCGAACCGTACCAGGGCTGCGGAGGCGTCGTCGCGGTCAACGTCGACCCCGGCGATGTGGAATGACGCGGGTAGGACCAACCTCTGCAGTCGCACCGAGGCGACGCGATCGGCCAAATGCGCGCCCCCGTCGACCGGCGCCGCGTGATTGAGCGCGCTATGCATGATGAGCATGGGGGCGTGAACCTCGGCGAGCCGCCCATCGACCTCCTGTTGGAGCGCGACGAGCTCGGCCAGGGCCGGCCAGGGAAGTCCGCGCAGGCTTGGACTCGCCTCGAACTCGCGTCGGCTGCGGATGCTCGGCGCACGCGTCGGCAGCGGCACGCACACCCGGCCGATCAGCGGCGCCCGCCGCAGTCGGGCGAGGGCCCTGATTGCGAGCGTTTGCCACGACGGCAGCGGCAATGGGAGTGAAGCGACCGCGATGGCGTGGATGCGCGCGGGCGCGCGTGCGGCGAGGCGGAGCGCGAGGAGTCCGCCGAGCGAGAACCCGAACACGAGGATCCGCCCGCAGCTGCGCTCGAGCTCCGTGAGCCCGCGCTCGGCCGATGCATACCAGTCGTGCCACGTGGTTTGTGCGAACGCATCGAGATCGCCGCGGCCGGCGAGCAACGGGGCGTTGACCGTGAACCCGCGGGCCACCAGTGCGATGGCAAACGCGCGGATCTCATGGGGCGTGCCGGTGAGCCCATGCAAGACGAGTGCACCTCGGCGGCCGTCCAGAGCGTGGCTCGGCGCATCAATGCTCGGTGTGGGGCGCCTGGGCATCGCGTCCGCGCCGAGTATGCACCGACATCGGCGCCGGCCGTCGACTCAGGCGTCGTGCGCCCGGCGGTTTGCTATCCTGGGACGTGGCCGCCAGCGATCCGCCGAGCGCCGAGCCCCGCGGCTTTGTGCGTGTGCTCGTGGTCGATGACGAGGATGCGCTGCGACGGATGCTCGAACTGCTCCTGCGGCGCGAGGGTTTTGAGGTCCTGCATGCCGACAGTGCAGAAGCGGCCATCGACGTGCTCCGCCGGGAGGACGTCGATGTGGTGCTCTCCGACGTGCGCATGCCAGGGATCGGCGGTCTTGGGCTGGTCGAGTGGATCCGTGAGCACCGCCCGGGTCTGACCGCCATCGTGATGAGCGCGTTCGGCTCGGTGGATCTGGCCGTCCAAGCCATGCATGCGGGCGCCTATGACTACATTCCCAAGCCGTTCAAGCAGGATGAGGTGGTGCTTGCGTTGCGTAAAGCCGAGGAACGCGAGCGCCTGCGCCGCGAGAATGCGGCCCTGCGCGCCCGCCTGCAGGACCAAGGGGCGGTCACCGACATGCTCGGCGGCATGCTCATTCGCAGCGAGTCCATGCATGGGATCGCGCGCACGGTGCGCAAAGTGGCGCCGTATCGGACGACGGTGCTCGTGCTCGGGGAGTCGGGGGTGGGCAAGGAGCTCGTCTCGCGGGCGATCCACGGCTCCAGCCCGCGCTCCGACGGTCCGTTCGTCGCGGTCAACTGCGGTGCGATCCCCGAAAGCCTGCTCGAGTCGGAGCTCTTCGGCCACGTCCGCGGTGCCTTCACCGACGCAACTGCGGATAAGCGCGGGTTGTTCGAGGAGGCCAAGGGGGGCACGCTGTTCCTCGACGAGATCGGCGAGTTGCCCCTCGTGCTGCAGGTAAAGCTCCTGCGAGCGCTCCAGGAAGAGGAAATCCGGCGGGTCGGCGACGTTCGCTCGATCAAGATCGATACCCGCGTGGTGGCCGCAACCTCGCGCGATCTGGTCCAAATGGTCGATGACGGAAGCTTTCGTCAGGACCTCTACTACCGGCTCAACGTGATGCCGATCGAGGTGCCGCCGCTACGCGAGCGCAAGGCGGACATTGAACCGCTTGTGGTCCACTTCGTCGCGCAACTAAACCGTCGCCTCGGGACGCGGGTCACCGGGTTGTCGCCCGATGCGATGGCGCTGTTGCTGGCCTACCAATGGCCCGGCAACGTCCGGGAGCTTGAGAACAGCCTCGAGCACGCCGCGGTCATGGCCGAGGGGGGCATCATTGCCCCTGATTCGTTGCCCGAGCGGCTGCGCCGCACCCCGCGCACCCCGATCAACGGGTTCGAGTTGACGTTTCCCGAGGGCGACCTGTCCGTTAAGCGCGCTCAACGCCAGCTCGAGCGCGAGTTCATCCTGCGGGCTCTCGCCCAAACCGACGGAAATCGCACCCAGGCGGCCCGGCTCCTCGAGTTGAGCCACCGGGCGCTCCTCTATAAGATCAAGGAGTTCGGCCTCAGTTGACGGCCCCACCCCTGGCGACCGGACGATGCGCGGTCCTGGGGGGTCACGGCCCTTCGGATCGCTGGCACGCGTGGTTGCGCACGCGGACGGAGGATTATTTTACAATGAATTCAATCACTTGGATGATCGTGAGCCAGACCTCGCGGCGACTGCGCGCGAGAGATCACTAAAAAGACCTATCAATGGCCTATCACTGTCATTCAACTACATATCACTGAGGCGCAACGAACGCGTTGACGGATCCACGATGGGGCACGACAATGTACTGGCTTCCCAAGGATGGATCCGGAACCAAACCAGGGCGCGAAGGCCCATGCCGAGCTCGGGGCGTCGACCCAGAGTGTCGCGGCCGATGCTGTCACGGCGCCGGCGGGCGGCGCAGGCCTTGGTGGAACGGACACGCGTCGCAAGCCCAAGGCACCGGCGGCCAAGGAGACGGCGGGTCTCGCCGCCAACAACGTCCGACGGTTGCGGCAAGCGGCCATGATGAGCAAGGCCGAACTCGCGCGCCGTGCTGGGGTCAGCCCGCTGACCATCGATCGCGTGGAGGCGGGGTGTCCATGCCGCATGGACACCAAGCGAAAGATCCTCGAGGCCTTGGGGCTGCAGCCCTCGGCCGCAAAAGAGGTCTTCCCGGACGAAGACCTCGGCTGACCGCCCCCGTCGTCGGACTGTCGTGGTTCGCCCGGAATTGGCACCGCCTCAGGGCCGCGGCGTACCCTGATCGCGTCAGCCGTGCCAGGCTGAGGTGGGGAACGTCCGCGCGTGGCGAAGCAATGCATCGGTTTGGACATCGGCTCAAGCGCCATCAAGCTCGTGCAGCTCAAGCCGTCGGGGCGAGTGATGGGCCTGCAGAACTTCGGTATCGAGCCCGTCCAGCCCCAGACGATTGTGGACGGCGTGATCCTCAATCACGGCGCGCTGGTCGACGCGATTAAGAACCTCGCCAAGCGCATCCACCTCAAGGGCAAGGACATGGCCCTGGCCGTCTCGGGCAATAGCGTCATCATCAAGCGCCTCACCATCCCCTCGATGGAAGGGGCGGCCCTCGATGAGCAGATGGAGTGGGAAGTCCGGCAGAACATCCCGTTTTCCCGCGAGGAGGTCCTCGTCGACTACGAGGTTCTGATCAAGCAGACCCCCACGGGCCAAATGGAGGTGCTGCTGGTGGCGGCCAAGCGCGAGATCGTCCAGCAATATCTCCAAGTTGTGCGTGACGCGGGCTTCTCGCCGATCATTGTGGATGCGGCCGCCTTGGCCCTGCAAAACGCGGTCGAGGGCGGCGTTGGTTTCGCCGCCGGCGAGGCTGTGGCGATCATCAACGTCGGGGCGACCTACTCGACGCTTTCCATCGTCTCGTCGGGCCGGCCCTCGTTCAACCGCGACCTCGGTATCGGCGGGCACACCTACACGGAGGCTATCCAACGCCACCTGGGCGTGAGTCTGGATGGCGCCGAGGCGTACAAGGTCGGCGGCGCCTACGCTGCGCTGGGTGCCCAGTCCGACGTCGTTCCGCAGGAGGTGCATCGCATCCTGTGGCAGGTGTCCGAGCAGGTGGCCGAAGAGTTCCAGCGCTCGATTGATTTCTACATGAACGACGCGATCGACGCCCGGCTCGGCCGCATCTACCTGTCGGGCGGCTCGTGCCTCGTCCCGCAGCTGCCCAAAGCGATTCAAGATCGCTCGCGCGTCCCGGTCGAGATCATCAACCCGTTCGCACGCGTGGTCGTCGACACCCGCAGATTCGACGTCGACTACTTGCGCGTCAACGCCCCGGTCGCGACGATCGCGTTCGGGCTGGCGCAGCGGCGCCCGAAGGACTTCGAATGATCCGCATCAACCTCGCGCCGACGAAGCGCAAGCGACCGGCTCCTGGCAAAGGACCGTCGAGGGTCGCTCCGCGCGGTGCAGCGGCTTGGGCGGGCAACGGTGCGCTCGCGTTCGCCCTCATGCTCGGCGGCTGGGGGGCGCTGCTGGCCGCGGGCTGGTATCTGCTCTCGCTCGAGGAGGACGCGGCGGCGGGGGTTCGGACCCAGGCGGCGGCCGTCAACACCCAGGTCAAGGAGATCGAGGCGACCGTTGACACCGCTGGGCTCGAAGCGCGCAGGGCCGAGGCGGTGCGCCACAAGGTCGCCACCGAGAAGTTGAAGGCCATGCAGCGTACGCCGGTGTTCGTGATGTACGAGCTGGCGATGATGCTGACCGATGCCCATCAGGGCGGAGCGGTGATGATCGACCAGGAGAAATACAATAAGAACCGCGCCGATGACTCCCAGAGCGTGATCAACGATCGCTGGGACCCGACGGGGCTGTGGCTTACGTCGATCACCGAGACCGGCAATCTGTTGACCATCGAGGGCGCCGCCCGTGACGCCGCCGATCTCTCCGAGTTCACTCGCCGCCTCCGCGCCAGCGTCTGGTTCGGCGAAATCACCCACCCCGACTACGAGCGAGTCGCCGAGACCAAGCGAAACGACGAAGCCGAGGAACACCGACACCTGACCTGGAAGCTCGACGTGGCGGTCCGGCGCTGGAACTGAGGGACGGCGATGTTCGACGGACTAGCGAAGCTCCCCCTGTGGCAACGAGTCCTCGTGTTCGTTTTCGTCTCGGCGGCGATCGTCGGCGGTTGGTACTATTTTTTCTACCTCGACGCCGTCGATGCCCGCGCCGCCGCCGACAAGGCGCTGGCGACCGCCGAGACCGAGCTCGTCGGGGCCAAGGCCAAACGCGACAGCTTCGAGGGCGACAAGGCTCGCGTGGCGGAGGAAGAGAAGCAGGCTGCCGCCGAACGCGAGATGCTGCCGCTCAATGCGTCCACCGTCGACAACCTCATGCAGACGTTCCAGCAGCAGTCCCGGGTCGTCGGGATGAACCTGGAAAGTTGGCAAAACGTCGACGAGGAGGTCGAGGACTTCTACGTTCGAATGCCGATCAAGATCCGGGCGACGGGGACGTGGCAGCAAGTTGGCGAGTTCTTCCGCCGGGTCTCTGAGCTGAAGCGGATCGTGAGCGTCGACAAGCTCGCGCTGAAGGTCCGCGCCAAAGACGATCTGCCCGCCGGCGAGCACCCGCGTCTCGATGTCGAGTTTGAGGCCGCGACCTATCGGTTCTTGACCGACGCCGAGCGCGAAGCCGCCGCCGACAAGGGCCCCCGCAACAAGGGGAGGCGCAAGAAGTGAACGGACGGTCCAAGCCCACCCACCTCGTCGCCGCCTTCAGCCTCGTCGCGCTGTTCGGTTGCGGCGAAGATGATGCCACGCCAGTCGCGAGCAAACGCGGTTCCCCGGGTTTCAGCGGCGGGAAGAAGGCCGTCGAGGGCGAGATCGCAAAGGAGGAGGGTGCCGGTGGTAAGGCCGCCCCGCCCGCCAGCAAGGCCCCGGCCAAGCGGGCCCCGGCCAAGCCGGCCGAAGGCAAGCCGGCCGCGAAAGCAGCCGCGCCGGCCGAGGAAGAAGTCCTGCCCAGCGCGTTGCCCAGAATTCCGACGGTGGCCCTCGACGCCAAGTCGTTTCAGCGCCGCCGCGATCCCTTCCTGAACACCGTCGCAGCGGACGTCGTGGTCCCCGAGCCCGATCGGCCGCGGGCGGCCAACCGAACGGTCGCGATGCAGCAGTATGCCTTCGAAGATCTCAAGTTGGTCGCGATCGCCAATGGTGGCCGAGGTGTGAAACCCCGTGCGCTGTTCGTCGCGAGCGATGGCAAGAGCGGGACGATCAAGCAGGGGGACTACTTCTCCAGCGCCGAACTTTTGCTCGCCGCGGTCAATCGGGATTATGTCGAGATCGAGGTCGTGGACGATGACCTGGCCAGCAGCCTCAATCTTCAGCGCGGTGAACGCCGCGCGATCTACCTCCGCAACGAGTGACTTGGGAGCCGACCCCGCATGACCCGCTCCGGTGTGAAATCCAAAAGCGGAGCTCGGGCCGGGGCGTCGCTCGCCCAGCTCGCAGCGCCGCTATCCCTATTGCTTGCCCTCGATCCCGCTTCTGCGGGCGCCCAAACCAGTGCACCGACTTGGCCGAGTGCGCTGGTGGCCGCCTCAGCTGCGACCGCCGCCAATCGAATCGACGGGCTCACGGTCGAGGAGGTCGACGACGGGACGACGACCCTCCGCCTGCGAGGTTCGGCCCGGCCGACGTTCAACGTGACGCGGCTTGCCGATCCCGATCGCTTGGTCATCGATGTCGCGGCCAGTGAACGCGGCAAGGTCGTGCCTCACCTTCCCCTCGACAACTGGGCGTGCGGTCGGCTCACCGTCACCGACGTCGAGGAGCAGGACGCGAAGCTGGTCCGGCTCGTGGTCGAGCTCAAGCGCGAGACCAGCTACATCGTAGTGCCCGACGAGCATGACCTGGTGGTGACGATCACGCCGCGCCAGGTCCCGCCCGAGGCCTACTTCGCGCACAAGAGCGCCGATCGCCGGCGCACCGAGCTTGAGGCAGAGGCGGCCCAGGTCGCCCGCCTGCGCAAGGACGCCGAGCACAAAGATGCCGCTGCGCGCACCCGCGCGGCGGCGGCCGACCGTGACATGAAGGCCGCGGAGGCCCGCGCCGGGGCAGCCAAGCGGGCCGAAGAGCGGGCGGTCGCAGCGTTGGCGCACGCGCGCCAGCTCGAAAAGGACGCCCGCAAGCGCGTGGCGGAGCGCTCAGGTCAACGCGGGCGAGCGCGTCGGTTGCTGCGCGAGGCGCAGGCCGAGCGCCGCAAGGCCGCGGCCGTGCGTACCGATGCCGAGCAGGTCCGGACCCTGGCGGATCGCAACCTCGCCAAGGCCAAGGCGGAGCTAGCCCATGAGCGCGCGCTTGTTGCCCAGGCACGGGAGCGCGCGGAGGCGAAAGAGGCGGCGGCGGATCGCAAGCTGTCGGCGGCAGCGTCGACGGCGAGCGTCGCCGATCGCAAGCTCGCCGCCGCCGCCGTGACCGAGGGTGAGGCGCGCCGTCGCCTCGTGCGGGCCGAGGCGACCGAGGGCGAGGCGCGAAGCAAATTGGCGGCCGCGGAGAAGACGGCGGCCGAGCTCGCGGCCGAAGCTAGGCGCAAGCTCGCGACTGCCCAAGCGCGGGCCGAGGCGGCCGGCGTGGTTGAAGTGGCCGCGCGGGATCGGCTGACCAAGGCCGAGGCTGCGGCTGCGATCGCCCAACGCGAGGCCGAAAAAGTACGGGCCGGCGCGAACGATGCCGACCTGCGCGCGCGCAAGAAGCTCGGCGATGCGGAGCGCAAGCTGAGCGCCGCCGAAACCACCCTATCGGAGGCCAAGCAAGAGCTCGCCCAGGCTTCGCGCCAAAGCGAGGCGATGGCCGGGAAGGCAGAGCAGGCCGAAAAGGCTGCCGCGGCCCTCTTGGCAAAGGCCGAGGTCGCGGCCAGTACCAAGCTCGCGGCCGCGGAGCGCAGCGCGCGTTCAACGATCGCCGCGGCGGAATCGAGCGCACGCACCCGCCTCGCGCAGGCGGAGACCGCCTCGCGATCGAAGCTCGCCGAAGCAGAGGCCGAGGCGCAGAACAAGCTCGCTGCTGCCGAACGCAGCAAGCTCGCGGCTGGCAAGCTCCTCGCGGACGCCGAAAAACAAGCCAAGGCCAGACTCGCCGCCGCGGACGTTGCGGCGGATCGAACCGTGGCCGAGGCGAGTGTGCGAGCGAGCAGCCAAGCGGCCGCCAAGCTGGAGGCTGCGCGGTCGGAGGCCGAGCGCATCGTCGCAGCGGCCAAGACCAAGGCCGAGGTGGCCACGGCGAGCCGCGTCGAGGCCGCGGAGAAGGCCGCGGCGGCGAAGATCGCGGCCGCTGAGACGCGCGCACGCAAGCTTGCGGCCGAGACGTTGGGCCAGGCGGAGGCCGAGGCCGAGCGTAAGCTGGAGGCCGCGCGCCAGGAGGCCAAGCTGCGCGCCGATGCTGAGGTAGCGGCCGCGCGCCGCAAGGCGGTCGCCGATGCCAAGCGCGAGCTCGAAGAGGTCAGAACGCGGGCGGAGGCCGAAACCGCCAAGTTGGTGGGTGCGGCGCGCGGCAAGGCCGAGCGCGAGGCTTCCGCGGAACTCGCAGCTACGCGAAAGAAGGCCGAGAGCGATGCGGCGGCCCAGATCGCCCGGGCGCGTGCGCGGGCGAAGGAGCTCGAGAACGCGGCCGAGCAGAAGCTCGCCATCGCGGACCGTGAAAGCAACACCGCGCGCGAGAGTCTCGCTGCGGCCCGGCGCGAGCGCGACGAAGTCGAACGCGAACGTCGAGATCTCGACGCCGATCGCCAGGTGCTCGCGAAGGCACAGGCGGAGGCCGTTGCCCTGCGCGAGCGAGCCGAGGCCGCGCTCGCGGACGCGAAGGTGGCCATGGCGGCGGCCGCGACCGACAAGAAGGACGCCGTCGCGGCCCGCAAGGACGCCGACCGTGCGCTTGTTTCCGCCAAGGCCGAGGCTTCGCGCGCGCGCAAGCGCGGCGAGCTCACCCAAGAACTCGAGGCCAAGGTGGCGGCTGCCGAGCACGCCCGCGATGCGGCGCTGGCTCGTCAGCGCCGCGCCGAGGGTGATCTCGCCAAGCTCAGCGACGATCGCGATCGTTTGAGCAGCAAGCTCTCCGCCGAGCGCCGCACGTCGGAGGAGCTCCGCACGAAGATCGCCAAACGCGAGGGCGAGCTGCGTAAGGCCGAGGCCGAGGTCGTTCAGGCCAAGGATCGACTCGCCGCCGTCGGCACGATGGTTAGCGCCAAGGCGGTTGAGGATGCGCGCCTCGAAACCCGGCGCGCCCAGGCCACCGCCACCGTGCTCGAAAAACAGATCGTGCGGCTCGAGGACGAGGCTCGCGCGGCCAAGGCTCGCGCGAGCGAGACCGATGCCGTGGTACGCGAGCTTCAGGCCGGAGGTGCGCGTCGCCGCAAGCTCGAGGCGGCAGAGAAAGAGGCTGCACTTGCCGCGGCGGCCGCGAAGGCCGCAAAGACTGACGTCGATCGCGCGCGCGGCAAGCTCGGCGAGACCAACGAGCAACTCGAGACCCGCAAGGCCGAACTGGCCGAGCTCACGCGTCGTCGCGAGGAGCTAAAGAGCCAAGGTGAGGAGCTGGCCGGCAAGAACGCCGCCGCCAAGGCCGAGCTCGCCCGCGCCGAGGCACGCCTCGCCGAGGTCCAGAGATCTCTCGCTGCCGAGAAGCACAACCTCGCCGGCGTTCAAGGCGAGGTGCGCACGGCCCAAACGGATCTCGATCGTCAACTCGTGGCCTTGGCCGAACGCGAAGACGCACGCGAACCGGTGGTCGGTGGTGCCAAGCCGGCGACCAAGCAGGCGCCGGCGAAGACCGGTGCGACGACCCGGGTCAAGGACGTTCGCTTCGAGCACGATCGCGATGAGTCGCGCGTGGTGGTGGCGTTCGACGGACCCCTTTCGTACGCCGGCACTTCGCTGACCCCGACGATCGCCATGCTCTCGCTCGACCACGCCAAGATCCCGGCCGCGCTGGAGCGCAGCCTCGATGCGACGGCGTACAAGAGCCCGGTGCGGGTGGTGACGTCGTTCGCCGAGGGTGACGCCGCGAAGGTTGTCGTTTCGACAAGCGACGGCGTTGTCGGCCGGCTTGAGGAACGACCCGGCGAACTGGTGTGGCACTTCGCGCGCAAGGGTGCAAAAGGGCGCGGTGCCCGGAGCGCGGCTGAGGCGAGCACGGTGGCGGGCACGAAGGTCGGCGGGTATGCGGCACGGTCTGCGCCGGTCGCTGCGTCGATGGCTGTGCCCCCGGCCGCGCCGATCGCCGCGATGGCTCCGCCCGCCCCGGCGTCACCAATCTCCGCCTCCGACGACGACGTGGTGATGGACAGTCGACCGACGCGCAGCCGTGGGAAGTGGCGCGGCGAGCGGATCGAGATCGAGCTGCAGGACGCACCGATCAAGGACGTACTGCTGTTGTTCTCCGACATCGGCCACGTCAACATCATCGCCGGCCGCAACGTCGAGGGCCGCGTGACGATGAAGCTGGTCGCGGTCCCCTGGGATCAGGCGCTCGACATCATCTTGCGTTCACTGGGCCTCGGTTCGACACGCGACGGCAACGTCATCCGCGTCGCCACGGCCGAGGACCTCGAGGCCGAGCGCAAGGCGGCGATCGAACGGGCCAACGCGCGCGTGCAGCTCAAGCCACTCGAGACCAAGCTCCTGCCGGTCTCTTACGCAACGGTCGAGGAGATGGTGCCCAAGGTCCAGAGCGTGCTGAGCCCGCGTGGCACGGTCACACCTGACACGCGCACCAATACGCTCATCATCATGGACGTGGCCGACAACGTTGCGTTGGCGGAGGCGTTGGTGCGCGAGCTTGACACCCAGACGCCACAGGTGTTGATCGAGGCCCGGATCGTCGAGGCGCGCACGACGTTTGCTCGCCAGCTCGGCGTCCAGTGGGGTTTCGACTTCACCGCATCACCCGGCACCGGCAACCCCACGGGCCTGTTGTTTCCGAACTCCGTCGGCATCGGTGGCGGCGGTACGGGCCGTCCGGCGGACACCCGCGGCCTCGTTCTGCCGGCGGCCGCGGCCAATCCGAACTACGCGGTCGATTTGCCGGCGGCAATCGGTACGGGTTCCGGTGGCGCCATCGGCTTCTCGTTTGGGAGCATCAGCGGCAATCTCAACACCAATCTTCGCCTGTCGGCCTCCGAGTCCACCGGGGACATCCGGATCATCAGTGCACCGAAGATCGTCACACTCGACAACAGCGAGGCGCAGATCGAGCAGGGCGTGCAGATCCCGATCAGCCAAGTTAGCGCTCAGGGCGTCAACACCCGCTTCGTCCGCGCGACGCTGTCATTGCGGGTGACCCCGCATGTGACCAACGAGGGCGCAGTTCTCCTCGACGTAATCGTGGAAAAGAACGAGGCCGACTTCGTCAATACCGGTGCCCGCGGCGATCCGACGATTCTCACCAAGCAGGCCCAGAGCCGGATGCTGATCAACGACAGCGACACCGCAGTGATCGGCGGCATCTACACCCGGACCAAGGCCATCAACTTCAAGAAGATCCCGTGGATCGCCGACGTGCCGATCATTGGATGGTTCTTCAAGAACAAGGCCGAAGCTGATCAGCGCTCCGAAGTCCTCATCTTCCTCACGCCGAAGATCGTCAATCGCGCCAGCAGCATCGGCGGCTGAGCGCGGGCGACGGGCGGGGCAGGCGACGCCATGGCACCCGTTTTCTTGGTTGGAATGATGGGCAGCGGCAAGTCGAGCGTCGCCCGCCGTGCCGCTGAGCTTCGTGGTGCGACCGCCGTCGATCTTGATCGGCGGATCGCCGTCATCGCCGGTCGGAGCATCGCCGAGCTCTTTGCCGAAGCGGGCGAGGCGCGCTTTCGTGCGCTTGAGCGCGCTGCCTTAGCCTCGCTGGTCGCCGAGCCCGGCTTCGCGGCGCGCGAGATCTGGGTCGCCACCGGTGGTGGGACAGTGGTCGATCCCGCCAATCGTGCGATGATGGCGGCGAACGGGAGCATCGTGCTGCTCGACGTGCCGATCGATGAACTCTGTCGCCGCCTGCGCGAAGATGGTGGCGTGCGGCCCCTGCTCGGCGAAGATCCGGCGGGAAGCTTGGGAGCGCTGTGGCGAGCGCGAGAAGCCGCCTACCGCGAGCACGCGCGCGTGGTCGACGGGGTGGGCAGCGCCGAAGGGGTTGCAGTCCGTGTGATCGCCGAGATCATGGGGTCCTGACGTGGAGCCGACGGATTTTCGCCTGCAGATCCCCGTGCCGCAGCCGCCAGCGAGTTACGGCGTGCGGGTGGCTTGCGGCGCGCTCAGTGACGTTGCACGGGTGCTTCGCGACGCCGTGCGGGGCGCGACACGGGTGGCGATCGTGAGTGACCATCAGGTGATGGCGGCGCACGGGGAACGCCTGCGTGGGGCGCTGACCGCGAGTGGCCTTTCGGTTGGAGCCCACGTGGTGCCGGTGGGGGAAGCCAGCAAGTCGATGGAAGAGCTCACGTCCGGTCTCGACGTGTTGCTCGCCATGGGGATCGGACGCGGCGATGCGATCGTGGCTCTCGGTGGCGGCGTGGTGGGTGACCTGGCCGGTTTGCTCGCGCACCTCTTGATGCGCGGGGTCGCCGTCATCCAGTGCCCGAGCTCGCTTCTTGCGCAGGTCGACGCGTCGGTCGGGGGCAAGGTCGCGATCGATCGCCCGCTCGGCAAGAACCTCGTCGGTGCGTTCCATCCGCCCGCGGGCGTGATCGTCGATCCCGAACTGCTGCGGACCCTCCCCAAACGGCATCTGCGGGCGGGCGCAGCCGAGATGATCAAGCACGGGCTCTTGTTCGACGCTGCGCACCTCGACGCCCTCATCGCCGCGGCCGAAGACATCGTCGCCGGAGAGCCCGAGAGCTGTGCACCCCTGATCGCCACGTCGATCGCGCTAAAGGCCGGGTGTGTCGCGGCGGATCCGTTCGAGCGCGCGGCGGAGGGTGGGCGAATGCTGCTCAATCTCGGGCACACGATCGGCCACGCCCTCGAGGCCGCTTCGAACTACGCGATGCTCCACGGCGAGGCCGTGGGCCTTGGTCTGTGCGCTGCCATGCGGGTGTCGATCGCTCGCGCCGGCGCGCCGCCCGCGTTGCTCGAGCACGTGTGTGCGATCCTCGAACGGTTTGGCTTGCCGAGCGACTTCGATCGGGTGTGGGAGGGTGAGCTGCGCGGGCGCGCAGTCGCGGCGTTGGCTCGCGACAAGAAGCGCAACGCTGAGGTGCTCTCCTACATCGCGCTGACCGACATCGCACACCCGGTGGTCCTGCAGCTCGCACCCTCGGAACTCGTCGCCATCTTGGACGGGCGCTGAGCTCGGCCCGCCCTTGCAGGTGGATCTTTCGCCGCTTTCACGGGCCGGTTTTTGCGGGTGCGACGTCCGGGGTGCTAGCCTAGTCCGGTGGTCCCACGGGGCGCCTGTTTCGGGGCGCGTGCGGACGGCCGCGAGACATTCGCCATGCGCAAGCTTCTGCTCACGATCCTCTCCCTCGTCGCCCTGGCGCCGGGTTGCGCCGAGAACGAGGAGTCCCTCATCGTGCTCGACGCGCCTGCCTGGAAAGACGGCGAGTGCAGCGTCGATCCCTCCAGCGCAGAGTTTCTGCCGTTTGGCGTGTTGGATCTGTCGAGCGATCCCGTGACTGGCTACGTGATGCCAGCGATCCTGCTCAACAATGCCCGCGCCCAGCAGTCGAACAAGACCAACTCGGGGATCGTCAGCAACGAGATCCAGCTCACCGGGGCAGACGTCTCGTTGAGCAGCCCCCAAGACAAGACCCTCGTGGGCACGCTCGAGAAGGGCTTGCGCACGTTCAACTCGCCGCTGCCCACGATCTCGCTCATGCCCCAGCAGACCGCGGCGGTCGTGGTGGACGTCATTCCCAGCGTGACCGCGCAGGCGTTGGCCCCAAAGATCGCCGCCGATCAGGTCGTCACCATCGTCGCATCGGTGGTGTTCCGGGCCAGCCGTTCGGGCAACGTCATCGGTAAAGTCGGGGCGATCGAGGCCCGCGAGTTCGAGTTTCCGATCCGGCTGTGCAAGGGCTGCCTGCGGACCTGCGTCGACTGCCCAGGCGCGCGGTGCCCGGTCAACAACAACGACTGGGTGGGAGGCGTCTGCGGGAACTGGCAGGACCTCCCCATTGTCCCGCCGTCGTGCATCGTGGGTGGCTAGCAGCTTCACCCGCGTTGCACCACGGGCTGCTAGTTTGCGGTCCTCGTGCGGACGGGCCGACCAAAACCGGCCTTGACGCCGCGGCGAGGCGCTGCGACCTTTGTCGCGGGACCCCATCGCCATGCTCCTCGACCAGCTCCGCCAGATCGTCGACAGCACGCCCGGGGCCGCCGGCGCGATTCTCATGGGTTTCGACGGGATCGCCGTCATGCAATACGCGGCCCCCGGGTTCGAGGGGAAGATCGACCTCGAGTCCGCCGCGATGGAGTTCTCGTTTCACTTCGCCGAGCTGCGACGTGCGGCCTCAAGCCTCGAGATGGGCACGGTCAGCGATATCACGGTCCGCGGCAGCGAGCAGACGCTGGTTTGCCGCGTGTTGTCCGAGGAGTACTTCGTCGCGGTCCTGATGACCTCGCCGGGGCTGCTTGGCAAGGGTCGGTGGTTGCTTCGCCGCGCCGCGCCGGCCTTGCTCGAAGAGCTGTGAGCATCCGCCTGCGGGTCCGGCAGAGGGCGCCCAGGCGCCGCCGAACCCCGCATCTGCGGCCCGGTTTCTGGTCGGCGGGCGCACCTCGAATGGGGCTAGCGCGCGAGGCGGCGAAGGCCCCACAATACGCCCCGCATGGCCGCCGCCCCGCCGCAGACACGCACGCCGCGTGACGACGCGTCTCTCGCGGCAATCTTGGTCCTGCACGGTCCCAACCTCGATCTGCTCGGGGACCGCGAACCGGAAATCTACGGCGACACCACCCTTGCGGCGCTCGACGCCGAGTTGCACGCCCTCGGTCAGCGACTCGGCGTGCGCGTCGAGACCCGTCAGAGCAACGCGGAGGGAGAACTCATCGATGAGCTCCATCGCGCTCGCAAGGGGTTCGCCGGCGTGATCATCAATCCCGGCGGATACACCCACACCTCAGTGGCGATCCACGACGCGCTGCGGGCGGTGTCCGTGCCCGTCGTCGAGGTCCACCTGTCGAATCTCTACGCTCGTGAAGGGTTTCGCCAGCAGTCGCTCACCGCCGCGGCTTGCCGCGGCGTGATCATGGGCCTGGGGCCGGCGTCTTACTCCTTGGCCCTGCGCCACCTGGCCGCCCTGATGGGGGCGCCACCCGCTCGCGAGTTCCCCGCTTCCGACGCCGATCGCCCACTGGAGCAGGCATGAACGATCCTGTCGACCCAAAGCTTCCTGATCTTCGCTATATCCGCGAGCTCGCGCGGGTGTTCAAGCAGTACGAGCTCGATGAGCTCGAGATCGAAGCCGGTGACCAGCGCATCCTGCTGCGCCAGGCTGACCTCGCCAGCGGGGCAACCCACGCCGCGCCGCCGACCGCGGCCCCCACCTTCGTGCCGGTTGCCGCGGCTGCGCCGCGCGCCGAGTCGCCGGCGCCCGCGTCATCGCCGGCGGCCGAGGTCGCCTCCGGCGAGTTCATCACCACGCCCTTCGTCGGGACCTTCTATCGCTCGGCTCGTCCTGATACACCGGCGTTCGTAGAGGTCGGTAAGCGCGTCGCCGCCGGTGAGACGGTTTGCATCGTTGAGGCGATGAAGTTGTTCAACGAGATCGAGGCGGACTTCAACTGCGTGATCGACGAGATCTTGGTTGAGAACGGTCAGCCGGTCGAGTACGGCGCCAAACTCTTCCGGGTGCGCAAGCTGTGAGCCGCGTGCCGGTCGCGTTTCGTCCACGCCAGCCGGGCGGTATCATCGAGATCCGCAAGGTGCTGGTGGCCAACCGCGGTGAGATCGCGTTGCGGGTGATGCGAGCCTGTCGCGAGATGGGCATCCGCACCGTGGCGGTCCATTCAACGGTCGACGAGTCGTCGCTGCACGTGCGATTTGCCGACGAAGCGGTCTGCGTCGGACCGCCGCAGGCGGCGCAGAGCTACCTGCACATCCCCAACCTCATCGCCGCGGCCGAGCTGACCGGCGCCGATGCGGTTCACCCGGGCTATGGCTTCCTCTCTGAGCGCGCCGACTTCGCCCGGGTGTGCGCCCGCTGTGGGCTCAATTTCATCGGTCCCAAGGCCGAGCATATGGCGTTGATGGGCGACAAGGTTCGCGCCCGTCAGACGATGGCGGACGCCGGTGTCCCGATCCTCCCCGGCACCGGGGTGGTCACGTCGAGCGCGGAGGCGATCGCGGCGGCCAAGTCGATCGGCATGCCCGTGATCATCAAGGCTTCGGCCGGCGGCGGTGGTCGCGGAATGAAAATCGTCCGCGACATCGACAAGCTCGCCGAGACCCTGGCGACGGCCCAGGCGGAGGCCCAGGCCGCGTTCGGCAATGGCGACGTGTACATCGAGCGTTACGTCACCAGCCCGCGCCACATCGAGATCCAGGTCGTCTGCGACATGCATGGTGGGGCGATCGATCTGCTCGAGCGCGAGTGCTCGATCCAGCGCCGACATCAGAAGGTGATCGAAGAGGCGCCATCGGCCGTGTTGTCCGACGAGTTGCGCACGCAGATGCGTACCGCCGCCGTCAAGGCCTGCAAGGCGATCGGGTACCAGTCCGTCGGGACGCTTGAGTTCTTGCTCGATGCGCCCGAAGGCAGCCGGCCCCGCTTCTACTTCATGGAGATGAACACACGGATCCAGGTCGAGCACTGCGTGACCGAGATGATTACCGGGGTCGACCTCGTCCAAGAGCAGATCCGCCTCGCCACAGGCGAGAAACTCGGTCACCTCGACCGCGAACATCGCGCGCGCGGCCACGCGATCGAGTGCCGGATCAATGCTGAGGACCCGGTCAATTTCTCGCCCCAGCCCGGGACCATTACGGCGCTCCACTTCCCTGGGGGCTTCGGCGTGCGCGTCGACAGCCACATCCACCAAGGCTACCGGGTCCCACCGTACTATGACTCGATGCTCGCCAAGGTGATCGCCCACGGCAACGACCGCGAGCAGGCCCTCGCCCGCATCCGGCGCGCACTCGACGAGATCGTCGTCGAGGGTATCCGGACCAACGTGCCGCTCCACCGCTGGATCCTCAAGCAGCCGGCGTTCAAGAGCGGAAACTACAACACCCACTTTCTCGAGGCGAACCTCGACCCGGCCGCAGTGATGGCCGAAGTCGAGCCGCAGAGCTGAGAACGACGATTGGCCGTGGCGTTCAGCAAGGAAAAGGCACACGAGCGCGCCGAGAAGTTCGCGGCCAAGGGCCAGCACGATCGTGCGGCCAAGGAATACCAGGCGATTGTCGATGCCGATCCGAAGGATATCCGGGCGTGGTTGATGCTCGCCGACTGCATGGTCCGCTGCGGCGATCGAGCCGGCGCGGTTGAGCGCTACCTTCAGGTGGCGAGTTTCTACTCGGCGCAGCGGCAGCCACAGAAGGCGCTCGCGGTCTATCGCCAGGTGGTGAACCTCGATGCCCGGCGGCTCGACGTTCATCAGAAGATCGCGCAGCTCAACCTTGAGCTCGGGCGGATTCCCGATGCCGTGGCAATTCTCGAGCAGCTCGGTCAGGCGCAATTGCACGCCGGCAACGTCGCGGATGCAGCGATTACCTTCGAGGCGATCGCCAATGCCGAGCCAGCCGCCGTGGGCAAGCGCTTGCGTGTGGCCGAGCTGTACTCGCGCGAGCGCCACGTCGACAAAGCGATCGAGCATTTTCGGATTGCCGGCGATCAGCTGCTCGCAACCGGACGCAAGGCCGACTTCGTCCGCGTGGCCGAACGCCTCATCTACCACGACAACGACGACCGGCCGACCATCCGCTCGCTCGCGCGCGTCTACCTCGAGCTCGGCGATGGTCGTCGCGCATTGATGAAGCTGAACGCTCTGCTCCACGCCGATGCGCACGATCGCGAGGGCCTCGAGCTCTTGGCGGAAACCTTCTTGGCCCTCGACAAGCCGGACAAGGCGGTGAGCGCCGCGGTCGAACTAGTGCGCGATCTTCAAGCAGGTGGGCCGGAGCATGGGGCGGAGGTCCTCCGCGTGGCTCGGCGGGCGTACGCGTGGGATCCTACCAACGCCGAGCTGCGGGCGATCGTTCGCGCCGCAGGCGATCCGTCTCCGGCTCCGGCTCCGGCCATCGCGAGTGCCCAGGATGTTTCTGAAACCGAGCTGCTCGACGAGGGCGACGTCGAGGAGCTCAGCGACGAGGCCGAGATACTGCCCGCGGATTCGGCCGCGATCTCCCTCGGTGAGCCGGCTCGCGGCGCGGCCCGGCGCGCCAGCCAAACGGTGCCTGTCAGGCACACGTCGTCGATGACGCAGTCAGTTCTTTCCGAGGTCGATGGCGCCGAAGTGCGCGAGCCCGACGGCCTCGACTTCGACAAGATCCTGTTCGAGGCGCGGGTGTACATCAAGTACCGCCTGTTCGAGCACGCCATCGAGCACATCCAGGAGCTGCTCGGACGCGACTCGAAGCACGTGGGAGCACTCGCGCTGCGGGCCCGCGCCCTGGGGGAGCTCGGTCGCTCCCAGGAATCCGCGGACACGCACGTTCACGTCGCCCGCCTGGTTGCCGATCGCGACCCGAAGCTGGCGCGCGAGCACATCGACGCCGCGCTCGTAGCCGTGCCTGGGTTCCGCCCCGCGGCCCAGTTGCAGGCGGTACTCAATGACGCGGGTGGTCCCGGCACGTCTGAAACGGGTCCCGTCGCCGTGGATGACGCGCTACTGAGCGCCGGTGACAGCGGCATTTTCGACGTGGTCGGCGACCACGACTCGGGGCCGGTGCGTGCGCCTGGGGGCGACGACGAACCAGAGTTCGACATTGCGCTGGCGGAGCCCGAGTCGGAGGCGGTTGCGACGCGCCCAATCCCCGTGGAAAACCGCTTCGGCCTGTCGGACGCGCGGCCGTTGCCGGGCCCCGATGCGGCGGGTGATGAAACGAGTGTCACCGCGGCGGTCCGCAGTAGCGCTGCTGATCGCACGCCGGCGTCCGGCTATCGCCCCGCCGCCGCACCTGAGCCGGGGGCGCCTACTCCGGTCGAGGATCGCGGTCGTGTCGGTTTCGACTCGTCGGCGTTGCGCACGGGCGTGCAGCACCCCGCCGCCGGCGACCGTCCGCCGACGGCAAGTGAGCAGGATTTTGACGACGCCCGCGCGCGTGGGCGCCCGGCGCCCGTGGCGGATGACGACGGCGAAGGATCATTCGTCGACGACACGACCACGCAGCAACCGGTCCCGCGGCCGACCGCGACCGCGCATATTCCACCGCCGGTCGCTGTTCGCCGCGCGACGCCGCCGGTGCAGACATCACTGCGGCCACCCCACGTCGATCTCAGCGACGAGATCGCCGAGGTTCGCTTCTACCTCGACCAAGGCCTCGAGGACGACGCTCGCAGCGCTCTCGAGGAGCTCGAACGCCGACACCCGGACCATCCCGAATTGGCCGCTATTCGCGCCCAACTCGAGCAAGAGGCCGAGCCGCCGGTGCAACGCTCGGGGGCCAGTCCGCTGGTACTGCTGACATCGGACGACGAGGACGAAGAGGAGAACGCGTACCTCTCTGCGCTGTTCCAAGAGCCGCACGACAACAAGCCCAAGCAGAAGCAGACGGAGATCCGGGCGTCGTCCACCGGCAATGAGCCCAACGATGCGGCAACGGCCTACGACCTCGGCGTGGCCTACCGCGAAATGGGCCTGGTCGACGACGCGATCGAGCAGTTTGAGCTCGCGGCCAGGGATCGATTGTGGCAAGCGCGGGCATGGGTCATGTGCGGGACCCTCCGGCTTCATCGCGGCGAGCCTGAGCGGGCGCTCACTGATCTTCGCCGGGCGATCGATGCCGCGACCAACGAGGCCGAGTTGTACGAGGCGAAGTACGAGCTCGCTGCGCTGGCCGAGCGGCTCGGCGACATCGACATGGCCATCGTTGAGCTCGAAGACATCGGTGAAGGCTACCGCGATCGCGACGATCGACTCGCGGCTCTGCGAGCCACGCGATGATCGATCGCCGTGGGCGCTCGACCGTTTCGGTCCACGGAGGTGAGCCGGAGGTGCGAGCCGATCGCAGCGTCACTCCACCCGTGGTGCTTTCGTCGACGTACCCGTTTGCTGACACCGCCGAGCTCGTGGCGTACATGGAAGGGCGCATCGAGCGGCCGCACGAGTACGGGCGTTATGGCAACCCCACGGTCGCTGCCGTCGAGGCCAAGCTCGCCGCCCTCGAGGGCGCCGAAGCGGCGGTGCTCACGGCTTCCGGCATGGCGGCGATCACGACGACGTTGTTTGCGCTGCTGCGCGCCGGTCAGCACGTGGTTATGACCTCGGACGTCTACCGCAAGACCCGCGTGTTCGTCCGCGATACCCTCGTGCGTTTCGGCGTCGAGGCGGACGTGGTCGAGCCAAACGCCGGGGCGATCGCCGCGGTACTCCGCCCGGCCACGCGCGTCATCCTCACCGAGTGTCCGACGAATCCGTATCTCCGGGTCGTCGACCTGCCGGCTGTGGTTGCGGCTGCGCGAGCGGGGCGGGCCAAGGTCGTGGTGGATGCGACATTTGCCACGCCTATCAACTATCGACCCCTCGCGCTCGGGGCGGATCTGGTGGTTCATTCGACCACGAAGTACCTCGGCGGACACAACGATGTGCTTGGCGGTGTGGTCCTTGGTCGCGCGCCGCATGTGGATGCGATTCGCGAGCAACTCGGGACCCTCGGAGGGATCGCCGACCCGCTCGGCGCCTACCTCGTCGGGCGCGGCTGCAAGACGCTGGCGCTTCGCGTGCGCGAGCAGAATCGCAGCGCCCTCGCGCTGGCCCAGCTGCTTGAGGGGCATCGCGCGGTTGCGCAGGTATGGTATCCGCTCCTCGCCAGTCACCCCGACCACGAGATCGCGGTCCGCGATCTCTCCGGCGGCGGCGCGGTGATTTCTTTCGAGCTCCGCGGTGGTCTGGCCGCGGGCACTAAGTTTGTCGATGCGTTGCGCATCGCCAAACTCGCGGCGAGTCTCGGCGGCGTGGAGAGCCTGGTCGAACAGCCGGCACTGATGAGCTACCACGAGCTGGCGCCCGAGGAGCGCGCCGCGATCGGCATCCGCGAGGGGCTCGTGCGATTGTCGGTCGGCATCGAGGATCTAGAGGATCTGCGCGACGATGTCATGGCCGCGCTTGATCAGTTGTGATGCCCTGGCTGGCGACCACGTGGTCGAGCCCGTCGTGGCCGCTTTCTTCTCGCCGGCTCTGGCGCCGACCGGTCTGTCTGGCCTCTGGGTTCGACGGGTCCGGGAGGTCCGGCTTGCGCGTCCGCAACCTGGGTCCGGGCCCAGGCAACCGGCGAGGAGACTCACGTCGAGCGTTGCGAACGCTGGCGCCGCGCCTCGGCGTGGCGCACCTCCGGCAGGCCTGCTCGAGGCTTGTCCGGTGCGCGCCCGGCCTGTTAGAAGCGTGTCCCTTCCCCTTCCGAGGACCGAGAGAATCGCCATGCAGTCCACCGTCGAGCGCATCAGCCCCGTCGAGTGTCGCGTCGTCGTCGAGATCCCGTGGGCCGACGTGTCAGGTCGCCTGCAGGAGAAGATGCGCGAGATTTCGCGGCGCGCGAGGGTGCCGGGCTTCCGGCCAGGCAAGGTTCCACCGACCGTGGTTGAGCGGATGTTCGGCAAGGGTGTCCGGCAGGAGCTTGCCCGCGATCTCGTCCAAGAGACGTTCCAAGCCGCCGCTGCGAACAACAACGTCGTGCCGCTGACGCAACCCGTCGTGGAGAGCTCGAAGCTCGAGCACGATGCGCCGTTCACCTACGCCGCGCGCTTCGAGGTCACGCCGCCGCTCGAGCCCAAGGATTACACCGACGTCGAGGTGCGTCGTCGTCCAGCGGTGGTCGATGCAGCCAAGGTTGATGCCGAGCTCGAGCGCCGCCGCGAGCACCTCACCGAACTCCGTCCGTTGCCCGAGGGCGAGACCCGCACCGCCACCGCACCAGGTGACGTGTGGACCGTCGACGTCGAGGGAGCGATCGGTGAGTCGCGGGTCACGCGCAAGGACGTCCGCGTCGATATCGGCGCCGAGAAAAACGAGTTTGTCCCCGGTCTCGCGGCGGCGATGGCCACGCTCGAGTTGGCGGATGTCGGCAAGCTGAAGACGCTGCGTTTCATGCCGCCGGCCGAGCGTATGCGTAGCGACCTGCGCGGGAAGGAAGCGGTGCTGTCGCTTGGCCTTCGCGAAGTCCGGGTCAAGCAAGTGCCCGCGCTCGACGACGACTTCGCGCGCGACACGGGTGAGGCCGAGACGCTGGTCGAGCTGCGCACGAAGATCGAAGACAAGCTGCGACAAGAGGACCAAGACGAGGCCGAGCGTGCGGCGCGTCGACGGCTCGTCACCAGCTTGCTCGAGCGCAACCCGTTCGAACCTGCGCCGTCGATGGTCGCACGTGAGGTTGCGGCCCAGGTGGACGCGACCAAGCGTCAGCTCGCGCAGCAGGGAATCAAGCTGTCCCAGGTTGGAACGAGCGAGGGCCAGCTCGCCGGTCGAATCCGGCCGCAGGCTCTCTTCAACGTCAAGGCCTATCTTCTGCTCGATGCGATCGGCAAGCGCGAGAACGTCGACGTGTCGGACGCCGACTTCGAGGCCGAGCTGACCAAGATGGCCGAGGAGGGCGGACAGAATCTCGCCCGGATGCGCGCACAGATGGAGAAGAACAACCAGCTGATCCTGTTGCGGGCCCAGATGCGCGAGGAGCGAATCCTCGATTTTCTCATGGGCAAGGCGGTTGTTACCGAGGCCCCCGATCCCGAGGGCGAAGCGGACGACGGCGGGGTGTCGGGCGGCGACGTACCCGCCTGATCGACCGCCTCCGCGCGCAACGAACCCCGTTAGATCGGGGTGATCCTGTCGACATGGGTGGGTTGTGCGGCCCGCCACGCTCACGTGGTCGCGGGCATCGGATCGTCGGCGTCAACGCCGTTTTCGGTCGGTGTCCCGAGTCCACCCGTTTGGGGGGTAAAGACCCTCGATTTGGAACGAGCAACGCGAGCCGACACGGCGCCCGAGATGGGACAGAGCGGCCGATAACATCACCATCGGGCGGTCCATTGCGGGATGCTGGCCCGAGATGTCGCGGTTGCGTGCCCGAGCGCGCCGATGCCCAACGACCTCCCGAAATGGGCTCGTGAGAACGGCTCAAGCTGCCCGAAATCGGCGCCGATACCCCACTTGCATCGCGGGGCACGCCCGTACAACATAGCTAGCAATGTCCCACGTCACGCTCCATATCGAACCTCCCGATGCCGGGACCGATCGCGTGGCCATGACATGCCCGGCGCAAGCAGCAGCGCGGGCCCCCGAGGACCCCCGATGACCCGAAGCTCCCACGGCCCTGAACTCCCCAACATCGACTGGATCGCGCCTGGCGCCGAACCCATGGCGGGGATTCCGTTCGTGATCGAGCAGACGCACCGCGGGGAGCGCTCGTGGGACATCTACAGCCGTCTGCTCAACGACCGGATCGTTTTCCTCGGCACGCCGATCAACGATCAGGTGGCGAACAGCGTCATCGCCCAGCTGCTCTACCTCGACTCTCAGGATCCGGAGAAGGACATCCGGCTCTACATCAACTCGCCGGGGGGCGTCGTCACCGCGGGGCTCGCGATCTACGACACGATGCAGTACGTACACGCGCCCGTGGCCACGTATTGTTTGGGCCAAGCGGCCTCAATGGGTGCGGTGATCCTCGCCGCGGGTGCGCGTGGCAAGCGCGTCGCCCTTCCCAACGCGCGTATCATGATCCATCAGCCGCACGGCGGCGCGCAGGGCCAGGCCACCGACATCGAGATCCAAGCCCGCGAGGTACTCCGCCTGAAGGCGCGGCTCAACGAGCTTCTGGCCTCGCACTGCAGTCGTGACATCGAGGAGATCCTCCGCGACACCGACCGCGACAAGTTTATGGACGCCGACACGGCCAAGCGCTACGGCCTGGTCGACGAGGTGCTCCAGCGGCCTATCACCCCACCGGCGGGTTAACGCGATCGGCAGCGTCTGACTTCCATCCACGACGGGAACCCGCGATGAGCTCTTCCAAGCGAGACAACGCCCACGGCAACTTGAGCTGCTCCTTCTGCGGCAAGAGCCAGAAGGAGGTTAAGAAGCTCATTGCCGGCCCGTCGGTGTACATCTGCGACGAGTGCATCTCGCTCTGCAACGACATCCTCGCCGAGGAAGTCCAGAAGGAGGAGCGCCAGCAGGGCCACGGCCGCGTGCCCAAGCCCAAGGAGATCCGTTGCATCCTGGACGACTACGTCGTCGGTCAGGAGATGGCGAAGAAGATCATCTCTGTCGCCGTCTACAACCACTACAAGCGGATCAACTCCAAGAAGAAGCCCGACGAGGCGGAGCTGCAAAAGAGCAACATCTTGCTCATCGGGCCCACCGGCTCGGGCAAGACGCTGCTAGCGCAGACCCTCGCGCGGATCCTCGACGTGCCGTTCGCCATCGCCGATGCCACGAGCCTGACCGAGGCCGGCTATGTGGGCGAGGACGTCGAGAACATCATCGTCAGTTTGCTGCAGAACGCCGATCACGACGTTGAGCGAGCCCAGCGCGGCATCATCTACATCGACGAGATCGATAAGATCGCGCGCAAGGGCGACAATCCCTCGATCACTCGCGACGTATCGGGCGAAGGTGTGCAGCAGGCGTTGCTGAAGATCCTTGAGGGCACGATCGCGTCCGTGCCGCCAAAGGGCGGCCGTAAGCATCCGCAGCAGGACTTCCTGCAGGTCGACACGACGAACATTCTGTTCATCTGCGGCGGTGCCTTCGCGGGCATTGAAGACATCATTGAGCACCGCATCAGCGCGAAGAGCATGGGCTTCGGCGCCAAGGTCGAAAGGAAGAAGGAGCTGCGGCAGTGGGAGCTTCTGCAGCAGATCCAAAACGAGGACCTGATGAAGTTCGGGCTCATTCCCGAGTTCATCGGCCGCTTGCCTGTCGTTGCTCCGCTTCAAGAGCTTGACGAGGATGCGCTGATGCAGATCCTCACCGAGCCAAAGAACGCGTTGGTCAAGCAGTACCGTCGCTTGCTCGAGATGGATGGCGTCGAACTCAAGTTCACGGGTGACTCGCTGCGCGCGGTCGCCAAGCGAGCTAAGACGATGCGATCGGGTGCCCGTGGCCTACGGTCCATCCTCGAGCGTGCGATGCTCGATGTGATGTACGATATCCCCAGTGTCGACAACGTCGTCGAGGCTGTGATCAACGAAGAGTGCATCAACGAGGACAAGCGCCCGGTGCTTGTCTATCGCAACGATGCCAAGAAGGAAGCCAGCTAGCACCGGCAGGATGCGGAAGAACGCCGAGCGTTCTTCCGTACACCTTTGCTAGTCACAGCTAGGGCGTGGGCTTTGATCGTCCTCGGCGTCGGTCGGCAAGACGGCGCGAAGATAGGCGTACTCGGCGGCGCAGAAGCGCGATGGACCCTGGCCGGCGAGCTCCGCACGTTCGGCGAACGGGCGGTCCGCATCCATCAGACGATCGGGTGCGTCCCCGAGGTTGTGGAACTCGGGGCCATAGGGATCGGCCAGCCCAAGGGAGTGGCCGACCTCGTGACTCACCGTCGAGCCGATCGTGTTCCCGAGCGCCCAGATCGCACAGGCGATCGCGGCGCGGCGGTCGTCACTCGGACACCCATCCCCGCTAGTCGGCGCCGGGATGTCCCCATCGTCGAAGTCGCTGCTAACGACGGGCCTGCCCGTGTCGGGGCGCAGCGGGTCAAAAAGCGCGTCGAACCGCTCGTCCACCGTGAGCATCATGATGCCGCCGGGCGGGTGGTCCGAATAGATGAACAGCGACTCGATGAACACGCCGCCATAGCCGGGATATCCGTCTTGCTGGGTGACAGCGTTCACCCCCCCGATCCGGTCATAAAGCCGCTGATTGTCGGTGTGCTTGCCCGGTGTGTTGTCATAGCCGAGCAACCCGAGACCGTTGGGATCTGGGCCGCCGATTTCGACCACGGCGTAGACAGCGAAGTCGCTCGGCAACTCGTCACGGACATCGAGGCCGATCGTGGCGAAGTCGCGGCGGATAACCTCGAGCACCCGTGCGCGAATCTGGGCGTCGACGGCGCGAAGTCCGAACGCTCGTAGGCTCTCGACGTAGCTGGGAAGGAACTCGACGAGCACGACTTGTCGCACAGGCGCAAGCGTGAAAGAGAACGGCACCGGATCCCCGACAACTTCGACATCGCCGGCGGCGATCCGCGGCGTCACCATCCCGGTGAAACGGCCGCTGTCATAGCGAGCGTCGATGCGGGTGCCAATCCCGTCGTTTTCGTTGATGACGTAGCGGATCGTGCGGCCGTCGACGGTTTCAGGGAGCAGCACTTCGTCAAACGCAAGCGGATCCCTGCCACTGTCGGGCGTGAAGGTGCCGACAAAATCGAGGAGCGTGGCCCCGTCGGGGGGCCCGATGAAGCCGCCGCCGGTGATGGTCAAGTACTGGCCCACGCTGGCGCGATCGGTCGAGGCCTCGTAGACGATCGGTCGCTCGAGGTCGTAGTCGACGTCGAGCGGCGGACTATCTCGGATGCGTCCGTCGACCAGGCGATTTCGCAGGGCGATCGTGCCCGTGAATCGTCCGGGAGAGATCCCCGCTACCGCGGGGATGAACGCGAACGTCCCGTGCTCGCGGTCGAATCGATCGGCTGTGACGACCGGGACTTCCGTCGAACCGACGTCTTTGCACGCGGTCGCGCCCTCGGCGGTGAAGCAACCGGACACGACCGCGACCGTCTCGCCCTCACCATCGAGGAGTAGGCCGCTCCCCGTGACGTCGATCGGATCGTTGGGGAAGATCACGCCCGTTTGCAGAAGCGTGTCGAGGCGCGGGGTCAGCTCATCCTCCAATACCAGGTGGAGATCGAGCGGAGCGGTGCGATACAGCTCACCATCCACGGCGGAGTACACTTCAACGAGCGCGCTGACCGAGAGCTCGGCCCCATCCCCACCTAGCTCCATGAAGGCGGCCGCGTCGATCGAAGCCTCCATGGTCTGGGAGTCGACGTGGCGCGCCGGCAGGTGGAGCTCGAGGCGCGTGGACCCGGGCCGATCACCGAAGACGCGCAGGTAGGAGGTGCCCCAGGGGTCGTCGACGAATGACTCGCCTTCAACGCCCAAGATCGTTCCGGGCAGTACGAGCTCCGGGTTGATTTGGCGCAGGCGCAGGCCGGTGAGCCCGGGATCGGGGAGCCGGCCGACCTCGTCCGTGCCGCATCCCACGGTCAGCCACGCGGCTATGGCGGCAATGGCGGCGCGCATGTCCAGGGCGTAGCACTTGTCGCGGGCTGCTGCGAGCAACGACTCGTCGGTTCGACCGCGTGCCCCGTAGGGACTGCGTGCGAACCGTTCGCGACCGCCGCCGCCCGCTTGACGGCGATGGGAGCCCCCGGCACGCTCGCTGAAGGATCGGGACCTGGCCTAACATGAAATCCGCAATGCATGAATTCCCTCGCGTAACTCTCCTCGTCGCGCTTGCCGTCGCCGCCGGCTGCAAGTCAGATTCCAACTCGGACGACGATGGCGCGGGTAGCGAGTCCGGGGAACCCACCGGCACTGCCGCGACGAACGCCGATAGCACGGGTGTGCCGGACGTTTGTGAACCCGCCTGCTCCGACACGGAGGTGTGCGAAGACGGTGTTTGCGTCCCCAGTTGCCCCTGCGCTGGCGAGTGCGACTGTTCGTGTTCGGTCCCCGGCCCGGAGTGCCCGCCCACCTACAACTGCATGGCCGACAACGAATGCTCGGGGGATCAAGCGTGCTTCCTTGGCTACTGCGGTGCGGTTCCCGAAGCGTGCGCCACTCGACCCCGCCTGCTCAACCCGACGGCCGTGCCCGTTGGCGTCGGGGAGGGGACGATCCGAGCCATGACCTTCGCGAACCTCGATGAAATGGGCACCCGGATCATCATCGCGCGGGGCACCGATGTCATCGCGTTGCGGGCATCCGGAGGGAAAGTTCTGTTTTCCGGCGACGCGGACATCGTTGCGCTCGCTGTCGGTGATCTCGATGGAGATGGCGACCCGGAGATCGTCGTCGGCGACAACGCCGTGCCTGCGCAGGTGACCGTGTGGACCCGAACTTCCACGGCGCCGGAAACCTGGACCGCAGGAGCCACGGCCCAGATTGCCGCCGCTGAGATCGTCTTGGTCGACAAGACCAACGACGATAAGCTCGACTTGCTCGTGCGTGCCTCCACTGGCGTTGCCATCGCTCCCGGCGTGGGCGATGGCACGCTCATGCCCATCGCCGGTCTGGTTACCGGCGGCGTAGGCAGTTTCACGCTCCTCGAGTACGACGGTGATACGGCGATCGACGTCGCATTTTCCGACCTCAACGGATATCACGTCCTCCGTGGAGGTCTGAATCAGGTCGATCCACTCACGGGCATGCTCGATGGTCCTTCCACGCAGATGGTGTCGGGCGACTTCAACGGCGACGGAATCGCAGACATCATCGACGTGCGTGCTTCCGGGACCCTTATCGGCTGGCGCGGTCCGCTAAGTTCCACCGCGGGTGCGCAAGGCCACTCAGGGTTGACACCCATGTTGTTCGCCAAGGCCGTCGACCTTGACCATGACATGCACTTCGATCTCGTGCTCGTCGACAACAACGGCAACGCGAAGACCATCTACGGCACGGCTGACCAAATCGACAGCCGCGTTCCGCTGCAGTGCGAGTTCGACGATGCGGTGACCCCGTCAGCCAAGGCGATCGCGGTTGGCGACCAGGGCGACGACGGGGCGTGGGAGATCGCCGTGAGCAACGGCAATCAGGTCGTGATGTGGCGCTGGTCGTGACGCGGTATCAGGGCGTCACTTCTTGAACGTGTCGACGGCGAGGCCGCCACTTGAGCGGTACTTCGCGCCTTTGGCCCGGGCCTCTGCCAGACCGCTGGTACGGAGCACCCACATGCGACGCGTGGCAATGACTTCACCGTCCTGCCGGGCGTGGATCTCGACGAGGTTGTTGCCGGGCGTGAGAGGAACGTCGGCGGTGAACGCGAGCTTGGCGGAGTTCGCGTCGGCGTTGGCGAGGTAGAAGACCTTTTCCACGTCACCGAACAGATCGCGAGACGGGTTGTAGACCGTGACGAAGATGTCGGCGACGGAGTCCTCGTCGTCCGCTGTCCCGACGACGCGTACCGATTCCCCGTCGGTTTGCGTGGGTGTCGTCGTCAGTGTGACGCGCGGTGGTGAGATCTCGAATCTCCACTTGTAGGTGCCGGGCTTCGCCGGCGCGCTCTTGCTGTGCTCGACGTCACTCGCCCGGGCAAACGCGAACCCATCGTTGCCAAGATCCACGCGATACCAACCCGGCGCGCGTGCTGTGGTCTTGAACTTCGCGCCCGACTCGGCGCGGGCGAGTACGCGATTGCTACCCGGCGATGCGAAAAGATCGATGTCCGAGCGGGTTGCCACCCCGCCTTGCTCGGGCCCAAGCGGGGTCTTGGCCGGCGCAAGATCGAAGGCAAGATTGTCCGTGAGTACCTCGGCGATCTTGTTGTCGGACACCGAGACCTGCAAGATGTCGCGCCCAACCTCAGGTTCTTTGGTGACCTCGACGTCGAGCTCCACCGTTCGCACGTCGCCAGGGGCCAGCTTCTGGAGACGCTCGCGGCCGGAGTGGATGAATACCGACTCCCCCGCCAGGTTGCGAAGGGTCACCCAGGTGTCCAGCGCCGGCCCTTCGCCGATGTTTTCCACGAAAAGGCGCAGTTTTGCCCGCTCGCCGACCTGCAGCGTGCCGTCACCATTGCCGCGAATGTCCTTGCCGGCGTCCGCGTCGTCGACGATCTGGTAGCCGAATGCGAACTGTGGGCGGGGGAGGCCCTCCGCGCTAACGTCGATCGACGTCCGCGAATCAGGTGCGAGCTTGCTTCCGTGTTGATCGATGAGGTGCAGATCGATGCGGTCGGTGCGTGAAAGCTCATGCTCTGAGACGGACAACTTGAGCGCGTAGGTCTTGGTTTGGCCTGGTTCGATCTTGCCGAAGAACAACTCGCGTTCGTCGAAGTAGCGATAGTCGCTGTCGGTGATCGCGCGCACCTGCCAAGCTGGAGCGTCGCCTTTGTTGGTGATGGAGACTGTCACTGTGCCGCGTTCGCCGCCCTTGATGACGTTCTTCGGCTTGTCTGAGCTAATCGCGATCGCGAGTTCGGCCTTGCCCGACTGGGTGGCTGGTCCGCGCGTCCAATCGATGCCGCGTTTGTTCAAACTCTGGGAGATCCGAACCCCTTCGAGATCGGTCTGCTGGCGGACAAACCCGTCGAGCATGCCGAGCATCTGGTCGCGATCCGAAGACGGGGCCGCGAGGACAAGATCGCGGGCAATCCGTATCTCCGCGTCTTCGAGCAGCATCTCGACGCGGGATGCCGACTTGGTCGGCTTCTTCGGCTTGCTCGGCGCTACGGGCTTGTCGCCGTCTGCCGTGGCATCGCCGTCGGCGTCGGCGAGCGATCCGCGATCGAGGTAGTAGAGGGGGCCAAACGCTGTCCGGTCATTGGTGGTGGCGTCAGAGACGAGGTGTTGGGACAGCGATTCCTCGCGGAGTAGATCAAAACGGTCGCGCCCGAAGTAAGCGATATGCTCGCCCCCCACCCAGACCGGAATCGTTTCTACATCCGGTGGGACGCCGACTGACTGGATCGAGACGTCGCCCGGCGTAAGGTACTGCGCGGTGGTTAGCTTGAGTGCGATCTCCTTGTCGCCGACCTTGCGCTCGTGGAGGATCTGCACCGAGCCCTTTCCAAACGTTCGTCGCCCGAGCACCACCGCCCGACCGAGGTTGCGCAGGGCGCCGGCGACGATTTCCGACGCGCTTGCCGAGCCCTGGTCGACCAAGACCACGACCGGAAGGTCGGGGAAATCGTAGGTGGTGTCTGCCTGGCTATCTTCGCGATCTGCGGCGGCACCGACGGTGGCGACGATGGTCCCGCTCGACAGAAACGCGTTGGCGACGTCCACTGCCGCGGGCAGGAGCCCTCCGGGGTTGTCCCGAAGATCCAAGATAACGCCTTCGACGCCGGCCTCGTTGAACTCGCTGAGCTTCTTGCGCAGCTCGTCGGCCGTGCTTTGGGCGAAGCTGCGGGGGATCTGAACCAGGCCGACCTTGCGCGTCCTCCCCGATGCGTCGGTGCTAGGCAGGACGTCGCCAACGACGCTATCGAGTTGAATCGTGGCACGCGTGATCTTGAACGCCTTGGGTTTCTCGAGACCATCCCGAAGCACGTGGACGATCACAGTGGTTCCAGCGGCGCCGCGCAGCCGAGTGACGGCTTCGTCCGACGTCATCGTCACCGTCGACTCTGAGTCGATCTGAACGATGCGATCTCCGGCCAGCATGCCAGCCTTGGCTGCCGGGTTGTCTTCGATCACGCGGATGACGGTGATGGCGCCGTCACGCATGCCGATCTCGATGCCGAGGCCACCGAAACTCCCGCGCGTGCTCGTCTTCATGTCGGCGAAGTCCGACGGACGCAGCAGATTGGTGTGCGGATCGAGCGTGGTGAGCACGCCGGCGACGATCGCGTACTCGGCGTTCTGCTGCTGCTCCTCCGTGAGCTTGGCGTTGGTCCGCACGAAGCGGAATACCTCGCGGACATGGGGGCCAACCGCCCAAAGCGCTTCGACGCCGGAGATGTCGAACTCCTGCTCCGCGGTCCCCACCCGCACGCGAACGGCACCGGGCCCCACACGTTCGACGAGAACTTCCGCGATCTGGCCCTCGAGTGCTTCAAGGCCGGCGATCGTCATGGCTTTCGGATCAATGCGCTCGGGCTCGACGTAGTACTTCGACACGTTCCACAGCGTCCAATCAAGCACGCGCAGCTCTTCATTCGCGCTGCTGTCGGCGAGGCGCGTGTGGGAACGCGGGTCGTGGCGCTGCGACTGCGCGTGGGTGTCCGTCCACGCCGTGAGTCCGAGGGCGGCAAGTAGCGACGTGACGACGAGTGCCGGCGTCGCTCGGGCCTTGAATCGCGCAATAGTGGGGCCAGCTGACGCCGCGGTCATATCAAATCAAATGTTAGCCCGCGGCCTAGGCCACGGCCAGCGACGTAGCCCAACGCGGGGACGGCTCACGCGTGCGCCGCGGGTCGCGGGACCGCACCTGCGTCGGCTGTCGCGGGCATCTGTGGACCCCTCTGTCGGTCGCGCGCGGGGGGAGACCGGCGGGCGGTGCCCGGCGTACACTGCCGTCCGCGATGGCGCGGAAGGCACCACCCACACCGGAGGGCGATGACAAGGTCGCGCTGGTGCCCGGGATGGGTTCGAAGCCAAGCGCGGTACCCGTCGACGAAGTGGCGGTCGTCGACGCGGTACCCGAGGTCGAGACGT
>CADEGN010000057.1 GCA_902826865.1 uncultured Myxococcales bacterium
TCTTGGTGTAATCGGGGCTAATCTGCCGGACCTGGCCGGTGAGCTTGCGGCTGCAGCGTGACTCGTACTGATAGACGAATTCCCAGTGGGGGTCGCGGATCGCCGTGCAAAAACCGCTCTCGTGACAATAGTTGGGCGAGGGATCTGCACACGCGTCCTTCACCTTGCAGCAGTCCGTGTCGTCCTCACACGGCCGTGTCTCCAGCACGAGCGGCGGCGTGAGCATCTGGTAGATCGGCGCACCGTCTTCGGGGAGCGTCTGCCACAGGACGAAGCCGCCGTCGGCGAGCGCGGCCGGCAGCACGTCCTCGGGGTGGTAGCGGGGCCAGCGGACGAGGGTGGGAAGAACGACTTCTCCGAGTTCGCTGTCGAGAGTGGGGTATGTAACGCGCCGGCTCGCTGCCGCGCCCGCGTTTCCGAGGGCGAAGCGTGATGCCTGCGAGAGCACGATTTCGCCGCTCACGAGGTCGTCTTTCGTAAGGGGCACTCCAGGCGGCGGTGGCGGGCCCGCGTACGCCAAAAGATCGAATGTCTGCTCGAGCTCGATGCGCGAGATCGTGAGCTCGTTGTTGGCCGACACGCCGGTCGTCTTGACCTCGCGATCGCATCCAGCAACCTCAGCGCGGAACACGACCTTGGTGCCGTCGATCTCCTGGATATCGAAGCCGAGGACCCCCCGCGGAGGCACCGCATCGCCGGGGACACAGACCTTGGAGTCCGGTGCACAAACCTCACCGGACATCCGGTCGCAGTCGACGTCGGACGTGCACTCTTCCGGCTTGGGGATCGGCTCGAGCGTGCTGCAACCGGCGGCCAGCCCGAGGATCCACGCGGCGCGATGGCTCGTCTTCATCCCCCGACTTCCTCCTCCGTGCAGTCGCAAAATGCCGCGGGATCCGTGCCGTCCCTGCATTCGAATACGAAGTCGATCACGGCGTACGTGGCCCCGGCGGCGAGGTCGGGTACGCCGCACTGGCGAGGGAAGAAAGCGGCACCGTCGTCCTTCGCCCGCGGCGGGCGGAAGTACTCGCGATCGGTGACCATGAACCGGAGGTTGTGCAAGCCCGGCGTCAGAGCGACGCCGCGGTTGTCGTTGCAGAGGTCCACGGTGTCGGACCCGGGGGCCTCGATACGGAAGCGCCAGAGGTCGATCGAGGGTCGTCCGAGCGAGGCCTCGACGACTTCGCCGGCGTCGGTGCGATCGACGACTTCGCCGGCCGCGCACGGTTCCCAGTAGTTACCGTACGCGACGGCGTTGTACGGCGTCGACGAACGCGCGTCAGGGTCGAGCAGCACGACGCCGTAGAGGGTGTCCTTGGGGCGGCCGCCCTCGCGGTCCGCATCTTCGGCGTAGATATCAAACGCTGGAATCGCGCGGCCGTCATGCCCTTGGGGACACACGCAGAAGTCCCCACCCTCGGCGCGAATCAAGCCGGAGGGGCGCGAGCGCGGGACCTCCGGACAAAAGGTCGGATCGCCAGCACCGTCTGCGTAGTCTGCGAAGTTGCAGAGCTCGTCCAGCTCGCTGTGTGACGGGGAACGCTGGACCACCCGGACCGCGCCAGTGTTCTCAATCCCTGGATCGATCCGAATGTCTCGATCGGGGATCAGGCAGCCGGCCACGAGGGCGAGGGCAACGATCGCGGGTCTCATCCGCCCTCCGGCGTGCACGCGCAGCCCGGATCGGGCATGTTTCCATCGTCGCAGCGAAACACATAGTCGGCGATGGCGTAGCTGGCGCCCGCCGGTCCGTCGACCACGCCGGGCAGGGCCTCATCGTCGGGCGCGCGCTGCGGTTCATCGCGATCGTTCAACATCACCTTACCGTCGGCGTCGCGCACCACGGGGCGGTACCACGGCCGATCGGTGACGACCAAACGAAGGGAGTGGAGCCCAACCGAGAGCTTGCTCGCCGCGTTGTCGTTGCACAGATCGACGCCGAGTTCGCGGCCGAGGGTCCAGCTACGCAACTGCGGGGTTGGGCGCGCGATCGAGTCGGCGTAGCCACCGACGGCGCCGCCACCGGTGAAGCGAACAGCGGGGTCGAAAGGGGAGAGAAAATTTTCGTACGCGACGAATCGACTCGGGTCGTCGGCGTCGTCCGGAAGGTCGAGCAGCAGCGCGCCGTAGATCGGGTCCGTTGGCTCGCCGTTGTCGTCGACGTCGGGATCTTCGACGTAGATATCGACGAACCCGAGACGGTTATCGTCACCGGCTGGGCACACGCACAGCGACGCGTCGGCGCCAACGAGGCCGAACGGCAGAGTCAGCGGGGGCAGGGGGCAGCCGGCGAGTTCGACGGACACGTCCGCGCACGCGTCGTCGGCCTCCGGCGACATCGCCACCGCCTCGACGATCCTCACCGTGCCCGGGTTCTCGAATTGGCCTTGGACGACGATCCCGCTGTCGGGGATGATGCACGCCCCCGCCAGCATCAGCGTTGCGATAGCAACCGCTGCGACGCGGGCCGCCAACATCTTAGCTGCCGTCCTTTCCTTCTTTCTCGAGGTGGCGGAAGATCGTGCGCGGGTCGACGCCGAGGTCGCGGGCGGTCTTGGTCCGGTTGCCGTCGTTGCGCGCGAGTACGCGGTTGATGTACTCGCGCTGCCACAGCTCGCGGGCCTCGGTCAGCGGGAGGATCTCATGATCATCGGACTTGAGACCCTCGGGGGCGTCGAGATCGAGATCGCGCGCGGTGATCTGCGGCCCCTCGGCGAGCACAAGCGCCTTCTTGATGTGGTTTTCGAGCTGGCGGATGTTGCCGGGCCAGCCGAATTTCATCATCGCGTGGATCGCCGACGGCGCAAACGCCTTGGCCGGATCCAGGTCGCGCCCGTACTCCTTGGCATAGCGCTTGGCGAGGTAGCGGGCGATCAACACCACGTCGTCGCCACGTTCGCGCAAAGGTGGCAGCTCGACGCCAATGACGTTGAGGCGGAAAAATAGATCCTCGCGGAAGCGGCCGCCCTTCACTTCCTCGGCGAGCTCGCGGTTGGTTGCGGCGACGACCCGGACATCGATGGGCATGGTCTTGGCGTCACCCACGCGCTGGATCTGCCGTTCTTGCAGGACGCGGAGTAGCTTGACCTGCAGCTGCAGGGGGAGCTCGCCGACTTCGTCGAGGAAAATCGTGCCCTTGTCCGCCGCCTGGAACTTGCCGATCTGGTTGGCGATTGCCCCGGTGAACGAGCCCTTCATGTGCCCGAACAGCTCGGACTCGATGAGATTCTCCGGAATCGCCCCGCAGTTGACGGTGATGAAGGGGCCCCGCTGTCGGGGTGAGCGCACGTGAACCTCGCGGGCGATGAGCTCTTTGCCGGTGCCCGTCTCCCCCGTGATAAGCACGGTGATATCGGTCCCAGCCACCTTCTCGACCCGGTTGTAGACCTCGATCATCTGGGGACAGGCGCCGATAATCTCGCCGAACTTGAAGTTCTCGAGCCGCTCCGCCAACTCGGCGCTCTCGTGGCGCAACTCGTTGAGCAGCTTGGCGTTCTTGATAATGAGCGCGGCCTGAGCGGCGAAGATCTTCAGCGTCTCAAGTTGCGGGGCGCGGAACAGATCGCGAACGTTGTCGTTCCCGACGTAGATGATGCCGAGGAGCTCGCCGCGGGCCAGGAGCGGAACGCACATGACACTGCAGAGCTTGAGGTTGATGACCGAAAGGCTGCTTTGAAAGCGTGTGTCGCTGTAGGCATCCGAGATGATGTGAGCTTGGCGGCTGGTGATGACCTCGCGAATGATGTTGTCCGATAGGAGCTCGCTCGGATCGTCGACCGGCTGGCGATCGAGGTTGCGCGCGACCCGGATCTGGTACTCCTGCTGCCCATCCTCGGCCAGGACCAAGAAGCCCTTGCTCGCGCGGGTGAGCGCGACGATTTGATCGATCAGCTCCGATAGCACCTTGTCGAGTTCGCCCGGGCGCAGGAGCACCTCGGAGAACTCGACCAGCCGGCCCATCACATCGATCGGCGCCGCCTCCACCGGTGGCGGCGCAGAGTCGGTGGGCTGCATGCTGTCGTCGACGGTCGAGAACACCAGCTCGATGCCGCCGATCACCACGACGTCTCCGTGGCGGAGATCGTGGCTGCGGGTTTTCTTGCCGCGCACGTAGAAGACGGCGCTGCGTTGCGAGGACTCGAGGAGAAACCGGCCGTTGTCGTGAAGCAGGGTGCAATGGGTCGGCTCGACCTCGGGCGACTGCAGTACGAGGTGGCACTCGGTCGCCGACCCGATCGATGTCAGGTGTCGAGCCACGGAGTGGCGGACCGTGCGTCCTTGAGGACCTGGAACTTGAAAGTGCGGCATCAGAATCGGACGTCCATTCCGAGGCCGACGCCCTGGGGCCCAACCGTCGGCGCTGCTCGCAGACTAGCACGGGGGCCGCGCGGGCGCGTACGGCGGCGGGGCAGATCGGGGCCTGACGCTGCGTTAGCGCCGGCGGCTTCGCGGTCGAGCTCCCGGCGCGGCCTGCGTTTCACCGTGTTGGTCTTGAACGGCTTGAAGCGGACCTGGGCGATCACGATGTCGATCGCCACCGCCACAAGCAGTGCCCAGCCCATGAACTCCTCGGCCTTGCGGCGGCGTACAAGTCCCTCGCGGCGGCTGCCATCGAGGTCGGCGTCGCCGCGCAGATCGCAAACGAGCGACCCGCCCTGGAAGCCGCGGGTCCGCCGGCACCCATCGACGACGTTGCGGCGGATGAGCAGCCCAAGCCCGGCGGCACCGATCGCCAGCTCGGTGGCGAGGAACGCCCCACCCAATCCAGGCTCGCCGTTGTAGAAGTGACCAAACCCGCCCGGGATCGCCGCGAGGATGCGATTTCTCGCCACCAGCTCGCGGACCTCCACCTCCTGGGAGTTGAACTTGCGATCGAGATCGGCGTAGCGCGTTGTCAGCTTGTCGACTTCGGAGCGGGCACCCTCTAGGTCGCTGGTGCACGCGATCCGACCGGCTTCGCAACTCGTGCCCGCTCGACCGGCGCGCTCGATCCGGAGCTCAACGTATAGATCGTAGAGCTCGGGCGAGTAGAACTTCTTCGGCAACCGCCAGCTCGCGTCGAGATCCATCATCTTCTCGAGGTGAGCGCGGGCCTGCTCGAGCCGTTCGTCGGCATTGAGCGAGGTATCGCCGAGCGATGCGTCGGCGAGCAGCACCAGGACCGCCTGGCGCCGCTGGGGATCGGCCAGGGTGGCCTCGTCGTCGGCCAGGGGCTCGAGCAATCGGCGAACCTCAGCGAACGCACCGCGCTCCCACGCCGCGTTCGCCTGGGCCAAGGCGTCGTTTGCGTCGCGGTTCTCGACCGCCGATGGCCCTGTTCTGCCTCCGCTACGCTCGCCGTTCGCCGGCGCCACGGCGAGCGCGATGCAGAGCCACACGGTGCCGAAGGCATGCATCTGGTGGACGGACGAGGGAGCCTACCCCGAATCGTTACCCCAAGGCCATGCCATCATTGGCGGGGGAGCATCGGCGCGCGGATCTCGTTGCGCCCCGGCAAGAGCGTGAACGATCGCTCGAGCTGCTCGTAGCCATTGGCCTTGAAGGTCAACCGGATCTCGCGCTCGGTTCCTTCGCCGTCAAAGGGGATCGACGGGTAATTGTCGGCCATCAACCACTCGGAGTACTTGCCATCGGGGCACCCTTTTGTGCACGCGACGACGGTTTTGGGCGGGAGATCGACGAAGACGAGCCGAGCCGGCTTCGGGGACACCTGCACCGGGATCGGACCGCGCAGGCACGCTTCTCGCCGTACCGTGACCGCCGCCTGCCAATCCTTGTCGACGATGCGGACCTGGGCCTCCGCGCCGTCGAAGCTGATGGGCATCGTCAGGCTGGTCGTGGTCTCGGAAGTGCTGCCGATCCGCACCTGGATCCCGTTTTTCGCCGTGCTTACCGGAAGGCCCTGGAAGGTCAACATGCACTCTGTCTTGACCGCGGTGCGTTCGGGGGTGGCGGGGCGGGTACCGCCAGCCTTGCTCGGGCGGTCCTCGTCGCCGCCGGGCTCGGAATCGGGCGGTTGGTCGGAGGGCGGCGCCGTCCGACCGAGCGTCGCGGCGCCAGCCGGCGCCTGGGTCGGCGCGCGTTCGACCAGCGGACCGGCGGGCCTTGGGACCTCGTCGGCGATCGCAATCGACATCACCGGCATCTCGTCGACCACGGATCCGTCGGGCAGCAACACCGCGCCGGCGCCGATCAGGCCGACAAGGCCGAGCGTCGCTCCGCCGACCAAGACCTGCCGCATACGACGCTGGCGAACGCGCAGACGCGTCAGCATCGCCCGGGCGGCCTTGTTGTCGGCGTCGACGTCGAGCACGCGGCCCAGGAGCTTGATCGCGCGGGCGTGGAGCCCCTCTCGCGTGGCCTCCTCCGCCCGTTCCATCAGCGCCGTCGTGACCCGCGCGTCGGCGTCGCGGCGATAGGCTTCGGGGTCGCGGAAATAGGTGCCAATCTCCTTGGTGGACGGCTCGATCGCCACCTCACGTAGATAGGCCTCGAGGCCAGCGGCCAGGGCCTCGGCGGATTGGAACCGCTCGTCAGGGTTGTTCGCCAAGGCCTTGGCGATGATCGCCTCGAGATCCGAATCGCACAGGCGATTGACCGCCGACGGTGCGGCGTAGCTTCCGTCGGCGATGCGGTTGAGCACCTCGTGCGGGTTGCGCCCGATGAATGGCAGTTCGCCGGTTGCGAGCTGATAGAGAAGGATCCCGAGCGAGAACAGATCGGTCCGGGCGTCGAGGGGGCGCCCGTTGATGAGCTCGGGCGCCATATAGGCCGGGCTGCCGATCAGCTGACCGGTCATCGTGAGCTTCTGGTTGTCGAGGATCTGCGCGATCCCGAAGTCCATCAGTTTGAGGCACCCATCGTCACGCCGGATCATCACGTTCTCCGGCTTGATGTCGCGATGGACGATGCCGCCGCGGTGCGCCTGCACGAGGGCCAGCGCGAGCCGATGCACGATCAGGGCGGCGACGATCGGGCGTGGGATGTACTCCTCGTCGAGCCACTGCCGCAGCGTCGGGCCGTGGATGAACTCGGTGACGATGTAGCTCTCGGTCGCCGCCGGGCCCGAGTAGTCGAAAATCTCGAGGATGTTCTCGTGACGCAGCGTGGCGACCGCAATCGCTTCGCGCTCCAGTCGCCGACGCGATTCTTCTCGGTCCGCAAGGTGCGGGTGCAGCACCTTGACCGCAACTTCCCGCTTGAGCACGCAATCGCGACCTCGATAAACCACCGCCATGCCGCCGTGCCCGACCTCCTCGAGCACGTCGTATTTGTCGAGCTTGGTTCCGGCGAGGGTCGGCAAAGTGGGATCCTACGAACAGAACGACGCGCGCGTCGGGCCGAGTGTCGCCCCCCGCAAGCCGAATCTAACTGCAAAAGAAAAGCTAGATGGAGTGGGCGCGAACCCGAGCTCAGGCCGCTGAGTCTATCAGGGGCCAGCCCGGCAGGTACCCCTTGGCGTCCATACTCCCGATCAGCGATCGCAGCCCAAACTGTGATAAGGATCCCCGCGGGGGGGTGGCCCGCCCGCGCATGGACGGAACTGCGTTCGGAAGCCATTTCGGGGCCGTCGGACCGTTCGCGAACGCGGCCGCGCTGCTCGCGGCTCGGGCGGCGCGTGCACCCGATGCGGTCGCCCTGCGCGCGCGGACCCTCGGGGGTTGGCGGCCTGTGACGTGGGCCGCATGGGAGCAGGGCGCGCGGGAGATCGCTGCCGGCCTGGCAACGCTCGGGGTCGGGCAGGGAGACCGCGTGGCTCTGCTCGGTTCGAGCTCCTTGCCCTGGGCCACCGCGGAGCAGGGAATCTTGCGCCTCGGTGCCGTCGCGGTCCCGCTCCCGCCGACCTGCCCCCCGGGCGAGCTCGTGGCGATTGCGCGCGACGCCGACGTGTCAGCCCTGTTCGTCGAGCCCGGGTTGGTGGCGCGCACGAGCGCACTTCCGCCATTGCGCGCGCGCATCGCCCTCGGCCCGCAGGGGCGGGCAGACGGTCTGCACGATTGGGAGGCCCTGTGCCACAGCGGGCGTGTCCGTCTTGCGCAAGACGCCACGATCGCCGGAGAAATCGACGGGGCCCCGGGAGGGATCCCGGGCGATGCGGCCGCGACCATCCTCTACACCGCCGGGACCACGGCCGCGCCCAAAGGGGTGGTGTTGTCCCATCGCGCGGCGGTCTTCCAGGCCTGCGCGCTGGCGCAGGCCGCTGGTCTCGGGCCAGCCGACGAGCAGCTGCTGACGCTGCCGGCGTGGTCGGTGTTCGGCCGCAACCTGCTCTGGACCGCGATCGCCGCCGGGGCAACGACCGCGATTGCCGACGGTGGCGAGCTCGACCGCGACCTTGCTGAGGTTGCGCCGACCTACTTCGCGATCCATCCGGCGCGGGTGGAGCGACTGGCCGAAGCCATGCGGGAGCGCCTCGAGCGGTCCCTGTGGCCGAAGTCGTTCGTCGCCAACGCGATCGCCGTGGCCCGCCGCGTCAGCGCGTTGCGTCAGCGCGGTCAGTCGATCCCGTTGGCGCTCGCCGCCCAATTCCGCTTCGTCGACGCGCGCATGTTGGCGGGGCTGCGGCGAAGCTTAGGAGGACGGGTCCGCTTTGTCGTTTGCGGCGGCGCGAGCGTGCGGCGCGAGCGGGTGGAGTTTCTCCACGCCCTCGGCATCTTGGTGCTGGAGGGCTACGGCATGGCCGAGACCGGCGGTGCGGTAACGTGGAATCGCCCCGATCGCTTTCGGTTTGGCAGCGTGGGCTGCCCGCTGCCCGGCTGCAGTGTGGCCATCGCCGCCGATGGCGAGATCCGCGTGCGTACGCCGGCGGCGATGACTGGCTACCATGGCGCGAACGGTGCCCGCGTCACCACCGACGAGGACGGATGGCTGCGCACCGGCGATGTCGGCGAGCTGCGCGACGGATTTCTCCAACTGGTCGACCGGCGCAGCGACCTCATCGGCTCGCGCAAGCCCGTGGCGCCGCAGATGATCGAGGCCGAGCTGCGCGCGACCGAACCGATCGGACAGGTGGTGGTGCTCGAGGGGGGGCGTGATGGATTGGTCGCCCTCGTCGACCTCGACGAGGCGGCGGCGATGGGGCTGTCCGCGCGCGAGCAGTTGGGCTGTCGAACGCGTACGGACCTTGTCTGGCACCCCCGCGTCCTGCAGTGGGTCAGCGAGGCGATCGCGGCGACCAACGCGGGGTTGCGTCGCCACGAGCGAGTCGCGTCGTTCGTCCTGCTGCCGGAGCCCCTGCGCGCCCACGAGGGCGAACTATCCACGGCGGGGCAGCCTCGCCGCGACGTGATTGCGCGGCGCCACGCGGACTTGCTCCGTCGCGCCCGCGCCATCACATGACACTGGACCACCCCTGCGGCCAGGGCCCCCTCGCGCCGCCCGAGCACACGAGTCGGCGGAGATTCGCCACTTGCGGCGGGCGCCCGCGCTGGCGGAGCCTTGCCGCTTGACGACAACCCGCGGGTCGAGCTAAACGGCCAAGCCGCTGGATCGGGGGGCCGCCGGCCGCTCGATTCGGGTCACAGGGCCGTAGCTCAGGGGTAGAGCGCTACCTTGACACGGTAGAAGTCGGCGGTTCGAGACCGCCCGGCCCTACGACGCGGGCCCCGATCGCACGATCGGGGCTCGAACGCTTGACGACGGGGCCGCGCCGGGGAAGAGTGCAACCGCCACGGCCGGCCGTCGTCGGTCTTCGGTCGAGCCGTAGTTCGTATCCGTTCGCGCGGCTCGAGTTTCCACCTCGCCTATCTACCAGGAGCCACCGCCATCTCTCGCCCGAAATCCAGACCCGCACCGCGTCCCTCCGAACAGCATCGCGTGGGCCGGCGTATTCGCGCCCGTGAAGTCCGCGTGATCGACGACAGCGGTGAGCAGCGCGGGATCATGTCCACCCAAGATGCGATGGAGTTGGCCGCGACGGCAGGGCTCCAGCTCGTCGAGGTCAACCCCAAGGCCAGTCCACCGGTCTGCAAGATCATGGACTACGGCAAGTTCAAGTACGAGACGGCCAAACGGGAGCGCGAGGCAAAGAAGCACCAGAAGACCTCCGAAGTGAAGGAGGTCAAGTTCCGGCCGAAGACCCACGAGCACGACTTCGATTTCAAGCTTCGCCATGTGCGGCGCTTCCTCGGCGAAGGCGACAAGGTCCGCCTGGTGGTCCAGTTCCGCGGCCGCGAGATCACGCACCCTGAGACGGGACGCGCGATCCTCGATCGCGTCTGCAAAGGCGTCGTCGATCTGGCGACGGTGATGCAAATGGCCCAACTCGAGGGCAACCGCCTCAACATGGTGCTTGCCCCCAAGCCCCCGCGCCCTGGTGTCGCGCCGCCCGCTCGACCCAAGCCGGCCCCGGCCGCCGTCGGTGCGCCGGGCGCTCCGGCTGCGCGCACTGAGCCCGCCGACGATCTCGACGACGACGACGATCTCGACGACGACGACGACGATGACGACGTTGGCGACGAGCCGGACGACACGGCCGAAGTCCGCGAGTAGCTCCGCCACCGCCTCCCTGGCCCCCGCAATCCGCGCCGGACCCCGGACGGAGGGCGGAGGTTCTCCCCGGCGTCCGCCCGGTGGATGTCCTCGGCGTCTGCCCGGTGGACGTCCTCGGCGTCCGCCCGGTGCATGTTGTTGGCGTCCGCCGGTGGACGTCCTCGGCGTCTGCCCGGTGGGCTGCCTGCGCCCGGCCGTGTGTGCCGAGGACCGTGCCATCGGACGCGGGGGCTTGAACGGCGTGGGGGATTTGGGTAGAAGCCCGTCCTCCGGGTGTCCGCATGACGAAGATGAAGTCCCATAGCGGCAGCAAGAAGCGCTTCCGCTTTTCCGCAACGGGCAAGGCTCGGCGGAAGCACAGCCACAAGAACCACATCTTGACCAAAAAGAACGCCGATCGCGTGCGGCGACTTCGCGGTACCACCATCGTGTCCGAGCCGGATCAGGTTCGGATCGACAAGTTGCTCCCGCACGGAGGTCGTTGAGCCATGCCGCGCGCAAAACGAGGATTCAAGGCCCGTCGCCGTCGCAACCGAGTCCTACGGTTCGCCCAGGGGTTCGTTGCTGGTCGCCGTCGGATGTGGCGGCGCGCGGTCGAGGCCGTCCATCGGGCATGGATGCACGCCTACCGCGGTCGGAAGAACAAGAAACGCGACATGCGGCGGCTGTGGATCGTGCGGATCAACGCCGCGGTGCGTCCGCTTGGACTCAGCTATAGCCGCCTAGTCGCCGGGCTCGGCAAGGCGGGGATCGAGATCGACCGGCGGGCCCTGGCTGAGCTCGCCGTCGTGGATCCGGCCGGCTTTGCCAAGGTCGTCGCCGCGGCGAAGGCCGCCTGACAGCTGAGCACGCGCACACGGAGCCAACCCCGAACCGACGAACGGCCGCCGCGCCATGGTGCGCACGGCCGTTTTTTCGTCCGCTTGCGGGGCACCGGCCCCCGCGCCTATCGTCCGCGTCGTGAGCGATTCGATCGACCTCGATGGGCTCTTGACGCGGTTCCGTGGGGAACTGGCTGGCACCGAGGACGAGGCCGGCCTGTACCAACTTCAGGTCGCCTACCTCGGCAAGAAGGGGCAAGTCACCGCTCTCAGCAAGAGCCTCGGTAGCCTGGCTCCCGAGGACCGCAAGGCGGCGGGCGAGCGGATCAATGCGGTCAAGCGCGCCTGCGAGGAGGAGATCGCCGCGCGGGCGGCCGAACTTCGGTCGCGCGCGCGACAGCGGGAGCTGGCGCGCATCGAGGATGTGAGCGCGGTGCGTCCACGTGCACTCGGCACCTTCCACCCGATCACCCAGACCAGGCGCGCGCTCGAGCAGGTATTCGGCGAGCTCGGCTTCGACATCGAGGACGGGCCCCACGTCGAGTTCGCCCGCTTCAATTTCGACGATCTCAACATTGGCCCCGACCATCCCGCCCGCGACATGGCCGATACGTTCTTCGTTCAACCGGCCGCAGGGTCGGGGCGGATGGTCGACGAGCTGGTGCTGCGCACCCACACGTCACCGGTGCAGATCCGGACCATGCGGGCCCGCAAGCCGCCGATTCGAATCGTCGCGCTGGGGACTGTGTTTCGTCGCGACGATGATGCGACCCACAGTCCGATGTTCCACCAGATCGAGGGCCTCTGCGTCGACGAGGGCGTGAGCATGGCCGACCTGCGCGCGACGCTGTACCGCTTCGTCGGTGCCTTCTTCGGCCGCGAACTCGAGGTTCGGTTCCGACCGTCGTTCTTCCCGTTCGTCGAGCCGGGAGCAGAGTTCGACATGCAATGCCCGTTTTGCGGCGGCAGCGGGTGCAGCACCTGCAAATCGAGCGGTTGGATCGAACTGGGTGGTTCGGGGATGGTCCACCCCGCGGTGTTCGAGGCCTGCGGGATCGATCCCGAGCGCTACACCGGCTGGGCGTTTGGTTTCGGCATCGATCGGATGGCGATGCTGATGCACCAGATCCACGATTTGCGCCTCATGTTCGACGGCGACATTCGCTTCGCGGAGCAGTTCCCATGTTGATCTCGCGCGTCTGGTTGAAGGAACTCCTCGCGGACGCCGCGGGATTCGACTTGGGGTCGATCGACGACGATGGGCTGACTCGGGCGTTGACCGGGCTGGGCCTGGAGGTGGAAGCCGTGCGTGCGACCGGCGCCGGCCTGTCGGAGGTCGTGATCGCCGATGTCGCGGGCATCCGGCCCCACCCCGAGGCCGACAAGTTGCGGATCGTCGACGTCAGCGACGGAAACCAGAACGTGGCGGTGGTGTGTGGTGCGGCGAATGTGCCAGCCCCCGGCGGCAAGGTGTTGTGGGCCCGCCCGGGTGCCGTGTTGCCGGACGGGACCCAGATCGGCCACCGCCTGGTCCGTGGGGTTTCGAGCCCCGGGATGTTGTGCTCGGAGACGGAGCTCGACATCGGGCCCGACGGGGACGGGATCGTGGTGCTGCCGGGCGACGCGCCGGCGGGACGCCGGCTTGTCGACTTCGTGCCGGCCGTGATGGACACGATCATCGAGCTCAGCATCACGCCCAACCGCCCCGACGCGCTTGGCCATGTCGGGGTCGCCCGCGATCTTGCGGTCAAGTTGAACCGGGCGTGGCGTCCGTCCAACCGCGAGCTCCCGGAATGCCCCGAGGATCCCGGCCTTGTCGAGTTGCGCGCGCCGGATCGCTGCGGCCGTTACCTCGGCGTCGCGTTCGTCGACGCGCGGATCGGGCCGTCGCCCCTGGCATTGCGCCTCCGCCTCCATCGCTTGGGCCTGCGCCCACTCTCGAACGTCGTCGACGTCACGAACCTCGTGATGATGCAGTGGGGCCAGCCCCTGCACGCGTTTGACCGCGCGCGCCTGCGCGGTGGCAAAGTCGTGGTGCGCACCGCCCGGCCCGGTGAGCCGATCGTGTTGCTCGACGGTCGCACGCTTGCGCTCGCGCCCGATGATCTCGTCATCGCCGACAGCGAGTCACCGATGGCGCTCGCCGGCGTGATGGGCGGCGAGCATTCGGGGGTGGCCGCCGATACCACGACGCTGTTGCTGGAGGCCGCATGGTTCGAGCCGGCCGGGATCCGCCGGAGCGCACGGGCGCGCGGTTGCGCCACCGACAGCAGCCATCGTTTCGAGCGGGGAGTCGATCACGGCGATGGCCTCACGCAGGCCTGCGCGAGCGCCTGTGCCCTGTTGCAGGAGGTCGCCGGCGCCAAGCCGGTGGCACACTGTTATCCCATCGGCAGTCGACCGGCTCCGCGGATCATCGACCTCCGACCCGCTCGCACGAAGCTCTTGCTGGGGATGGAGGTGCCCCAGCCCGAAGCCAAACGCATCCTCGTCGGGGTCGGCGTGCTCGTGGATGACGCCGACGCGGCGCGCTGGCGTTGCACGGCTCCTAGCCATCGACCCGACCTCGAGCGAGAGGTCGACCTCATCGATGAGATCGTCCGCCACCACGGGCTCGATCGCCTACCGATGCAAGCGGCGGTTCCCCACGCGCCGAGCCGCGCCGACCGACGGACGCGCGCGCGGGCCGACGCGGTCCGCGGCCTTGCCGATGCCCTGCGTGAGGCCGGCTTGCACGAGCACGTCGCCTTCGCCTTCACCCGCCCCGAAGCCGTGGCCGCCGTCGTGGACGACACGCCGAACGAACGCACGATCGTCTTGGCCAACCCGATGCGCGGCGAGGCCAGCGTGCTAAGAACCCACCTACTCGGGGGTTTGCTCGAGGCGGTGGCTGTGAATCTGGCCCGCCACGGCCGCGCCATTGAGCTGTTCGAAATCGGTCGGGTCTATCGCTGGCCCGAACATACAAGTGGCGGTGGGCCCAAGCGGGTAGCGGACTGCTGTGCGCCGGCCTGGACCGGCAAAACCTCCGCGTGGGTTGCACCCAAGGACGACAGCTTCGCCGACGGCCCCGATCCTGAGCCGATCGAGGAGCGCACGCGCGCTGCGGTTGTGCGCGCGTCGGGATCGGCTGACAACACGCACCTCGATGCGCGCTCGGTCGCTGCCGATCTGCTCGGTGCGCTCCTGCGGCTTGGTTACCGCGCCCGGACTCGGGCGACCAGGCGCCCGGTCCCATGGTTGCACCCCGGTGCCCAGGCCGAGATCGTTCGCGACGATGGCACGGTGCTGGGACGCTACGGCTTGGTCCACCCCGAGGTGCTCGAAGCGTTCGCCCTCGCGGGCGATCACCGGGTGGCCTACGGCGAGCTTTGGCTCGAGCACATCAGCGAGCGACGATCATCTTCGTTCGTCGCTCTTCCCAGGTTCCCCGCGACGAGTCGCGACGCCTCGTTCGATATCGTGCTCACGGTGCCGAGCTCGCGGATCCTCGAGATTGTCGACCACGCCGCCCGCCTCGGCCAAGAGGGCGACGACCCGCCGCGCGTGGTCCGGGGAGATCGCGGGGATGGAGCGATCGAGATCATCGACGACTACCGCGGCGAGGAGGTGGCCGCCGGTCGGCGCGCGCTCACCTTGCGGCTGCACTACCGCGCACAGGCGCGTTCGGTAACGGACGCCGAGGTGCAAGCCGTCCATCTGTCGATCATCACCCGCGTGTGCGACGAACTGCGTTCCCTCGACCCCGACGTACGCACGCGCTGACGCACGTCGACCGTGGCACTCTGCCCCGCATGCCGGGCGTTCGCGCGCCAGTGCGGCGGGCCAATCGCTCGACACGCTTGCGCGCTGTCGAAGGATCGGCAAGGATCGTGACTCCATGACGAAGGCCGACATCATCGATCGCGTGTGCGAGCGGGTCGGGGGCTTCTCCAAAAAGGAGGCCGCCGATCTCGTCGAGAAGATCTTCGATGTCATGAAGTCGACGCTCGAGGCCAACGAGAAGATCAAGATCTCTGGCTTCGGCAACTTCGTCGTCCGCGAGAAGAAACCGCGTCCAGGACGCAACCCGCAGACGGGAACTTCGATCATGATCGAAGCCCGCAAGGTCCTCACGTTCAAGCCCAGCCCTGTCCTCAAGCAAGTCCTCAACCCGCAGGGCTGACCGCGAGCGAACGTTCTTTATGGCCGACGCAGGCAAGCGCCGGCGGCGAGTTGCTCCGCGCTCGCCGACCACGGAATCCGACGGGCTCGATCTGGGCTCCGATAAGCTCTACTTCAAGATCGGAGAGGTCGCCGAGATCGTCGGTGTGCCGGCGTATGTGCTCCGCTACTGGGAGTCGGAGTTCCCGGCGATCCGTCCCCAGAAGTCGCGGACACAGCAGCGCGTATACCGGCGCCGAGACGTCGCGACTCTTCTCAAGATCAAGCACCTGCTCTACGAGCAACGCTTTACGATTGCCGGTGCGCGGGTGCAGCTCAAGGAGAGCCCCGAGAGCGTCGCGGTTGCCAAGCCGAGCCAGACCTTCTTGGCCCAGCAGTCGCTTCAGCGGGCGCTTGCGTTGCTCGCCGAGCTGCGCGCACTGGTTCATGCCGAGGAGCCGATCGAGCGCGCGGCGGCGGATCCCTCGCGGTATGTCGGTCAGCGCGGCCTCGGGACGCGGCCGCGCCGGACTTCGCGTGACTCCGACGGCGGGCCCGCGGCCGACGACGCAGTCGAGAGAACCCCGCCCGCACGCGCGAGCACCAGCCGCGCGACCTGACCGGGGCGGGCCCTTGCGGCGCCGCCGGGCGGGTGGTAATAGCCGCGCTGCCGTTTTCGGGGCGTAGCGCAGCTTGGTAGCGCACCAGACTGGGGGTCTGGGGGTCGTGGGTTCAAATCCCGCCGCCCCGACAATCGCGGCCGGCTCCGGGGTCAGCCCGGGGCCGTCACCCGCGATCGGCGTGAACGGTTGAGGCGCTCACACGTGGTCCGGCCGCTCATTCTCGTCAGCAACGACGACGGGATCCTCGCCCCCGGGTTGACCGTGATGGTCGACGCCCTCGCCGAGCTTGGCGACATCATTGTGTGCGCCCCCGAGGCCGAGCGGAGCGGATCGGGGCACGCGATCTCGTTTCATACACATCTGCGCGCCCACGAGCTGCGCAGCGGTTGGTGGCATGTGTCCGGCACCCCGGTCGACTGTGTTTACTTTGCCCTCCTGCATCTGTGCCCGCGCCGGCCCGATCTTGTCTGCTCGGGGATCAATGCCGGCTTCAACCTCGGCAGCGACGTTTTCTACTCGGGCACGGTTGGGGCCGCCGCCGAGGGGTACATGCGCGGTGTGTCGGCGCTCGCGGTGTCGGGGGAGCGCGGCGCCGAGGGGCCCCTGCACGCGGCGCCCGTCGCCCACGCAGTTGCCGCGGCCCTGCTCGAGGCCCCAACACCGCTTCTGCTCAATCTCAATGTGCCGGCACCGCCGGCGGGCGGGTTGGGGCCGCGCGAGCTCGTGGTCACGCGCCTGGGCCAGCGGAAGTACCGCGATGGCGTTCAGCCGCGCACCGATCCGATGGGCCGACCCTACTATTGGATCGGCGGCCCACCAGAACAGGGCTCGACGGACCGGGAGCACGACACGGGTGCGGTCGCGGCAGGGCTCTGCTCCCTCACACCGCTTCATCTCGATCTAACCGCGCCCGATCTCCAGCCCGCGCACGCGCTGCTCGATCGCGTGCGCATCAAAGTCCCCGAGGGATCGCCATGACCGATGCTCGCCTTCAACTTGTGCGCGACCGAATCCGCAGCGTGCCGGACTTCCCGAAGCCTGGGATCCTGTTTCGCGATATCACCCCGGTGCTGGCGGAGCCGCGATCACTGGCGGCGGCACTGCAGCTGCACGTCGACGCGATCGCTGATTTGCTGGGTCATATCGACAAGGTCGTCGGTATCGAGTCGCGGGGTTTTCTGTTCGGAATGGCGCTGGCCGAGCGGATCGGCGCGGGGTTTGTGCTTGTGCGCAAGCCCGGCAAGCTGCCGGCCGAGACGGCGGAAGTCAGCTACGAGCTCGAGTATGGCAGCGATCGACTCCAAATTCACCGCGACGCGATCGCGCCGGGCGATCGCTGTGTGATCCTCGATGACCTCCTCGCGACCGGCGGGACTGCCGACGCGGCGCGCCGATTGGTGACGATGCTCGGCGGAATGCCGCTCGCCGCCGTTTTCTTGATCGAGCTCACTGCCCTCGGCGGACGAGCTCGGCTCGACGGGCTGCGGGTTGAGGCGATCCTCGATTATTGAGTGGAATGCGAGTGGGCCGGGGCTGCGCGCGTCCGCGAGCCATTGCACCCCGCGGTTGCCCGATGCGGACCCCTTTTCTGTTGCGTTACTCGCCCTCGCGGTGGCGGCGGTGCCAGTTGGCTTCGCGTCGCGCGGGGCGGCGGATGATGCTTGACTCATCCACGGGTGGAAAACCGTGGCGCGCCCGGATCTCGTTGGTCAGCTGCGCGTCTTCTTCCGTGCGGCAGTCGATCTTGGTGATCGAGCCGCGATGGCCCTCTCGCGCGAGCAGGTCGGCGGCACGGTACCAGCCTAGGCGCCTGACCTTTTCGGGAGGAGGAATTTCGTACCAAACGCGCACGAGCTCGACCGCGTGCGGGGCCTTGCCGCCATGCTCGAGTGCCCACTGGCGGCAGTGGTAGCGGGCCAACCACGCGCGATACCACTTGCCTTCGCCGATCACCCGGCGCGTGATCTTGCCCGCGCGGTCGTACCAGATCCACGGGATCGCCTTGTTGCGCGGGGAGTTGGCGTCGGTCCGAAGATCCCAGGTTTCCCCGGCCGCGTCGGTGACGAGCACCTCGAGGAAGTCGTTGCTCCGCATGGGGTTCGGCGCGAACATCTCCCAGCTCTGCGAGCTTTGGGTTGCGGTGAGCCATGGCGTGACGACGCCGTTGGCGGACCGGCGGAATGCGTGGCACGAATCCTTGTCGGGAATGCAGTGGATCGCTACCGCGGTGATGTGCGCGACGACAACACAGGTGGCAAGGGCACGCCCGACCGGGCCGTACGCCCATGGTGCCGAACTCGGCGGACCGCCACGACGACGCCCGACCAGCACGCCGACCGCCAACGCGATCGCGCCGGTGGCCACGCTGGTCCCCGTCGCGACGCCACCCCACGCCCAGACCTTACTCGCGACCACGCCGAGCGCTGCGAGCAGGGCCACCACCAGGACAGGTGTTGGCATCCGCGCGCCGTCGTGATGGAGGCCGGGCAAACTGGCGTCTTCCGGAGGTATTGCCGCGGCGCGGCGCTGGACATCGGCCGGGATCCCCGGCACGTGCAGGCGATGGGCGACCCAGCCGAGGGAACGCAGCAAGCTCGCTGTTTCGGTGCCGTTCAACGCGCACAGATAGACGAGGATCATGATCGGCGCGAACATGCCGATGTTCATCAGCATGAAGATCTGCAGGTGGAAGAACAGGCCGATGGTTAGCCACACGCGGCGGCCGAGCAACCATGTGCAGACGCTGCCAAGCCCGACGCGGAACTCACGTCCGCGCAGGTGCAGTACGGGCGGGCGGTCCCTGAGCCGTCGCCAACCGAACCCGATGACCACCATCAGGGCGATCCAGCCGATCGCGACCATCCACTGAATCGTCGCGACGCTCGGCCCATGCGGCCGATTAGGCAGGTGAACCGGCAGGGCGACCAACGTGACCCCGAGCGAGGCCAGGCCCACGGTGGTCCAGAGTACACGCGTGAGATGGGCGCGCAGGCCGGTCGGCAGCGGCAAGCGCTCGCGCAGCTGGAAGCGCGCGAAAAGCCCGACCAACACCAGCGGAAAGGCGATCTGCCAAAAATGCACGACCCACGTCATGAGCCGGAACGCGTTGGTCGCGAACACCCACGACAACAGCTGCGGTGGCGCGCGGTAGAAGTGGTCGAGGTTGAGCGCGTAGTAGAGCGAGTCGCCGGCGGCCCAAATGCCTCCGGTCTTGGCCGACCCGGTGTAGACGTAGATCGTGGCCAGCTGAAGCATCATGAGCAGCCGCGGCCACGCGGGAATGCGGCGATAGACCGCCTTGAGGCCGAGGGGATGCGCGGACGAGGGCGCGATGCCGGCACCATCGCCTGGCCCGCCACGCTCGCTGAGCCGCCCTTGGCGACGAAGCCGTCGGCACCGCAACCAGTTGTCGACGCCATATGCGTGGCCCGACCGCGAAACCACCAGCAAGAAGAAGAAGACTTTGTAGACGACGTCCGCACCCGTCCAATAGACGGGGTTGCGTGACGTTAGGCTCGTCATCAGCAGCCATGCGATCACGCTGAACGTGCGGGCGCGATAGCCGATGCCCATCAGGATGACGGCGACGACGTAGCTCCACAGATGGATCCAGAAGAACGCGGGGTCGCTGCGGAAAAGCAGGAGCGAATACCGAGGTCCGCGGAGAAACTCGAGTACGGCCTGGGGACCGAAGAAGCCGACCGCCTCTCCGGCCTGCCCCTCGCCGTAGCCTGCGAACTGCTTGTTGGCCAACAACCTGCGGGCGGTGTCGGTGTAGAAAAGGCCCTCGTCGGTGAAGAGGAACTCGAGGTGTTCCCACATTCCGACCAGGTTGAAGAGCAGGAACGTGGAGAAGAGGATCCGGAAGAGGCCGATCGTTCGCGGATCCTCCGCGCTCATCCACAGGCGGCGCCAACGATCGGCGTGAACGATGCAGAGCCCGACGAACGCGACGACCGCGACCAGCGCCAACGCGCCAACGGTGGGCGACAACGCCTGGGCCTCGAGGTTGGGGACACGTTCACCGCTGTCGAACAGAAACGCAGCCAGCACCATATGTGGCCGAGATTGCCCGCCGCCGCGAATGACGGTCGCGCAAAAACGTTACGGTGCGTTCGGTCGGCCCGGGCTTGAGCTCGGTTGCCCGAGCCCACTTGTGACCTCGCGCTCGTCGTGGCGCGGCAAAGGTTTCGCGCCACTGCCTGTTCGAGATGCGCTTCAATGTGGCGCATGGGGCTGCTCGCGTTCGACCTTGTCGACCTCATCGCGTTCGTGGCGCTCGGATTCGCCGGTGTCGTTCTTGTCGCCGGGATGGTCGGCCTGGCCGCATGGCTACGGGACCGCGCACGTCGGCCCGATGGAGGGTACTACCCGGGCTTGTGACAGCGCGCGACGCGATCTCCGTTGCGGCGGCTGCAGCGTTCGGGGAGGGCATCTCGACGCTCGCGTGTCGCGCCGCCACCGGCGAACCGCAGGCCGGCGGGTTTACTGGCCCCTAAGCCCGCGTGATACCCTGTCGCGCGGGGGCAGGCGGTGACGGGCGTGGGCGATACCGACTTCGAGCTGTTGGCCGCATGGCAGGAGGGCGATCGGGAAGCCGGCGATCGGCTCGTCGCTCGCCACTACGAGCGCGTGCTGCGGTTCTTTGAGGTCAAGGCTGGTTTTGTGGCTGACGATCTCACGCAGCAGACGTTCCTCGCCTGCGTCAACGCCCGCGACACCTTCCGCCATGCGTCGAGCTTTCGGACGTTCCTCTTCGGGATCGCGCGGCGGCAGTTCCTGGCGCATCGCCGGCGGAGTTCGCGCCAAGATGCCGCGTACCAACGGATGGGCGGCTTCGACTCGTTCACCACCTCGTTGTCGGCCCGGGTGGCCCGCCGCGTCGAGCAACAGGTGGTGCTCCAGGCCATGGCAAGACTGCCCGACGACCTGCTGCTCGCCCTGCAGCTCTATTATTGGGAGAACATGCCTGCCAAAGACATCGCATGTGCGCTGGAGATCCCTGCCAGCACCATGACGTCCCGTTTGGCCCGGGCGAGGGAGTTGCTGCGCAAGGAGATCGCCGAGCTGGCCCCGCCGTCCGCGATGCTCGCCGACATCGTCGGCGACCTCGATGCGTGGGCGCGATCGTTGGCGACGATCCCCCTGACGCAGGTCACCTCAGAGAGGGGGACGACGTGAGCTCAGCGCCCGTCGGTTTCAGTACTGCGCGGGACCTGGTTGGGGTGGACCCGAACGCGCTCCCGCCGGGGACGCGGCTCGACGCCTACACGATCGTACGTCGGTTCGCGGTTGGTGGCATGGCCGAGGTGTATCTCGCGAGTCTGCGGGGCACGGCCGGATTCGAGAAGGTATTCGCGCTCAAGCGGATTCGGCCCGTGCTGGCCAGCGATGTCGAGTTCGTGGACATGTTTCTTCGCGAGGCGAGCATCGCAGCGCTCCTCGATCACCCCAACATCGCGCGGGTGATCGATGTTGGACAGGTAGGCGTTGAGTACTACTTTGTGATGGAGTTCGTCCACGGAGAGAGCCTGCGCGTCATCCTCCGGGAAGCGTCCCAGCGCGGCGGCATTCCGCTCGACTGCGCCCTTTCGCTGGTGCACGGGGTGGCGCGCGGGCTTCACCACGCGCACGAAGCCGCGCGGCCGTCGGGCGAGTCCCTGCTGCTCGTGCATCGCGACGTCTCTCCTTCGAACGTTCTGGTCTCGTTTCAGGGCGACGTGAAGGTGGTGGATTTCGGCATCGCCAAGGCCCTGGCGGAGACCTGTCAGACCCGGGCCAGCGTCTTCAAGGGCAAGATCGGCTACATGTCACCGGAACAGTGCCGGGGACAGCGGGTGGATCGCCGCAGCGACGTGTTTGGCCTGGGGATCCTGCTGTACGAGGCCACGACCTGTCGCCGGCTGTTCAGCGCGGAGAGCCAATTCGCCGTGATGAACATGATCGTGCGCGGCGAGTTCGTTCGGCCGTCAGATGTGGTGCCGGGATACCCGGCCGACCTCGAGGAGGTCGTGATGCGGGCGCTCGCCGTCGATCCGGCCCTTCGACACCCCACCGCGTTGGCCCTGCAGGCCGATCTCGAAGCGGTCGCCGGGCGGCTCGGCTCGCCGCTGTCACCACGCGCGCTCGAAGACATGATGCGGAGTTTCTTCGGCACCCGGCCGCTCCCATCGGCCGAGCTGCCCGAGTCCGTCGAAGTCACCGCGCGCGAACCGTCCCGCGCCGGATGGTCGGCGACGTCCCACGCCGTGGTACCGCGGCCACGGCGATGGGGGAGGGCGATCGCCACGGCGACTGCGCTTGCGGCGGGACTTGGCGCGGCCGTGGCCCTCGGTTGGTGGATCCGGCCGATCGCGGCGCACGAAACGGGTGCGGTGACATTGGCCCCCGCCATGCCGCCGGCCATGGTGGATCCGGCGATGACGCCCGCCACGTCCGCCCCAGCAGCCATGTCCGCGGTGACGCCGACCATGCCGAGGGTCCCGACGCCCGAGGAGCGGCCCATGGTGGCCGAGCGTGGCGCGATGCCGGCCGACGAGCGGCCCGCCGCTGCCGCGCCGAAGGCGGAACCGTCGCCCGCTGCCACGGCAGGGCGGCGCGCCGAAGCAAAACGCAAACGGCCGCCGTCGCGAAGATCGAACGCGCGGCGAGCCGGCGAATCCCGGCCGCGGGGGGGAACTGCTCGGCCGCTCTTCCCGGACGGCCTGTGATGGCAATCCTGGTCTTCGCGCTCGTGCTCGCCGGCGCGGCTCCGGCCCAGGCTGTGCCCGCTCCCGATGTGCCGGTGTCCGAGCCGCAGGTGCCCGAGCCGCAGGTGCCCGAGCCGCAGGTGCCCGGACCAGCGCCGCAATCGCCCGATTCGCAGCCGCAGGTGCCCGATCCCGCCCTCGCGGAGCAGCACGAAGCACGGGCCATGGCGCTGTGGGAGATGCACGAGCGTCAACTCGAGCTGACGGAAAAAGAGCTGCTGCAGGCGTACTCGCGCAACCCGTTGCCGAAATACCTCTTTGCACTCGGCACGGTCGCCAGGGATCGGCGGCAGTGCGGGCGCGCCGTCCGGTACTTCCAGCGTTTTCTCGATGCGTTGCCGACGGTGCAATTCGACGACGAGTCCCGCCGCGCCCAGGTCGAGGCCGATGCCAAGCAAGCCATCGCCAGCTGCGGCGGGCGGAGCATGCCCGCGGTGGCGAAACCTACTGTGCCCGATTCACCGCCATCGCCATCGCCGCGTCCGGCCCCGGCGTGGCACAGGGACGCCGCGGGTGCGGCGTTGCTCGCCGTCGGAGCGGCAGGCGTCGCAGCGGGCGCTGGCCTTCTCATCGCAGGCTCCGTGGCGGACCGACGGCTCCCCGATGCCCCATCGATCAGCGACTTCGCCGAGGATCGCCGGCGTGCACGCGCGCTGGGCGTCGCGGGCGTTGCGACCACCGCGGTGGGCGGTGCGTTCGTGGTCGCGGCGGTCATTCGCTACGCAGTGGTCCGCGCGCGCCAGTCGCGGGCAGCGGCACGGTTGCACGCGGGGCCCCGGGGCGCCTACGTGGGACTTCGCGTGGCGTTCTAGCTCTAGCGGGCCGCTCAACTCGGGCAGGTTGCCGGTGGCAGAAGGCAGCCGTTGTTGAAATTCACGGCCTCATGCACATCACGGCAGGAGCCCTCCTGTGTGTTGATCCCCTCGACCTCCGCGCCGCACGGAAAGACGCGCGTCTGCGGATCCCATAATGGATCGTCGGTCAGCTCCCCGTCCTTCCACCGGTACAGGACCTCGGCCCCGATGCCCGACGGGGACACGAGGTAGCAGTCGTCCGCGCCCTCCACGGGTTGCGATTGCGACCCGCGGATGAACCCTTCGTTGTCGTCGATCGGCTCGTCGACGGAGTAATCCTTCACGCCGCTGCCATACACGTTCGAAGCCTCGACCCTCCAGTCGTTGGCCCCCGTGCCGATGATGCCATAGCGTCCGCTGTTGAGTACCAGCGCGTCGCGGACGGTGAATTTGCAGCCCCCATGATCCACGCATGGGTCGCTCATCGGTTCGTCACCGACGATCCCGGCCCCGCCGATGTCGCTCATGACTCCCGTGTTGATGACGGTTGCACCGTCCACCAAGACATCGTCGACACTCCGCAGGGAGATCCCTTGTGTCGTCGCGCCAATGGAGACGATATCGCGGAGCGTAAAAAAGCCTCCGTCCGACCAGGCGAAAAAGCCCGGCCCGATGGCGATGGTCCCCGCGACGGTGGCATCATCCCAGACGCCGAGGGCGTAGCCGACATCGCCTTGCACGATGCAGTTCTCCACGCGAGTCTTCGTTCCCCGGGCAATGATCCCCCAGTCTCCACTCTTGGTCACCTGGCTCTCGAGGGGGGTATTCGGATCATTGTCCTCGGGCACAGCATCGGCGAGGTCATCGCGGCTGCGGGCGTTCACATACAGCCGGCGAAAGGTGACGTTCGCGGAGTCACTCGTCGTCCTGACGCCCCAACGGTGGAAGGAGTAGCCCTCGCTCTCTTCGACCAGGACGTCCGCCGAGGTCCCGGTCACCAAGAGGAGCGAGCTGGCGACCCAGGCGTTGGCGTCGGCCACGAGCAATCGACGGGCGGTCAGGTTAGAAACGCCGGAGAAGAGCACGACTTCGGCCACGCCGCCGGCCAGATCCGCGCCGCGGGCCGCCAGTCCGAACAGCCGCCAGTGCGCGCATCCGTCGATCCGGATCGCGTTCGTCGTTCCGTCGCTCGCGAGGATCGCTTGCCGCTCTTCCGATGGGTCTACGCCCGAGCGGATGGAGATCGGTGCGGTTTCGTTTGCCGTGACCGCATTGCCACCGTCGCCGCAGCGAACGTCGAGCATTCCGGTCGACTCGGTTTCATAGCTTCCGGGCAGCAACACCAGGCTGTCACCGGGCTGCAGCGCACCGACGGCGTGGGCCAACGTACCCCACGGCGCGGCTGGGTTGTCGCCCGGGTTCCCATCGCTTCCGTCAGGCGAGACGTAGTAGCAGCCGTCGAAGCGCGTCTCGTTGGCGTCATCGCAGTCCGGGCCCGCGCACGCCGCTCCAACGCCATACCCAGCGCCGTCGAGATCGACGCACGCCGGCTGTGGGCAGCCATCACCTCCGCTGCTGCTGCTGGTGGCGTCCGTGGTGGTGGTCGCGCTGGTGGTGCTCGTCGTGGTCGCGCCCTCCAGCTCGACACACTGTCCGCTGTACATAGGTGGCGCCCAGCGGGCGTAACGTCGCCCCGACTCGCAGGCGTCGTCGACATACGAGCAGTACCCGGTCGCCTCGCAGCGACCCCCAGGCCGTCCGTTGCACTGCTCGTCGTCGTCGCAGGTGTACTCGTCGAGGATCCCGAAACACGCCGTCAAGGCAAGACTGGCGAGGGCAATTGCGCGCCGCATCTCAGTTGTCCAGGATGGCAGAAGCAGATCGGGGTGTCATGGCGCGCAGTCTTGAGTCCGTCTTTGTACGGCAGCCTACGAAGAAACCCATAGAGCACCCGTGGACCGCGTCCCGCGTGCGCCCACTAATCCGTGATGAGGCGTTCAAGGCGGCTCGAGCTTCTCCGATCCCTGGCCACGAGCGGTGGGTGCTACGTCGGCCTCGACGACGGGACCTCGTCGCCTGCCGCCGAGGGCGCCGACGGCGGCCAGGCCAGCGACGCGGGTGACGGCGGGTCCGGCTCCGGTGGCGGCGAATCCGGTGTTGGCGCCGACTGTGATTCGGACGGAGCGCCGAGGATCTGGCGGCTAAGCCCCCAGCAATACGACCAAACGGTGGCCTGGCTGTTCAGGTTCGACGCCGGGACGACCTGGACCGAGGAGTTCCCCCAGGACCCGGAGGGCTTCTACTTCAAGAACAACTCCGACGCCATGAAGGTGTCGTCCGTGCTCGCACTTCAGCTCTCGCGCGCCGCCGAGGACATCGTCGAGACCGTATTTACCAACCCCACGGAACATCTTGCGCACTTGTCGCCGTGCGAAGCCGCCGATCTCGCCGCGGACGCCCCCCCGGCCGAGTGCATCGATGGCTTCATCGAAGCGACCGGACTGCGACTCTTCCGCCGACCGCTCACCGCCGAGGAAGTCTCGCGCTACCGCGCGATCGTAGATGCTGCCACCACCGGCGGCCGCGGCGTCGAACTCGCGACGGAAGCGATGCTGCAGTCGCCGCATTTTCTCTACCGAACCGAGCTGCTGACCCAGGGCGAGCTGACCTCGTATGAGAAGGTCTCGCTCCTCGCTTTGACGGTGTGGGACGTCGGACCCGACGACGAGCTCCTCGCCCTGGCGGAGCAGGGGATCGCGACGGATGACGAGGCCGACCTCGTGGAAAAAGTGCTGGCGGACCCGCGCGCCGAAGGTGCCTACGCCCGCTTCTTTGTCGACTGGCTCGACATGGACGGCGTCGCGTCGGTGGACAAGTCGAATGACCCTCGTTACACGCCGGAGCTCGTCCAGGCGATGGCGCAGGAGGCCAACGACTACATCGGTTTCATCATGAAAGAGGGCGACGGGACCCAGGCGTCGGTCTTCTCCTCGACGCAGACGATTCACAACCCGGCGTTGGACGCCATCTACGGTCCCGCGGTGGCCGGGCCGGATGGCGTGCGCCAGCTTCCGCCCACCGAGCGCGCCGGGCTGCTCACGCTACCCGCATGGCTTGCGCTCTACTCCGATCCGAAGCCAACGCCGATCGTGAGGGGGCATGAGGTGCGCCAGCGCCTGTTTTGCCAACCGATGCCTCCGATCCCCCCGGGGCTGCCGACACCGCAGGTCCCCGATCCTGTCCCTGGCGAAACCGAGCGCGAGCGATTCGCCCGCCATGCCACCGACCCAGTCTGCGCCGGGTGTCACAAGCTCATGGATCCGATTGGGTTCCTGTTCTCGAACTACGACGCACTCGGTGCCTATATCACCGAGGAGCAGGGCCAGCCGATCGACAGCTCGGGGTCGATCGCCGGAACCAACACGCTCGACGGCGACTACGCCAACGCCGTTGAGATGTTGACGCGGGTGGCCGAGAGCGATGAACTGACAGCTTGCCTCCCGCAGCAGATGTACAAGTTCGTCTACGGGCAACCGGTCGACGTACGCGAGGATGTGTGCGGGCTGGGCGTCTCGTCAGACGCTTACGCGGCGGCCAATGGTGACGTTCGGCTGCTCTTCAGAACGATGCTCCACAGGCGCCTCGCGACCGTTCTCTGACAGGAAGCCCATCATGAGACCACGCCTACTCGTCACCGATCGCCGCAAGTTTCTCGGATTCTTATCAGGGACGTCGCTGATGTTTCTTCCCGCCTTGCGGGCCCTGAGAGCGGAAGGGGTCCAAGACCTGCCGAAGCGGCTTTTTATCCTCGTACAGTCGAACGGGGGGATCGTCGATGCGTTTTCCCCATCTGGCTCTCGGCTCGACTTTCAGCTCAGCAACACGCTGGCGCCGCTGGAGCCGTACAAGGACAAGTGCTCGTTCTTCGACGGGCTATTTGTGGCAGATGGCGAGATGTACGGACAGATCCACCTGCGACAGCTTCACGGGGTCCTTACGGGGCAACAGCTGCAAAACCTCGAGGCCAACGAGGGGCTCGACTTCTACCCGCTGGGTCCGTCGATCGATCAGGTGGTCGCGGAAAAACTCGAAGCGAAGCCCCTGTCGCTCAGCGCGCGCAACCACAGCATTACGTACAACCTCGTCTCGTGGAAGTCCGGGAACAACGTGCCGATCGTGCCGCTAAACCCCGTCCAAGGCTTTGACTACGCATTCGGGGATGTGAGCGATCTCGGACAAGTTCCGGCCGCGCAGCAGGCTGAGTATCTCGAGCGTTTACGTGCGGAGAAGCGAAGCGTACTCGACGCGCTCTACGGCGAGTTTGAATCGATTCGCCCGCAGCTTAGCGCGGCCGAGCGTTCCAAGCTCGAACTTCACATGGAGGGCGTGCGGGAGATCGAGCGCTCCCTCGACGATTTGACGGTTCCCGAGTGCACGCTGCCGATTCGCGACGACCTCGATGTCTCGGGGCTCAACGCGAATACCACCGCAAATTTGGATCTCATCTTCCATGCGATGCAGTGCGGGCTCAGCAACGTCGCCACCTTGTTGCCGGTGGGTGCAGGGGACTGGGGGCCCGTATTTTCGTTCCTGGGCGCCGCGGACAGCAATCACGAGATGTCCCATCGGACCAAGCCCGAGCACTACGATCAGCAGGTGGCCGTCCAGACCTGGTACATGGAGAGGTTCGCGTACTTCATCAACAAGCTGGCCTCGACTCCCGAGGGCAACGGGACGATGCTCGACAATACGATTTGCCTCTACACGACCGAGATGGGCGACGGAGATCCGCACAACGTGACCGATCTGCAGACGGTGCTTTGCGGCAACATCGACGGCTACTTCAAGACAGGTCAATACCTGACGATGAACGCGAGCAACACCGGGGTTCTATCGGCGATTGCCGATGCGTTCGGGATCGCGACCCCGTTTGGTGATCCGAGCTTCGCGGTCGGTCCGTTTAGCGAACTTCGCGCGTAGTGCAATGGGGCACAGCAAGGGGGGGTGGAGAATGCGTAGGCGACTGCTTGTCACCGATCGGCGGAAGTTCCTCGGGTTTCTCTCGGGGACATCCTTGATGTTCTTGCCCGCCCTCCGGGCGCTGCGGGCCGGGGGCACCGAGGAGCTACCCAAGCGTCTCTTTATCATGGTCCAGAGCAACGGTGGCATCGTCGATGCCTTCTCGCCCACGGGCTCGCGGTTCGATTTCGAACTGAGCAACACGCTGGCACCGCTCGCGCCGTACAAGGATCGCTGTTCGTTCTTCGACGGCCTGTTTGTTGTGGATGGCGAGGCGTACGGCCAGATCCACCTCCGGCAGCTCTACGGCGTCTTGACCGGAAGACAGCTGCGCGACCTCGAGGCCACCGGGGGACCGGGTATCGTCACGGGGCCGTCGATCGATCACGTTCTCAGCCAGGCGCTCGGTACCAAGCTGCTACCACTGAACCAGCGCAACCATAGCCACGGCTACAATATTGTGTCGCATCGCGGGGAAGATGACCCCATCGTGCCGCTGAACCCCGTTGGTGGCTTCGACTACGTGTTCGGGGATGTGGACGATCTCGATCAGGTTCCGGCCGCGCAGCAGGCTGAGTATCTCGAGCGTTTACGGGCGGAGAAGCGAAGTGTGCTCGACGTGCTCTACGGCGAGTTCGAATCGATCCGCCCGCACTTGAGCGCGGCCGAGCGCTCCAAGCTCGAGCTTCACATGGAGGGTGTCCGGGAGATCGAACGTTCGCTCGATGATCTCACAATTCCCCAATGCACCCTGCCGAACGCCGACGACTTGGACGTCTCCGGTTTCGATGCGCTCACGACTGCCAATCTCGATTTGACCTTTCATGCGATGCAGTGTGGTCTCAGCAACGTTGTCACCTTGCTGCCTGTGGGCGGCGGGGACTGGGGGCCCGTTTTCTCCTTCATGGGCTACAACGACAGCAATCACGAGATGTCCCATCGCACCAAGCCAGAGCACTACGACCAACAGGTTCAGGTCCAGCGCTGGTACATAGAGAAGTTCGCGTACTTCATTGAGAAGCTGGCGTCGACTCCGGAAGGCAACGGAACGATGCTCGACAACACACTCTGCCTCTACACGACCGAGATGGGCGACGGAGATCCGCACAACGTGGTCGACCTTCAGACCGTGCTTTGCGGCAACATCGAAGGCTACTTCAAGACCGGACAGTATCTGCCGATGAAGAAGAGCAATACCGGGGTGCTGTCGGCGATTGCCGACGCGTTCGGGCTCGGAGCAACCCCGTTTGGTGATCCGAGCTTCGCAGTCGGTCCCTTCGATGAGCTTCGGGCATAGTGATAGGCTCGCGCGGGGGTGAGCCGACGCACCCGTAGCCCGTGCAACCTGGGGGCCCGCCACGCGTCACCAGGTCCTTGCGCGAGCCGCGAAGGCTCGTGCGCCGCGCGGGATCTCGACCGGTCACACAACCCGCGTTAGGTTCGCGCCACGCGAACGTCGGGTTCGCGCAGGTCCATCATGCTCACGAAGTCTCGTCTCGTCGTCGCCGGATTGCTCGTCCTCGGTGCGAGCTCCTGTTCCCTCGCCGCGCATACCAAGGCCGACCGCCCGTCAGGGCAGTCGAACGCGATGTCCAATACATTCGCAGGAAAAAATGCCTGCAACCCGGAAGATCACCTCCGCCCCTTCATCATCGAATGGGACGCGACGGACATGTCGAGCTTCGAGCAGCACGCCGCGAACGACATCGTCTTCGTCCACTATGAGGGCTGCAGCCTGCGTATTCTCGACGAGTGCCGCAACGAGAGCATTCGCGGCGAGCAGGGGGCCTACAAGCCGGTCGAGTGGACGAGTGGATCACTCGAGACCCTCGACGTTAACAACGAAGCCGAGCTGTACGCCAAGTTGCCCCTCGGGCAGGCGACCCTTGGTGGCCGGGTCCAGGGCGGCGAGAAGTTCCACATGGAGTACTACGTCGCCGGCACGCGCACGGCCTCGCGCGATGCGGTGTACACGAAGGACCTCGACGGCAAATACGGCTGCGAGAAGGCGACCCACTTCGTCTACGGCTACAACCTCGGCGCCTTCGGCCTCGCGTCGTCGAAGAACTTGACCGCCAGTGCGGGCGGGAGTGCGTTCGGCTTCGGCGCCGGAGGGTCCGAATCGCGGAGCAGCAGCGCCGAGAAGAAGGGCGGCAAGTTGACGACCTGCGACTCTGACTCGGCCAAGGAGGTCGAGGGCTGCAAGGCACCGATCCGCCTCACGCTCCGCCCGATCCGACCGGGCGAGAGCCCCAAGGACACCGCGATGAAGGCCCCCGATACGCCGGAGTCGCTGGCGGCGGCGGCGGTGATCAACGCAAAGCTAGAGATGAACGAGGAAGCGTTCGCCCACTTCGACGCCTCACAGCGCAAGATGGGCGCGGGCGACGGCAAGGGATGCATCAAGGAGCTCGATGCCTACGATCGGCTCAACCCGAAGAAGCAGTCGAGCGATCCGAAGTCGGGCTACGGGTTCATGCGCGGCCAATGTCTCATGTTGGCCGGCAAGTGCGATGCCGGCAAACAGCTGATCCGCAAGTCGGCCGAGCAGGCGGCGCACATGAAGAGTCTGGGCCCCGAAGCGGTGGACCGCATGGTCGAGTCCTACGCCTCGATGCACTGCCAAGGAAAGATGAGCGATCGCGACGCGCTGCTCAAGGCGGTGATGGACCTCCAGCTCGGCAGCCAGAACAGTTCGTTTGGGGTGAAGAAGTGCCAGGAGGCGCTTGGCGTCGTGGCGAAGCTGCGCGCGAAGGTGAAGCCGAAGGACGGAGAGGACCACCAGATCCTCAGTCTGGAGGGCAACCTGCCGGCCATCGTCGCGGGGTGTTTCGGTCGCAACGGCGACTGCAAGGCGGCGCGCGCAAAGATGATTGAGAACTTCACGGGCAAGCAGGGGGACAACATCCGGGGCATCGCCGACGCGGCGACCCGGGAGAAGACCTGGGACTCGCTGCTCGAAGCCTACGCCCCCAAGTGCAAGAAGGTCTGAGTAGCGGGTCGCGCGGGCTCGCGCGCTTCGCTACGACGACTCGAACCGAGCGCGGGCCGTCTTCGGGGCACGCGGGGCACGCGGCCCCGGATGTTGCCGTGATTTTTTCGGCAGTTGGGGTGAGACGGGGGGCCGCGTCGCGTTACTCCCGATGCGGGGGCGGTGACGTGACGCGGTTGCGCGCCGCTGACCTGTCTCGGAGGGAGTTGGATGTCGCACCCATGCACCCCCAGCCGTCGGCGACGGCTCCTACCCATCTTGCTCACCGTTTGCGCCCTACCGGGTTGTTACAGCGGCCGCGGGGCGGGCGGCCAAAACGGCGGCCCGGATGCAGGCAGCGGGGACGGCGGCTCCGATGACGCAGGGGGCGGCGACTCGGGCGGGATCGGAGGGTGCGCTTCGGACGGAGCCAGCATTTCGCCCCTGCGGCGCCTTTCCGAGCGGCAGTACCGCAACACGTTGCGTGACGTGTTCGCGCCGGCCGGGATCGACGTTGAGACCGAGGTCGCTGACGAACTCACGCGCATCCCGCCCGACGATGGCGAGCTGAGCTTTCGGATCGTCGACGCGCGCGTGTCCGAGATGCATGCACGCGCGTGGTATCGCCTGGCCAGCGCGCTTTCGCAGACGGTCACATCCGACCCGGCGAAGCTGGCCGCAGTCGCGGGCGATTGCGCAACGGTGGCCGCGCCGACTGCCGCCTGCATCGACGCGTTTCTTGACGACTTTGGCCTCCGCGCGTTTCGCCGCCCGCTCGACGCGACCGAGCGAGCGCACTACCAAGACATCGCCGCCGGGGCGCCCGATGGGGTCGAGGCGATGCGCAGCATCATCTTTTCGCTCCTGCTCGCCCCCCCGTTTCTCTACCACGTCGAAGTGGCGGGCGAAGGCGACGACGCCAATTTCGAGCTCGACGGCTACGCCCTGGCGTCTCGGCTGTCCTTTCACTTCTGGCAGAGCACACCTGACGCCGAGTTGCTCGCCGCCGCGGCCGACGGTTCGATCTTGACGGACGAAGGTTATGCCGCCCAGCTCGATCGCGTGTTCGAGGATTCGCGCACGCAGATCACAGTCGAACGATTCTACGACGAGTGGCTGCAACTCGGGTGGATGACACAGTTCCCGGATACCCCAGCGTTTGCGACCTTTGCCGAGGGCACAACCATTGGCGATCCAGACGCCGACCATATCGCCGCCGCGCAGGCGGAGATCCATGCGCTTGTGCGGCACTACACCTTCGCCAACGATGGGACGCTGGCAGATGTGCTGCTCACCGACCGGGTGTTTACCACCTCGCCGCACCTTGCCGCGCTCTACGGTTCGGAGGTGTGGGACGGTACATCGGATCCGCCGGCGATGCCTGCGGGCCAACGCGCCGGGATCGTCACCCGCGTGGGCTTCTTGCTGACCGGTGACCAGGAAAGTCATCCGATGCATCGCGGCGCGTCGATTCGTCGTCGGCTCATGTGTGAGGAGCTGCCCACGCCCGATCCCGCGCAGCTTCCCCCCGGTGCCCTCGACCAACCACCGGTCACCGAAGATCAAACGACGCGCCAACGTTACGAAGCGAAGACGGCGGATGCCGTGTGCGCCGGCTGCCATAGCACGATCAATCCGCCCGGATTCGTGCTTGAGCAGTACGACGCGATCGGTCGCTTCCGCACGGAGGAGCTCGTCATCGACAGTCTGTCGGGCGAGGTGCTTGCCACGCTGCCGATCGATAGCTCCGCCACGCCCAGGCTCGACGGTAGCGATACGGTTGTTTCTACCGCCACAGACCTCAGCCAGCAGATCGTCGACAGCGGCAAACTCGAGGGTTGCTTCGCCAAGCAGTACTTCCGCGCCACCTTCGGGCGCAACGAGGACGAGAGCGACGCCTGTGTGATCGGACAGATCGAGACCACCCTCGTCGACGGTGGGTCTGTGCGCGATGCGCTGCGCGAGATCGCCGCCGCGCCTCTCTTTCGCAGCCGGAGGGTGATGTGATGACGATGCGAAACACCCGGCGCATGTTCCTGCGCTCGGCCAGCGGGCTGGCCCTGGGGCTTCCACTGCTGCCCTCGCTGTTGCCGCGATCCGTGCGGGGCGGCGGGCTCAGTCGCCCGCGTCGGTTCATTGCCGTGCAGTCGCAGAGCGGGCAGATGGTCGGCGACTTCTATCCGACCTGGACGCCGCCCGGTTACCAGCTACGCGATCAGATGTACGGGGGACCGCGGGCCGACGGCACCACGGCCCTGTCGACAACAGTGCCCGGCAGCACTGCCAAATGGGCACCACTGTCCGACTTCAGCGGCCAGGACCTCAGCCAGGTCCTGCCGGCGTCGCTGCAGCCGTACTTTTCCAAGCTGCTATTGCTGCGTGGGATCGACCACATCCAAGGGGTGGGCCACAACACGGGCGCGATGCTCGGCGACTACGCCAACTGCAGCAACGTGGGCGAGTTCGAAACCCGTGGTCTTGCGGCGATGCCCACGATCGATCAGGTGTTGGCGTACAGCCCAGCGTTTTACACGTCGGATCCGCGGGTACGCTCGATTTGTTTGGCCACGGGCAGCCCGTCGTCCATCTCTGACGGCAACTACGGCGTGGCGGGCAGCCCGATCGAGAACTTGCCGGCCTACGTCGAGCCGCACGACCTTTGGGCCGATCTGTTCGGCGAATTTATGGATCCGGACATGCCGACCGAGCACCCCAACCGTCGCTTGGTCAACGCGGTCTACGACGACTATTCGCGGCTACGCGTGAACAGCCGGCTCAGCGCCGACGATCGCGCGACGCTCGACCGTCACATGACGTTTCTCGACGATATTGAGAAGGAGCTGGCCAGCGGAATCGCGGCCGGCTGCATGAAACCCGCGGAGCCGCCGAGCTTCGGGATCCAATACCCGTACCAAGAGGTCAGCAGCGTCGAAGCAATGCAGCAGTGGGTCGGCCTGTTGGCCGATATCGCCTGTGCCGCGATTCGCTGCGATCTCACCCGCATCGTGACGTTCAAAGCCCAAATGGGCATCACGGACGCGAACGGCGCTCCGATCCACAGCTATCACAACAGCGCCGGCGTGGCTGGCGACTGGCACGACTTCGCCCACTCCGCCGGCGAGAGTACACAAGCCCGCGCGAACATGGTGTCGCTCAACCGCTGGGTTGTGACGGCCGTCTTCCAGCGCTTCCTCGAGCAGCTCGATGTCGAGGAGATCGATGGCGAGACGTATCTCGACAACAGCCTCGTCTATGACAACAACTATCTGTCGATGGATCACTACAACATCGCTCAGCCCACCCTGCTCGCGGGCGGGGCCGGCGGCATGCTGAAGACCGGCCAATACGTCGACTACACCCAGATGACCCATGATTATGCCAACGATGGGCTCGGGGACTGGGGCGTGCTCATTCCGGGCATCCCGCACAATCGGCTGCTCGTGACGATTCTCCAGGCGATGGGTCTCTCGCCGCAGGACTACGAGGTCAACGGCGCGCCGGGATACGGGCACACGGAGATGTTCGCGACCCCGTACAACTGGCCGACCGACGCGTACG